>CAZFJU010000124.1:0-12501 GCA_964518995.1 uncultured Gammaproteobacteria bacterium
CATGCTGGCGTACTACGTCGAGTGGCACATGCGCGAGGCGTGGCGCGCGCTGATGTTCGCTGACGAAGATCAACTCGCCAAGCAAAAACGCGATCCGGTCGCACCGGCAAAGCGGTCACGAGCCGCCGATCGCAAAGCGGCTACACACACGCTCGATCAGGGCGAACCCGTGCACAGCTTCGCCACGCTCATCGCCGAGCTCTCTACCGTCGTGCGCAACACCTGCCGCGCTCCGTCGAGCGGATCGGAATCGGCCACCTTCAAAGTAGCGACGACGCTCAACCCCACCCAACAGCGCGCGCTCGACCTGACCAATCAGATCAGCGTGTAGCCAGCCGGCTGCACATCGACGCTACGCTATCTTCTTGGCGGTGCTAACAAAATCGCTCGAGACAGCGTAGGAACTTCAGTTTAATCAGGCGTCGTATGGCTGGCGGGCAGCGTGTCGCTATAATGACGTGCGGCGCTGGCGTAGCTCAGTAGGTAGAGCAGCTGATTTGTAATCAGCCGGTCGGCGGTTCGAATCCGTCCGCCAGCACCACCTTGGAGCGCGGGCTCAAACGCCTGGCGCCCAGGAACCCCAGGCTAGTCCAGATCAATGGAGCCCAGCACGAGCAGATAGTAGCTCACGATTCCTACGACCTTGCTTCCTTCGAGCACCGGCGCGTGGCTGATGCCGCAGCGCTCGAATAGCCTTGCACAATAACGAATGCGCATGTCCGGGCTGACAGAGATCACCGGCTTGGCCATGATCTCGTAGACATTGACGCGCTCGGGCGCACGGTCTTTCGCGATCACTTCCTTGGCGATGTCGGAGAAGAGCACCATGCCGTACTCATCGCGCTCCGTGCGCTTCTCGACGATCAGGCAGGTTGCGCCGACGCGCTTCATGATGCGCATCGCCTCCATCACATCGATGTTGCCATCGACGAACGTGACGTTCGTGCGCATCACGTCCCTGACGGCGACGTCATCCTTCATATTCCTTCCTCCAGCACATCGACCAGCTCTCGGCTTGCCTCACTGTGCGTGCCGCGTCCTTAACATCGAGCTCCAGCGCAACCGCGGTGCCCGAGGTCATATCCGCGCGCCACACCAGTATCGTCTGCGAGCGGCAGGATAGCGCGTGGCGCAAGAGTCTGCAGCACGATGCTAGCGAGCGGCCTGCACGGCTTGGGGCATCGTAGCGAGGCATGTGAATCGACGACAGGCGGCTAGTCAAGCCGCGACGGATTCACGACACTGGCTATCAGAGCGTTCGAGCTGAGCGAGGTAACCGTTCAATGGACCCGGTAAGCCAAGCGGCGGTCGGTGCCGGCTTGGCGCAAGTCGGCGCGAGGCCCGGCCGATTTCGGGATGCCGCGCTGCTCGGGGCGGTCTCCGGGATGGCGCCCGACCTCGATACGTTGATCCAGTCGCGCACCGATCCGCTGCTGTTCCTTGAGTTTCATCGGCACTTCACCCATGCCCTGGCCTTCGTGCCCATCGGGGCGCTTATCTGCGCTCTCGTATTCTTCTGGTCCGTGCGCAAGCGGATGACGTTTCGCGAAACGTATCTTTACTGTCTGCTGGGTTATGGCAGCCATGGTCTGCTCGACGCCTGCACGAGCTATGGGACGCAATTGCTGTGGCCGTTCTCGAGCGAACGCATTGCCTGGAACGTCATCTCGGTTGTCGATCCGCTCTTCACGCTGCCCGTGCTCGCGCTGGTCGCGCTCGCGGCGCTCGCGGGACGCCGCCGCTACGCTTGCGCCGCGCTCGGCTGGGCGCTCGCCTACCTGGCCTTCGGTCAGGTGCAGCTGACCCGTGCCGAGACGGCCGGATACCAGCATGCGCTCGGCCGGGGACACGATCCCGTTCGACTCGAAGCGAAGCCGTCGCTCGGCAATCTGGTGTTGTGGAAGGTGATCTACGAGCATGACGGGCGCTACTACGTCGATGCCGTGCGCGCGGGCGTCTCGCCGCAGGTGATCGCGGGCGAGAGCATCGAGAAGCTCGACATCGACAAGCACTTCCCGTGGCTCGAGCCGGGCAGCGCTCAGGCGCGGGATGTCGAGCGTTTCCGCCGCGTATCGGACGACTTCGTTGCCGTATCCGCCGATGCGCCCGAGCGCATCGTCGACATGCGCTATTCGATGCTCCCGAACGAGATCGAGGGGTTCTGGGCGATCCGCCTCGATCCCGATGCAGGTCCCGACGAGCACGTCGAGTTCCTGACTACGCGAGAAAACGCGCCGGAGCAGGCGCGTCGATTTCTCGCGATGCTGTTCCGCGGCACGGACGGCTAGCCGCCCGCGAGCCGGTTTTATTGTTCAACCAGGTCGTAGAAGCCGGCCACCTCGAGCTGCACGACAATCGGCGCCTCGGTGCCGTTGACGAGATACCAGCCGTGTATGCCGGAGAACGGTGCGACCAGCATCCCGCGCTCCTGCCCGCCCGACGCCTTCCGGTAGAACATCAACGTCCCGGGCTCGTTGCCGACGCGCTCGGTATGGCCGTGAAACTCGGAATACAACGCCTCCGGATCGTCGATCTCGAGCACGTTCCATTCGTAGACGATGGCGTCGCCTTCCTCGATCCACAGCTTGTACTCGAGCTCGCCAAACGGTGCGAGCGGGATGTCGATGACATCGGCCCGAAATTCCCGCTCGAACTCGAGGAACGTGTGCTCGGGGAGCGGCACCTCGATCCAATCCTGCGGGGGCGGCTCGTCCTGCGCCTGGACGATGGCAGGCATGGCAAACGCGAGCGGCAGCACGAGGGCGGTCAACGAGAATATACGCATGGCATCTCCGCTTCTGATCAGCTGTAACGAGCGCCACTGTAACCCACATTAGGTGCGCCGGGGCGGCTCGAGCCGAGCAGAGCTCACGGCTGCCGTATACACTTGCCGCCTCGTTGGACGCCATCGCCGATTGCCCCGCGGCGTCTGTGACCTTGCCGTGTGAGACCGCCGACCGATGAACCGCCGAGCGCCGTCGGCGCCGCTGACGCACAGGTCCATTCTCGCGATCGCGGTGCCGGTCATGATCTCGAACGTGACGACGCCGCTGCTCGGCATCGTCGATACCGGCGTGGTGGGCCGGATTCCGGATCCGGCTTATATCGGCGCCGTCGCGATCGGTGCGCTGATTTTCACGCTGGTCTTCTGGGCATTCAGCTTCCTGCGCATGGGCACGACCGGCCTCACGGCGCAGGCGCACGGCGCCGGCGACGCGGATGAGGTCCTCGCGGTGCTCGGCCGCGCGCTGCTGATCGCGGTAGCCGTTGGCTTCGCGATCATTCTGCTGCAGTGGCCGATCCGGGAAGTCGCCTTTGCGGTTCTCGAGGGGAGCGAGCGCGTCGAGTCGCTCGCGCGCGGCTACTTCGATATTCGCATCTGGGCCGCGCCGGTGACGCTCGTGAACTATGCGCTGCTTGGCTGGTTCATCGGTCTCGGCCGTACCGACCTCGGTCTCGTGCTGCAAGTATTGCTGAATACCACGAATATCGCGCTCGACTTGTTGTTCGTGCTCGGTTTCGGCTGGGACGTGCGCGGCGTTGCGTTCGGGACGCTGATCGCCGAGACGGTCGCGGCCGCCGCCGGCGTCGGCATCGCCTGGCGCAAAGCGGCGCGGCTCGGAAGCCGACTGACGCTCGAGCGGGTGCGGATTGCGGCCCGCTTGAAGCAGACCTTTGCCGTGAACGCCGACATCATGATCCGCACGTTGGCGTTGGTTGCGGTATTCGTCTGGTTCAACGCGGAGAGCGCCCGTCAGGGCGACGTGATCTTAGCGGCGAACGCCGTGCTGCTGCAGTTCATGGCCGTTGCGGCGTTTTTCTTGGACGGGCTCGCGTTTGCGACGGAAACGCTCGTCGGCCGTGCAGTCGGGGCCGCGCAGCGGGCAAGCTTCGTGGCTGCGGCTTGGATGGCGACGGTCTGGGCCGCCGGGATCGCCGCCGTGATCTCTGTGGCGCTCGCAACGTTCGGTCCGGCGATCATCGACCTGCTGACCGTCGATGCGGAGGCACGCCGGACGGCCCGCGAATTTCTGCCGTGGGCCGCCGCGGCGCCGCTGCTCGGCGTGTGGGCATTTCAGCTCGACGGCATCTTTATCGGTGCGACCCGCACGGCCGACATGCGCAACGCAATGCTCGTCGCGCTCGCGATCTTCGTCGGCGCATGGTGGCTGCTGCGGGAGCTCGGTAATCACGGGCTGTGGGCTGCGTTTTACGTGCACTACGTCGCGCGCTTCGGTGGGCTTGCCTATTTCTATCCACGGCTGGTGCGCTCGATTCCGGCGTAGCGCCCCGGGCGGGCCGCGTGCCGGCGCCCGGAAGTCGTGCCCGCGGAGCTGATGACGGTAAGCTGTGCTCGTGGAGCCGCATGCGCCGGCGTGGCGGATTCAGGAGGGGATCATGGCCGAGAAGCGGGCGGTTGCCAGACCGGACGCGGAGGACATCACCGATCGTATGGATCTCGACCGGCAGATCGCGCGCAGCGTAGAGCGCGAGCGCGCACGCATCGGTCACGATCTGCATGACGGTCTCGGGCAAATCCTAACCGGCGCGAAACTCCTGCTCGAGCCACTGCGAAAAAAATTGCCGGCGGGTGCGAGCGACGAGGGCGAGAACCTGCAGCAGGCGATCGATCTGATCAACCAGGCGATCGCCCATACGTCCGAGCTCGCGAGGGGCCTCAGCCCCGTGCCGCGTGCAGCCGGCGTTACACTGCGGCAGGCGCTCGAGCAGCTCGCGCGCCGTGCGCAAGCGGTGTTCGGCATCACCTGCAGCGCATCGACGGCCGACGGGCTCGACGCGCTGAGCGAAGAAAGCGCGACTAATCTGTACCGCATCGCGCAGGAAGCGGTGACCAACGCCGTCAAGCACAGTAAGGCGACGGCAATCGCGATTTGCGTCGATGTCCGGCCGGACGGCTTGATGATGACGGTGCGAGATGACGGCATCGGCTTCGAGCGCACGGACACCGCGGGCGGCGGCATGGGGATGCAGATCATGCGCTACCGGGCGCGAGCGATCGGCGCGGAGCTCACGGTGCGGACGCGGCCCGAAGGCGGCGTCGAGGTATCGTGCTTTCGTCCGTTCAGGCGGCCGTCGGCGGGCTTGCCGCCGGACGAAGGCGGCTGAAGAGGACGCAGGCGACTGCTGCTTAGTCTCTACGGGGCTTACAGCTCGCGGCTCGTGACGGGCTCGATCGGCGCCAGCCACTCGCGGGTATCGCGGCCGCCGCCGCGCTCCAGCCACTCGAAGACGATGGTGTGCCAAAGCACGCGTTGCACGTAATCGCGAGTTTCGTTGAACGGGATGTTCTCGATCCAGATGTCCGCGTCGAGCGGCTCGGCGGGCGCCCAGCGGCGGGCGGCGTTCGGCCCAGCGTTGTAGCCTGCGAGCGCGAGCGGCAGTTGCCCGCCGAACTGATCGAGAAGCGAGCGCAGCTCCGCCGCGCCAAGCAGCAGATTGACCTCGGGCACCAGCAGGTCTGCGCGGCTCGGCGCCGGGTGGTCGATGCGGCGCGCGACACGCCGTGCCGTCTCCGGCCGCAGCTGCGCGAGCCCGAGCGCGCCGGCCGCGGATGCCGCGTCCGGTCGGTACAAGCTCTCCTGGCGAATCACGCCGTAGAGCAGCGCCTCGTCGAGCGCCATCGATGCGGCGGCGTGGGCGACGGCGGGCCGGAATGGCCGCGGATAGAGCAGCCGATAGTCGTCGAAAATGCGGTGCGACGTGGCGGTCGCGACGCCGACGTCGTACCAGCCCCAGCGCATCGCCAAGTGGATCGTCTGGGGACCGTCTGACGCGTCGAGCGAGGCGGCTCCGTATCGCCATTCGGCGACCGCCTCGGACGGCATTCCGGCGAGCCGCAGCTCGCGGGCCCGCACGAAGGGCGGCTGCGCCGCGAGCCGCCCGAGCCGCTCGTCCTCGACCGGCACGGACTGTTGTCCGGGCGTGATGCGCACGCCAAGGTGAGCCGCGGCCATTGCGGCGTAGTAGTTGTCGGTCGGCAGCACGCTACGGAACAGCGCGCGCGCTCGGCGGTGCTGGCCGTCGTGCTGAGCCGCGCGTGCGGCCCAATATCGCCAGCGGGTTTCCTGCTGCTGTGCCGGTGACATGGCGCCGATCGCATCGCTTGCGCGGCGGAAGTCGCCGGCCCAGAGCGCCGCGCGGGCCAGCCAGCCGAGCGCGTAGTCATCGAGGTGCTCGCGCGCGACTCGTGCGAACAGCTCGAGCGCCTCCGGACGGCGGTCCCACGCGAGTCCGAGCGCGAGCACCCGGGCCGCCTCGCTGATCGCCTCGGCATCGAGCTCGAAGGCGGCGACCAGCGCCGGGAAACGCGCGAGCGCGTCGGCCGGGCGATTGCGCGCGAGGCGCTGCCAGGCGTCGTCGAGCGCGCCGTCCGGGAGCGGTACGTCCGGCGCGGTGATGAGCCGGTCGAGCGTGTCGGCCGGCCGGTCAACGGCATCCGCCCAGCGTAGCCAGGGCGCGGCCCGCTCGGCGGGCAGACGGTTCGCGATCACGCGCGCGAACGCCGTCTGGCCGTTCTCGAGCAGCAGCCGAGTGCGCTGCTCGATCAGCTCGTCCGTCATCAGCTCCGCGGCGCGCAACCATTCGAAAGGCGGCTCGCACTCGGGCGGCAAGCGGCGGCCGTTCAGCCAGACCGATTCAATTTCCGCCGCGAGGCCGCCGGTGTCGCCGACGGCGATGCGCGCTTGCAGGCGCTGACAACGCAGTGCTGTGCTGCCGGAGGAGTCGCCGTCCGCTTCGGCGAGCAGCTCCGACCAGAGACCCCGGCGCGCCAGGCTGTCGAGCCGGGCGGCACGGACTGGCCGGGCGACGGGCTGCTCGCCGTATCGAGCGAGGAAAGCGCGCGACGCGGTATCGGCGAGCGCGGCGGCGCCGTGCGCGGTCGCGAGCGCGCGCCGCAGGCGCGCCGCCTCGAGGTACGGGTAGAGCGGATATGCACGCAGCTTTGCGCTGTCCTCCACCGAGCCCGTAACGTCGGCGCCGGCTTGCGCGGCGTGCAGCGCGGATACGAACTCGGCGCGCTCCGCCGCGAGCCACGTATCGTCGTGGCCCTGCGGCGTGGCGGACGGCTCGGGTGGAACCTCCTTTTTATCCGCCACGATCAGCAGGGCGCCGAGCATCACGGCCGCAGCCGCCGCACCGAGTGTTGCTGCTCTTCGCCCCGTGTCGTGGCTGGACATGCCTCCTCCGTCGCCGACGGCGGCGGGCTCGCCGTCAACGCGTATGTTGGGTCCTGAACGGCTTGCCGCGCGCCGGTTTGCGGCGGCCTTCCGGCACTCGGCCGGTGCCTTTCGGTTGGAACCTCGGGACCAGATGCTGCTTGCCGTTACCGATCAAATCGGCGCGCCCCATGCGGACTAATGCTTCGCGCAGCATCGGCCAGTTGTCCGGGTCGTGATAGCGCAAGAACGCCTTGTGCAGCCGCCGGACTTTGAGGCCCTTCGGCACATGCACGTCCTCGCCGTCGCGGGTGACGCGCCGCAGCGGGTTCTTGCCGGAGTGATACATCGCGGTCGCGGTGGCCATCGGCCCCGGCAGGAAGGCCTGCACCTGATCGGCGCGGAAGCCGTTCTCCTTCAGCCATAGGGCAAGCTCGAGCATGTCGTCGTCAGTCGTGCCGGGATGGGCAGCGATGAAGTAGGGGATCAGGTACTGCTCCTTGCCGGCCGCCTTGGAGTAGCGGTCGAACAGCTTCTTGAAGCGGTGATACGTACCGATACCGGGTTTCATCATCTTCGACAGCGGCCCTTCCGAGATCGCTTCCGGCGCGATCTTCAGGTAACCGCCGACGTGATGCTGGGCAAGCTCCTTGACGTATTCCGGCGACTCGGCCGCCAGGTCGTAGCGTACGCCCGACGCGACCAACACCTTCTTCACGCCGGGCAGCGCTCGGGCGCGCCGGTAGAGACGGATCAGCGGTGCGTGGTTGGTATCCAGGTTCGGACAGATGCCGGGGAAGACGCACGACGGCCGCCGGCACGCGGCTTCGATCTCGCGGCTCTTGCATGCGAGCCGATACATATTCGCTGTCGGGCCGCCGAGGTCCGAGATCACGCCGGTGAACCCGGGCACCGTATCGCGGATCGTCTCGATCTCGCGCAGCACTGACTCCTCGCTGCGGCTTTGGATGATCCGGCCCTCGTGCTCCGTGATCGAGCAGAAGGTGCAACCGCCGAAGCAGCCGCGCTGGATCGCAACCGAGAAACGAATCGTCTCGTACGCTGGAATTCGCGCGTTGCCATAAACCGAATGCGGACGGCGTGTATACGGCAGCTCGTAAATGCGGTCGAGCTCCGCGGTCGTGAGCGGCAGCGGGGGGGCGTTCAGCCAGAGCTCGGCATCGCCATGACGCTGCACGAGCGGCCGCGCGTTGCCGGGGTTTGCTTCGGTATGCAAGATGCGCGACGCGTGTGCATAGAGAACCGGGTCGTCGCGCACGGCGTCGAAAGCCGGCAGCCGAATGTAGCTCTTGTCGCGGTCGGCGCGGGGCACGCGCCGCGAGAAGCGCACGACCTGCACGCCCGGCTCGGTCGGCGCGGGCGGCTTGCGGTCGGGCGTCATGGCATAAGGGTCGGGGTGGGCGTCGACCTGCCCCGGAGTGTCGATGTCCGCTGAATCGATCTCGGTCCAGCCGGCGGCGGCCCGGCTGCCGATAAAAGCCGTGCCGCGTATGTCACGGATGTCGTCGGCCCGTTGCCCGGCCGCGAGCCGATGCGCAATCTCGACGATCTGCCGCTCGCCGTTGCCGAACACGAGCAGGTCGGCTTTGGCGTCGAGCAGGATCGAGCGGCGCACTTTCTCCTGCCAGTAGTCGAAATGCGCGATGCGCCGCAAGCTGGCCTCGATACCGCCGATGACGATCGGCACGTCGGCGAACGCTTCGCGCGCGCGCTGCGCATAGACGATCACCGAGCGATCCGGGCGCATGCCGCCCACCCCGTCCGGCGTGTACGCATCGTCTCGGCGCACGCGTCGATCAGCGGTGTAGCGGTTCACCATTGAATCCATATTGCCCGCCGTGATGCCGAAGAAGAGCCGAGGACGGCCAAGCCGCGCGAAATCCGCCTTCGAGCGCCAATCGGGCTGCGCGATGATGCCGACGCGAAACCCTTGGGCCTCGAGCACGCGGCCGATGATCGCCATGCCGAAGCTCGGATGATCGACGTAGGCATCGCCTGTGACGACGATCACGTCGCATTCATCCCAGCCGAGGGCGTCCATCTCCGCTCGCGACATGGGCAGCTCCGGCGCGGGAGTCAGGCGCGCCGCCCAGTGCTTGCGATAGCCGAAGAGATCTGGTGCGGATAGGGGTTGCATGGCCGATATAGACCCGTTTGCGCGGCAGGAATTCGTCAGTCTAGCAGCCCGCCAGGGAGCGCTGCAGGGCGCTCAGTCGCCGTTCAGCTTGATTTCGCTGTAATCGTGACCGGACGGACGGGACGAGGAGCGAACGATGAAAGCAAAACATCTCGCGCGCGGGTATGCGCTGGCGTGTTTCGGCGCGGCATTGCCGCTCGCCGCGGCCACCACGGCAAGCGCCGACGAGCACATCGTGCGCGCCGTGTCCGGCTACCAAATCGAGCGCGATGCGGACGCCCTGCGCGACATCGGCTCGTTCACGGAGCACACGGTCACGCCTGCCAAGCGGCCGATGCGCGCGAAGGAAGGCGTGTCGTTTACCGCGTCCGCGTTCCTGTCCGATCATTGGCTCTATGAGGCCGGCGTCGACATGTTCTTCGACGCCGACAACGACGGCTACTACCGCTACTTGCGGGTGACGTTCGACGTCGACAGCTATTTCGCCAAGGCGTGGGTCTATGGCGCGCTATATCTGAGCGCCGATGGCGTCGTCTGGGATCTGCTGCACGAGACGGAGGATTTCCGCGTCGACGGCGAAACCGCTGACGACGCCTACGAGGTCGAGGTCGAGCTGGTTTCAGGGTATCCGCCCGGCGAATACGATCTGCTCCTCGAAATCTACGATGCCGATACGGGCGTCTTCCAGGACGAGCTCGGGCCGGCAGATACGTCCGCTTTCGCGCTGCTGCCGCTCGAGGATCGGGCGCACGATACAGCGCCGCCGGTCGTCGTCGTGCATGAGCATGGCGGCGGCGGTGCGATGTCCATGCCCGTGCTGCTGGCGCTGCTCGCGGCGGCCGCCGCCGGTCGGCTCCGCCGCGTCAATCCGTTATCGCGCGAGCCGGCTCGGCGGGATCCGGCGTGATCGGTGCGTCGTGCTGCTCGGCAAGAAATCTGCCGAGCGCCTCGAACTCATCGCGGCGCGGGCTGCCGCGCCGCCAGATCAGGCCGATGCTGCGGTAGTTGTTCTCGTCGAGCGGGTAGGTGGCGATCTGAGTGTGCTGCAGGAGCGCCGAGCCTTCGGCCATCTCGGGTAGAAACGTGACGCCGAGATCCGCATCGACCATTTCGATCAGCGTCAGCAGGCTGGACGCGGAGAATGTGCTCATTTTGTCCGTATCGCGAATGCGGCAGGCGTCCATGGCGTGCTCGCGAAGGCAATGCCCCTCGCGCAGGAGCAGGACGCTGCCGTCGCTAAGCCGGTCCGGCTCATAGTCGTCCGGGTCGACGAGAGCGGTGCCTTTGCGCACGGCGAGCCGGAACGGATCGTTGAAAAGGATCAGTTTCTCGACGCCGGGCAGATCGAACGGTAACGCGAGCAGCACGATGTCGAGCGTCCCGGCCATCAGCTGCTCATAGAGCTTCTGCGTGACGTCCTCGTGCAGGAACAGCTTCAGGCCGGGAAAGGTACGTCGTACGGCCGGCAGCGCATCCGGCAGCATGAACGGCGCGATGGTCGGGATCACGCCGAGATGCAGCGGCCCTTCGAGCGGCCGATCACCGCGCCGCGCCGCTTCGGCGAGCGCCGTGAGATCGCGCAGGCAGCGCGTGGCGCGCGCCGCGACCTCGCGTCCCGTGGCCGTGATCGTGACTTTGCGGTTCGTGCGGTCGACGAGATTGGCGTGCAGCAGCGTCTCGAGCTCGCGGATCGCGACGCTGAATGCGGACTGCGAAACATGACATGCCGCGGCCGCCCGCCCGAAGTGCTGATGCTCGGCCAGCGCAACGAAGTAGCGAAGCTGCTTGACGGTCGGCAGATGTGTCGCCGTTCCCTCCATCTGCGGTGCCGCGGGGCAGGAGACAGAAGTGCCAGACTAGACGCCGATCTTCGCGAGCGCGTCGGTGACTTCACTCAGCACGCGCGCGAACCTCGGATGCTCGGCTTCGAAGCGGACGGTTGCGCCTTCGACGCGTTCCCGAACGGTATGCGGCTCGTCGTGCTGACCCTCGAGCGCGCGTTCGATGCTGAGGGCGACGTCTTCCAGCATCGCCCGGGTTTCGGCATCGAGCTCCGGGTCCGCCGCGAGCTCTTCGCGCAGGCGGTCGAGATGGCGCTTCAGATCTTCGCTCGGCACGATAACTCCCGTCAGGCGGCCGCCGGGGGCCAGTCTGGCTATGCTACTACACGGCTGCGCGCCGCGAGGCTGCCGGCAGGGGGCAGCCGCGTGCGGCCCCGGCGAACGATCCGTTATCATGGCGCCCAGTCCGTGTGCTCCTTATCGGCCGCGCCGCGGGGCGCATCACCCCTTGAATCCAAACGAGCTCTGCCATGTCCACCGCAATCCCACACAGTGTGACGACCGAGTCGGACGAGAACGCCGACCACGACGTTGCGGCCCGGCGCTCCGGCCGAGCGAAGAAGCTCGAGGCCCAGTTGCGCGGCGAGGTGGGGCGGGCGATCGGCGATTACGCGATGATCGAGGGCGGCGACCGGGTCATGGTCTGCCTGTCCGGCGGTAAGGATTCGTACACGCTGCTGGATATGCTGCTCAGCCTGCAGCGTCGCGCGCCGGTGGACTTCAGCATCGTGGCGGTCAATCTCGATCAGAAGCAGCCCGGTTTCCCGCCGGAAGTGCTGCCGGCCTATCTCGACGCGCTCGGTGTCGAGTACCGCATCGTCGAGGAAGATACCTACTCGGTCGTCACCCGCGTCGTCCCGGCCGGCAAGACGATGTGCGGGCTGTGCTCACGGCTGCGGCGCGGCATTCTGTATCGGGTCGCGGACGAGCTGGGTGCGACGAAAATCGCGCTAGGTCATCACCGCGACGATATCGTCGAAACCTTGTTCCTCAACATGTTTCACGGCGGCCGTCTCAAGGCGATGCCGCCGAAGCTGCTGAGCGACGACGGGCGGCATGTGCTGATCCGGCCGCTCGCGTACTGCGCGGAGCAAGACATTGCGCGCTACGCGCGCGGCCGCGGCTTCCCGATCATCCCGTGCAATTTGTGCGGCTCGCAGGAGAACCTGCAGCGCGCCAAGATCAAGGCCATGCTCGCTGAATGGGAGCGACAGGACCCGGGTCGCACCAGCCGCCTGTTCCGTGCGCTACAGAACGTCACGCCGTCGCATCTGGCGGACGGCGGCCTCTACGATTTCGCGTCGTTGACTGCCGGCGAGCCCAG
>CAZFJU010000125.1:0-12389 GCA_964518995.1 uncultured Gammaproteobacteria bacterium
TTCTCGTAAACCGTGATCCCCATGTCGTTGATCATGTTTACGATATCCTCGATCTGCTCAGGATCGACGATATCGCTCGGCAGGTGGTCGTTGACCTCGCCGTAGGTCAGATAACCTTGCTCTTTGCCCTTGGCAATCAACAGCTTGAGCTGTGACTGCCGCTCGTCTTCCTGAGGATGAGAGGCGGTATCCATAGACACTGGTTTCCTCTTGTGATCGGGCGCCAAAAAAACGGGGCACTATAGCGCGATTGGCGCGACTCAGCCATTGCCATTACACGAATTTTGTGATGCTGCGCCGACGATTTAGTTCAAGTCGCAAGCTATCAGCTCAAATCGTGACCCAGATTCGGATCGCTGCGGCGCAGCGCGTCGGCCGTCTGTCGCCGGCGTGCTCGCGCCGCGTGCTCACGCACAATGCGCTCCAGGCTGTCCTGAAGCACCTCGGCCGCAGCGGCATCACTCTCGAGCGGCGGGGGCGCGGCCGCCGCCAAACGTCGAATGTGTTTCTCATCGGGCTCGTCGCGAAACCGCTCCATCAGGCCCGCAAGTCTTAGATCGGGGTGCGCCGTGGCCAGTTCAAGCAGCCGCCGTAGCAGCGGCGCACCCGGATCGTCGACCGCGGCAAGCCTCGGCACCGGCTCGATCAGCGCGGCGGCAGCCGGATGATGCAGCAGTAATGTGATCGTTTTGCCGATCGCCGTGGATCGCCCGCGGCGGGGCGCAGCTGGCGCCGGCGCTTTCGGCGGCGCGGTCTGTCCGGGCCGTTCGAGCAATGCAACGAACCGTGTGGATTCGATCTTCGCGAGCCCCGCAAGTTCCTCTATCAACAGCTCTTTATAGAAACCGGCAGGCAGCCGGTCAAGTAGCGGCCGGGCGCGCGCGATTAGCCGCGAGCGCCCGTCGACATCCGCGGCTTCGCCGCCCGCGGCCAGCTCCTCGAGCATGAATGCCGACAGCGGCGCGGCGTCGTCGAGCCGTGCGCGGAACCCTTCGAGCCCCAGCGTCCTGACCAGCGAGTCCGGATCCTCGCCTTCCGGCAGCAACAGGAATTTGATCTCGACGCTGCCCCCAGCGAACGGCAGCACCGTCTCGAGCGCGCGCCACGCGGCGCCGCGGCCGGCGCGGTCGCCGTCGAAGCAGAAGATGATGCGATCGGAAAGGCGCGTCAGCCGCCGCAGGTGATCGGCGGTCGTTGACGTGCCGAGGGTCGCGACGGCGGGCTCGACGCCGAACTGCGCGAGGCTCGCCACGTCGAGATAGCCCTCGACCACGATAATTTGGGTCGGGCGGCCCGGCCGGCGACGCGCCTCGTAAAGCCCGTAAAGCTCGCGGCCCTTGTGGAAGATGGCCGATTCCGGCGAGTTGAGGTACTTCGGCTCACCGCTGCCGAGGACGCGCCCGCCGAAGCCGATCACGTCCCCCTTCACGTTGCGGATCGGGAACATGATTCGATCGCGGAACCGGTCGTAAACCCGCCCCTCTTCGTTGCGAATCAGCAGGCCGGCTTCGACGAGCCGGTCGACCCGGCTCTCGCTGCGGCCAAGTGTCTTGCGCACCGTATCCCACGCATCTGGCGCATAGCCGAGGCCGAAGCGCGCGGCGGTCGGGCCGTCGATGCCGCGGCGTTTGAGGTAATCGATTGCCTGCTGATGCTCACGGAGCAGCCGCCGGTACAGCTGATCGGCCTCGTGCAGCAGCGGAATGAGCCCCGGATCGACGGGCGCTTCGGCCGGCGCGCTATCGGCCGGCATCGGCACGCCGACGATCTCGGCGAGTGCTTCCACCGCTTCCCGGAATGAGAGATTGTCGTAGCGCATCAGGAAGCCGATCGCGTTGTCGTTCAAGCCGCAGCCGAAGCAATGGAAGTAGCCCTTGCCCGGCACGACATAGAACGACGGCGTTTTTTCCTCGTGGAACGGGCAGAGGCCTTTGTAGTCGCGGCCGGCCTTCTTCAACGTGACGCGGGCGCCGACGATCTCGACGATATCGGCGCGGGCCAGCAAGTCGTCTCGGAACGATTCGGAAATTCGGCTCATGCGAGCCCGGCCGGTGCGCCTTTCGTGCTATTCGGCGGCGGCGAATTACTCTTCGACGAGCGCGGCGCGGACACGAGCATTGACCTCGCGCATGTCGGCACGGCCGGCGGCCTTCGTCTTGATTGCCGCCATGACTCTGCCGATGTCGTTCAGCCCTCGGGCCCCGACTTCGTCTATTGCATCGGAAATCAGGGTATCGAGCTCCTCTTCGCTGAGCGGCTCAGGCAGATAGGCCTGCAGGATAGCAAGCTCCGCCTCGTCTTTATCGGCGAGATCGCCTCGGCCCGCATCGCGATACTGGGAGAGCGAGTCTCGAGTCTGCTTGATCATGCGCTCGAGCACGCTTTGGACGCCGGCGTCGTCGAGATTCTGGCGCGAATCGACCTCGCGCTGCTTGATGGCAGCCAAAGCCAGCCGCAGCGTGGACAGGCGCGGCTTATCGCCCGCGCGCAGCGCGGCCTTCATGTCTTCTTCCAAGCGGCCCTTGAGTGACGACATCGGACCGAAACCGGATCGCCTGACCTGGGTTAGTACAAGCGTCGCCGCCGGGACAGTGTCCGGGCGTTACGCTTCATGTGGCGCTTGATGGCGGCAGCCTTCTTGCGCTTGCGCTCCTGCGTGGGCTTTTCATAGTACTCACGTCGGCGCAGCTCTGTCAGAATACCCGCCTTTTCGCAGGCGCGCTTGAATCGGCGGAGTGCCGCATCGAAATGTTCACTTTCTCTTACACGGACGCTTGGCATCAAGTACTCGCGGTATTAGGGTGGTCGGCAACTATTGCGTCGCCGTCTGAGCCGGCTATCGTACCCTCGCCGCGAACAACATGTAAAGGGTGGCGCTGACGTCATGCGCGTGCTTGGCATAGAAACCAGCTGCGACGAGACGGGCGTCGCGCTGTTCGAAACGGGCCGCGGCATCGTCGCCGAAGCGCTCGCGAGCCAAACGGCCATCCACGCGCCCTTCGGCGGCGTCGTGCCGGAGCTCGCGTCTCGCGACCATATTGCGAAGCTCGGGCCGATGGTCCGGCACGTGTTGGCCGAGGCGCGGCTCACGCCCGCGATGCTCGACGCCGTCGCGTATACGGCCGGACCTGGGCTGATCGGCGCGTTGATGGTCGGCGGCGCGTTCGCGGTGTCCATGGCCTATGCGCTCGGCATCCCGGCCATTCCGGTCCACCATATGGAGGGCCATCTGCTTGCCAGCCGGCTCGAGCCCGATCCGCCGCAGTTTCCGTTTCTCGCGCTGCTCGTATCCGGCGGCCACACGCAGCTGGTCGATGTCGCGGCCCACGGCCGCTACCGCATCGTCGGCGAGACTCTGGACGATGCGGCCGGCGAGGCGTTCGACAAGGTCGCGCGCCTGCTCGCGCTGCCGTATCCCGGCGGCCCGGCGCTGGCGGCGCTCGCGGAGGAGGGCGACCCGGTGCGCTTCGCGTTCCCGCGGCCGTTGCGCGGTCAGGGTCTCGACCTCAGCTTCAGCGGGCTAAAGACCGCCGTGCGCCTCGCCATCGACGCCGAGGGCGCGGCCGGCCGGCTTGCCGAGGTTCGGGCCCACATTGCCGCGAGCTTCCAGGCCGCGGTCGTCGACAGTCTCGCGGATAAGTGCCTGCGCGCCCTGGCCGCGACGGGCCGGGATCGGCTCGTCATTGCCGGCGGCGTCGGCGCCAATCGGAAGCTGCGCGCGACGATCGAGGCAGCCGGCCGTGCGCACGGGTTTGCCGTGCACTATCCGCGCCCGGCGCTTTGCACCGACAACGGCGCGATGATTGCTTATGCGGGTGCGTGCCGGGCCGGCGCCGCGGTCCTCGGGGCCTCGCGCAGCATCGTCGCACGCCCGCGCTGGTCGCTCGAGGAACTATTGCCGCCGGCCGCGGGCGGCCCGTCGCCCGCTCGCGGGGCGACTGTCGCAGCCTGCTGATTCCCTGCCAAGGAGACCTGCTTGGATATCACCTTTGTGCGTGATTTGCGTGTCCAGACCGTGATCGGCATCTGGGAATGGGAGCGCCGCACCAAGCAGGTCGTCCGGATCGACCTCGACATGGCGTGCGACGTCCGCCGCGCCGCGGCGACCGACCGTATCGACCAAGCCCTGAACTACAAGGATGTCGCCGAGCGCGTCAGCGACTTCGTCGGCGACGCGCAGTTTCAGCTCGTGGAAACACTGGCCGAGGCGATTGCCCGGATCGTGGTCACCGAGTTCGGCGTGCCGTGGACGCGCGTATCCGTCGCCAAGCCGGGCGCCGTGCAAGGCTCGCGGGAGGTGGGCGTGACCATCGAGCGCACCGCGGAGGCGTATGGTTGAGGTCTATGTCGCTGCCGGCAGCAACGAGGCGCCGCGGCGCCATTTGCGGCTCGCCGTGGCGGCGCTCGCAGAACGCTACGCCCCGCTGCGTTGCTCGGAGGTCTATCAGAGCCCGGCGTTCGGCTTCAGCGGCGCGGATTTCCTCAACATGGTGATCGCATTTGCGGCGGACGTCACGGCCGACGAGGTCAAGCGCAAACTCACCGCTATCGAGCACGAGGGCGGCCGGGTGCGGCATAGGCAGCGCGTCTCGCCGCAGCCACTCGACCTCGATCTGTTACTGGTCGGCTCGACCGTCGATGCAGCGCTGCGACTACCGCGCGACGACATGCGCCGCCACGCGTTTGTGCTCGCGCCCCTCGCCGACTTGGCGCCTGCGCTGCGCCATCCGCTAACGGGCCGCACGTTCGCGGAGGAATGGCGGGCCATGAGCGCGACCGGCCAGCCGGCTCGGCTCCAGCGACTCGGCCGACTCGAGGCGCTCGAATAACTTGCAACGCTACCAGCCGACGCTGCGCCCGCCGTCGACCGCGAGGATCTGCCCGCTCACGTAGGCGGCGTCGCGCACCAGGTACACCACGGCCGATGCAATGTCCTCCGGTGCGCCGGTTCGCTTCAGCGGTACCTGCCTCAGGATGGTCTGCTGCACGCTCTCCGAGATGCCCGACTCCGGCCATAGAATCGCGCCCGGCGCGACACCGTTCACGCGGATCTCGGGGCCGAGATCCTTGGCCAGCGAGCGGGTCAACATCGCGAGGCCCGCTTTCGCGGCGCCGTATACGACGTGGTGACGGAGCGGCCGCTGCGCATGGATGTCCACGATGTTGATGATCACGCCGCGGGCGCGCTTGAGGTGCGGAAGCGCGGCCTGGGCGAGGAACACCGGCGCCTTCAAGTTGCTGTCGATGAGGTCGTGCCACGCCTCGTTCGTGATGGTGCCGAGCGGCGTCGGATAGAAGCTCGAGGCATTGTTGACGAGCACGTCGAGCCGGCCTGCGGAGGCCGTGACCTCCGCGATGATACGCTCGACGGCCGCGATGTCGCGGATGTCGCCGCCGACCGCGAGCGCCGAGCCGTGCCGCTGCGAGTTCATCTCGGCGACGATTTGCTCCGCATCGAGCGCGGATGTGAAGTAATGCACGGCAACGTTCGCGCCCGCCTCGTGCAGCGCGCGCGCGATGGTCGCGCCGATGCGTTTGCCGGCGCCGGTAACGAGCGCCCAGCGGCCTTCGAGGGTGGGTTGTCGAGCGTGCACGTGTTCTCCGCCGAGCCGATTTGCGCGTAAGGGTACACTAACTAACCGTGTGAGTAGGCGCTGGGAGCGCTCGGATGCTGTCACCTTCTTCGCGATCCGCGCTGCCGCAGCCGGACGATCAGGCGCTCGAGCGCAGCCGGCAGCTCGCCGCGCGAGTCCGCGCCGAGATCGATGCTGCCGGCGGCTGGATCGGCTTCGAGCGGTATATGCATCTCGCGCTGAACGAGCCGGGCCTCGGCTATTACGCGTCGCCCGACGAGAAACTCGGCGCGTCCGGTGATTTCGTCACGGCGCCGGAGCTCTCCGACGCGCTCGCGCGCGGCCTGGCCGCCGTGCTCGCTCCGAACCTGCGCCGGCTCGAGAATCCGGTCGTCCTCGAGCTCGGGGCGGGTCACGGCACGCTTGCGGCGCAGCTTCTCGATTCCCTGGCGGAGCTCGGTCTCGAGCGAGTGCGCTATCTGATTCTCGAGACGAGCGCTGCGCTGCGCGCCCGTCAGCAGCATGTGCTCGGCGACCGGGCGACTTGGCTCGAGCGTCTGCCGGCCGCTCCGATTCACGGGGCGATCATCGCCAACGAGGTCGCCGATGCGCTGCCGGTCAGCTGTTTCGTGAAGCGCGGCGGTGACGCGATCCCGCTCGGCGTCGCCCGCCGGGACGATGGCTTCGAATGGTCGGCGGGCTCGCCCGAGCCCACGCTCGCCGCGGCTGTGCGCGGGCTCGAGGAGCAGCTCGGCATGCCGCTGCCGGACGGCTATCGCTCCGAAATTGCGCTCGCGCTTCCCGCCTGGATCGGCGCGCTGGCCGCGTCGCTCGAGCGCGGTGCGCTCTGTGTCGTCGACTATGGCTATGTGCGGCGCGACTACTACCGTCTCGAACGTGACGGCGGCACGCTGATCTGCCACTACCGGCACCGTGCGCATGACGATCCGTTCCTCTATCCGGGCTTGCAGGACATCAGTGCGTGGGTCGATTTCAGCGCGTGCGCGGACGCCGCGGTCGACGCCGGGCTCGAGGTGGCGGGCTTCACGACCCAGGCGCAGTTCCTGATCGGCGCGCTCGGCGAGGGGCTGCTCGGCGAGTCTGCGCGCGCCGGCTCGCCGGCGGCGCTTGGAGCGTTGAAACGGCTGCTGATGCCGGGCGAGATGGGCGAACGCTTCAAGGTGTTGCTGGCGACCCGCAGCCTCGAGCTCGAGATGCCGGGGCGCGACCTGCGCGCGCGTCTCTGAGCGTCGCGGGACGCGGTGCGCCGGAGGCTCCTCCATGGCCGCGCGCGGCGCAGGGCCGCGCTAGGGCCGCTGGAGCCGCTACGGCCGTTACGCCGCCGAAGGCGATGCCCAGACGGCGCGAATCGCCTCGATGCGACGGCTGCGCAACGCGTCGCCGAGCGCTTCGCCCGCGTGGCCGGCCGCAACCAGCGCCCGGACGTCGACGTCCCGGGCGGCGGCGAACGCCCGACGAAAGCGCTCGGCTTGCGGATAGGGCTGATTCTCTAGCCCCTTTCGGCCGCGCGCGTCGGCCTCGCAGGCGATCAGAAACGCATCGAAGCGCTCCGGCCGCCGGAACGCGTCGACGGCATCGAGCAGCTTAAGCACCGTCGACGGGCGCAGATCGGTCGACCGGTGGACCGTGCCGTGATGCCGCGCGACGTGCATTGCCAGGTCGCGATACGCGCGCGGCACGGGCAGCCGTTCGCAAAGCTCCTCGAGCAGGGCCACCGAGCGCTCCTCGTGACCGTGGTGGCTGGGCAGGATTTCGGCCGGCGTCGTGCCCTTGCCGAGATCATGGCCCAGCAGTGCGAAAGTGACGGTCGGATCGCAGCCGGATAGCTCGGCCGCCATCCGCATCGTCATCAGCACATGCACGCCCGTGTCGATTTCCGGATGCCAGCGCTCCGGCTGCGGCACGCCGAATAGCGCCTCGACCTCCGGGAATATCTTTGCAAGGGCTCCGCATTCGCGTAGCACCTCGAAATAGATATGCGGGCTCCGGGTGCCGAGGGCGCGCGCCGTCTCCTTCCAAACCCGCTCGGGTCGCAGCGCATCCACTTCGCCGTTCGTGACCATGCTGCGCATCAATGCCATCGTCTCGTCCGCGACGCGAAAGCCGAGCTCGTGCAGATCCGCCGCGAAGCGTGCGGCCCGCAGCACGCGCACGGGATCCTCGCGGAAAGCGTCCGAGACGTGGCGCAGCAAACGGTGCTCGAGGTCCTCGCGGCCGCCCCACGGGTCGACGAGCCGCCCGCTGCGGTCGCGGGCGATCGCGTTGATCGTCAGATCGCGCCGCTCGAGGTCCTGCTCCACGGTGATCGACGGCGACGTGTCGAAACTGAACCCGGTGTAGCCGGGGCCGGTCTTACGCTCTGTACGGGCCAATGCGTATTCCTCGCCGGTTTCCGGGTGCAGGAACACGGGGAAATCCTTGCCCACCTGCTTGAAGCCGAGCGCGCGCATCTCGTCCGGCCGCGCCCCGACCACGAGCCAATCGCGCTCGCGGACAGGGCGGCTGAGAAGCTCGTCACGAATCGCGCCGCCAACTTCGTAAATGTCCATGGAGTCGATCATATCTCACGGTTTGACATGATAAGGTGGCGCGCCATGCGAACGCTGATCCTGATCGGGCTGCTCGCAGTCAGCTCGATGTTGCAAGGCTGCGCGCTGCCGTTTTACTGGCAGGCCATCGGCGGCCAGCTCGAGCTGTTGCGCAAGCGCACGCCGATCGAGAACGTGTTGACCGACCCGAAGGTGGATGAGCACGTGCGCGCGACGCTGGCTCGCGTTCCCGAGATCCGCCGCTTTGCCGCGGAAGAGCTGCTGCTGCCAGACAACCAGAGCTATACGACGTACGTGGATTTGGGGCGGCCGTACGTCGTTTTCAACGTGGTCGCGACAGAGGAGTTCTCCGTCAACCCAAAGCGCTGGTGTTATCCGTTTACCGGCTGCGTGGGCTATCGCGGGTTCTTCAGCCGGGAGCGGGCCGAGCGCTTTCGCGATGCGCTCGCGCAGGATGGGCTCGACACCTATCTCGGCGGCGCTATGGCTTACTCGACCCTCGGCTATTTTGCGGATCCGATCCTCAACACGATGGTCGTCGGCGGCGAGACGGCGGTCGCGTCGATCCTGTTTCACGAGCTTGCGCATCAGGTCGTGTACATCAAGGACGACAGCTCGCTCAGCGAGGCCTTCGCGAGCGCGGTTGAAGAGTATGGGACCGAGCTGTGGCTCGAGCGCCATGCCGATCCGGCCGTGCTCGAGCAATACCGGCGAAGGATCCGTTATCGCCTCGAATTCGGGGCGCTGGTCGCAAGCCAGCAGAATCGTCTCCGGGATGTGTTCGCCGAAGATTTACCGCCCGCCGAGATGCGCCTCCGCAAGGCCGACGCGTATGCGCTCATGCGCGAGGATTATGCGCGGCTCCGAGCGGCGTGGGGCGGGGCGACGGTCTACGACCGCTGGTTCGATCAGCCCTTGAACAATGCGATGCTCGCGTCGGTCGCGACCTACCGGCGCTGGCTGCCGACGCTCAAGGCGCGCTTGCGCGAGATCGGTCCGGCACAGTTCTATGCGGAGATGACCGAGCTGGCCGAGATGTCGAGCATCAGCCGCGAGCTGATGCTCGAGTCATGGCAGAACGAGCGCGAGCCGGACCTGATCGCCGAGACCTAGCCCACCCGCAGCGGGCGGACTCGCACGTGCCGCAGTAGACGTCCGAGCGCTTTCACGTCACGTCGGCCGGGAGCACCGCTCGCGCGGAGCCCCGGGGCGCAAGATACCTCGGCACGATGACATTCATGGGCTGCGGCTCGATACCGAGGCTCGCGAAGCCGTTCTCGCGGCACAGCCCTGGGACGGCGAGTGATGCGAAGTTATCGAGCGAGAAGGGTTTACCTGGAAGGAACTCACCGACCCACGCCTGCATGCGGCCGAGCGACTTCGGCAGCGGCACGACGGCACGCCTAAGACCGAGTTGGCGCTGCACATAGCGCACGACTTCCTCGAGAGAGTAGACATCGGGCCCGCACAAATCGTAGTCGCGGCCGAACGTGTGGCTGTCCTCGAGCGCGGCCATGAACGCGCGAGCGACATCGTCGACGTAGACCGGCGTCATTCTCGAGTCGGCGCACGCGAGCGGTAGAACCGGCAAGCGTCTCAGCAGCGTCGCGAATCGGTTGGTGAAGGAGTCGCTCGGACCGAAGATGACGGACGGCCGGAAGATCGTCGCCGCAATATCGCGCCCTTCGGTGCGGATCGTCTGCTCGGCTTGGCCTTTCGTACGCAGGTAATGGCTCGGACCGCGCTCTGCATTGGCTTTCAACGCGCTCATCTGTAACAGCCGCGGGACGCCGGCTGTCCGGCACGCACGCAGCAGCTTCTCGACGAGATCGACGTGCGCATGCCGGAATCCGCTGCCGTCGCGGCCGCGTTCGTTCAGGATGCCGACCAGATTGATGACGGCATCCGTGCCGCGCAGCAGCCGCGCGAGCACGCGCTCGTCGTGAATGTCCGCACCGATCAGCTCGACGCCGGGGAACACGAGCAGATCGCGGTGACGCTGCGTACGGCGGCTCGGGACCGTCACGCGATAGCCGGCTCTTACGAGATGATTGATCAGCGTGCGGCCGACAAAACCCGTTCCGCCGAGCATACAAACGGTTCGAGGTGGAGGCTTGACCGTCATGATTGGCGAAAATCCCCTACGAGGAAATGAAACAAAACAGAAGAACGAACGGACGTCAGCGCGGCGGGAGCGTGATCGATAAACTGCGTCCGTCGCGCGCCACATCGAGCATCACGCTGTCCGCTTCGGCGACGATCGCGACCGCCTCGTCGGCTGTAGCGACCGGCTGCTCGTTGATACGCGTGATGACGTCGCCCGCACGGAGCCCGCGGCGGGCGGCATCGCTATTCGGCTCGACGCCGCGCACGAGCAGGCCCGCGGGCTCGGCATCGCTCGGCAGCGCTTCGATCTCGACGCCTTCGAGGATCAACAGCGGCTGGACGGGAACGGCCAGCAGCCGCGTCGCTTCGGCGGCCTCGCCGAGCGTCGCTTCCAGGCTCATCGGTGTGCCGTCGCGCAGGACGCCGATGCGCACCTGCTCGCCGGGCGGATGCAGGCCGATGGCCGCGCGCAGAGCGCCGGCATCGCGCACGGGCGAGTCGTTGACGCTGACGATGACGTCGTCGACTTGAAGCCCGGCCTTGGCCGCGGCCGTATCCGGAGCGACCTGCACGATCACGGCGCCGCGCGTCGTCTCGAGCCCGCGCGTCGCGGCGAGATCGGGCGTCACCGTATTGATGGAGACGCCGAGCGCACCGCGCCGAACCGTGCCCGTCGCTACCAGCTCGCTCATCACGTAGCGGGCCATGTTGACCGGAATCGCGAAGCCGATACCGATGTTGCCGCCGCTGCGCGAAAGGATCGCCGAGTTGATGCCGAGCAGCTCGCCATTGAGGCCGACGAGCGCGCCGCCCGAGTTACCGGGATTGATCGACGCATCCGTCTGAATGAAGTCTTCGTACGCGCCTTGATCGGGGCTGATGCTGCTGCGGCCGAGGCCGCTGACGATCCCGGATGTCACGGTATGCGACAAACCGAACGGGTTGCCGATCGCGACGACGAAATCGCCGACGCGCGCGTGGTCGGAATCGCCGAAGTCGATCTGCGCAAGATTGGCAGCGTCGATCTTCAACACCGCGAGATCGGATTGCACGTCCGAGCCGAGCACCTCGCCGGTCGTGCTGCGGCCATCGAACAGCGTGACCGTGATGCGCTCGGCGTTAGCGACGACGTGATGATTCGTCAGCACATAGCCCTCGCTCGCATCCACGATCACACCCGACCCCGAGCTCTGCACGGCTCGCTCGCCCTGCTCCGGCAGGAAGCGGCGAAACACCGGGTCGTCGCTGAACGGCAGGTTGACCCGGCCGCTGATCGAGATATTGACGACGGCGGGCGACACGCGCTCGATCATCGGGGCGAGAGACGGCACCTCGCTCGGCAGTTGGCCTGCGGCGAGGCTCGGCAGCGCTGCGAGCGCAACCAGGAGCCCGCGTCGTGCGGTGCTGCCGACGGAGGCCAAGCGGCTGGCTCGAAAAATCATAGGCGTTACCGTCGCTCGTATCGTTGACACCGGCACAGCAGCCCGGCGTGCTGCCATTGTAATGGCCTCCGTTTGAAAAGGCTGTAACGCGCTTGCGCCGTGTGACCGCCGGCTTGCGGTGAATTTCCTGTGTATAGATAGGGGAATAGCTGTTGACGAGCGGTACACAACATCTTGTGTGTCCTCGGCGAATTCAAATGGTCGTGAGCGAACGCCGCAAAGGGCAGCGTGAGCCATCGTAAGCCATTGTTTTTAAGGCATATAGGTAGGCGTGCCGAGACCGGGTTCACACTTGACACGCACCGAGCCCAAGCCTAGTCTAGTTGGCATCGACACAAGATCTAGTGTCGGGCTTTCCGAAAAATCCGGGCTCGCAGGGCTGTGTACACAGTCCGGGAGACGCTTTGCGCCGCGCAAAGGCGCCTGCGGGAGCACGCGACTCTTTCGGACCTTGGGGGGAAGGGCGAATATGAGCATGGCATTCGATGTGAAGGCGACGCGCCTCGCCGACATTCCGCTGCAGGACGCTTCGCGTGACATCTGGGACTCGAAGTACCGTCTGAAGACGAAGTCCGGCGAGCCCCTCGATCGCGATATCGAAGCGACGTACGAGCGCGTCGCTCGCGCGCTCGCGCTCGTCGAGGCGCCCGGCAGCCGCGAAGAGTGGTATCAGCGTTTCGTCTGGGCGCTGCGACGCG
>CAZFJU010000126.1:0-12383 GCA_964518995.1 uncultured Gammaproteobacteria bacterium
CCATCGAGCGGACCTGCCCATTGACCTTGGCGGCAAGCTGCAGCAGATCCTCTAGGCTGGCGCCTTGCTCCGCGGCGGCACCGCAGGCCTTGATCACGAAGAAGTTGCCGGCAACGCCGCGCCGCCCGACCGTGTGCGTCGAATCCTGAACCGCGACGTCGTCATCGATCACGAAGCTCTGGACGTTGATCCCCTCGGCCTGCGCCATCTCGACCGCCATGTCCCAGTTCATGCGGTCGCCCTGATAGTTATTGATCAGCACGAGCACGCCCTTCGGCGAGTTCATCAGCTTGATGCACTCGTAGCAGTACTCCATTGGCGGCGCGGAAAAAACGCCGCCCGGCGAAGCCGCGTCCAGCATGCCCGGGCCGACCGCCATGACGTGCGCCGGCTCGTGACCGCTGCCCGAGCCCTGCACGATCGACACTTTGTCGTCGCGCGGACGGTCGGCACGGTAGATGAGGTTGTATTCGGGCTTGTATTTCAGCAGCTCGGGGTTTGCGAGCGCGACGCCCTCGAGCATTTCCGGTACGAAGTTGGCGGGATCGTTGACGAACTTCTTCATGATGGCCCCCGGGATCGTTTCGTGTTGTTGCTTTCGTTGATCAGCTCGCCGCGCGCTCTGTAGGCTCCACGCCGACGTCCTTGCACAGGTCGTTCAACATCGTCGCCACCGCGACGATGCCGGGATCCGGGCTGCCCTTGCTGCGTTCGCCCGTGAACGATTGCCGGCCGCGCTTCGCGACCCAGTCGCGCGTACGCTCGACCGCGTCGATTGCGGCGGCCGTCGCTTTGGCGAGGACTTCGCCGGCGTCGGCATCCTCACGGTCGACATAGGATCTGATCGTATCGCGAACCGGGATGAGCGCGTCGAGGAGCGTCTTGTCGCCAGCGACGGCTCCTCCACGTTGCTGAATGCCTTCGATTGCGGCGGTCAGCATTTTCTCGAGCTCGTCGAGCGTGATACTGCTCTTCTCGCGCGATAGTGCTCCGGCGCGCATGAAGCCGGTGCCCCAGATGGGCCCGGAGCAGCCGCCGACGTTGCGGCTGATGATCATGCTGATCTTGAGCAGAAATGCGCCGATCGAGCTGCGATCGAGCTGCTCCCAATCGCTTTGTACGACTCGAAAGCCGGATGCGAGTGAAACGCCAAAGTCGGCATCGCCTGCCGCCGAGTCGAGCTCGCAAAAATACTTCTCGTTACGCAGTGCCGTGTCAGCAATCGATTTTACCGCGCGTTCGACATCCGCGAGGGTAATCTCCTTCATGGTCGCCGTTTCCTCCAGTGCAAGCTGGACGCTTCAGGTCGTGCGTTGAGCTGCGAGCGCGTGCAGGTCCGGCAGCGTCACGAGGACGTCTGGCGGATCCCCGAGCTCGGGCACGACCTTCGCCGCGTGCTCGAAATCTTCGTTGGTCGTATAGGTGCTCGTCGTAATCAGACACGGCATGCCGGCGCCGTGTGCCGCCAGCAGGCCGTTGCGGCTGTCCTCGATCACCACGCAGCTCGAGGCGGGAAGGCCGAGCCGCTTCTTGGCGAGATCGTAGATCTCGGGATCGGGCTTCTTTCTTGAGACGACGTCGCCGGCGAGCACGAACTCGAATCGTCCCTTACGTTCGGGACCCATGAGATCAAGCACGCCGTCGACCGAAATCGGATCGGACGTGGTACAGACGCCGAGCCTGATGCCGGCCGCTGAGGCCTCGTCGATAATTCGATTGATCCCGGAGCGCAGCGGCAGCTGGCCGCTTGCGATCATGCCCTTGAAGAGGGCTGTTTTGCGCTTGTGCAGGTCTGCAATAAACGCGGTCTGGTCGGTTGCCCCGGCAGGCCAGCCGGCTTGCTCGAAGTATGCCGTCATTCTTTCTTTGCCGCCGGCTACTTTCAGCAACTCGCCATAAAGCTCGACGTCCCAGGAGACGTCGAGCCCGATATCGGCGAAAGCACGGTTGAACGCGACGCGATGACCGTCGCGCTCGGTATCGACCAGCACACCGTCGCAGTCGAAGATCAGTGCTTGCATCGTCATCGTGTGCGTCACGCGACCTTGGCGAGTAACTCGGACGCGCGGTTGGCACCGCCGAACTGCTCGATCTTCTCTTTGAAGAGCGCCTTCAGTGCATCGAACTGCGCGTCGAGCACCCGCAGCGGCTCGTAATCCTTGGGGTTGTTCCGGTGATAATCGACGAAGCTGTCGATGAAGACGTGCTTAAGATTCGTCGAGATATTGATCTTGGAGCAGCCCAGCCGGATGCAGCGCTGAATGACCTCGTCCGAAAGGCCGGTGCCGCCGTGCAGCGCCATCGGCGTGCCCGTGCGCTTGTTGATCTCCTCAATCAAGCCGAACTCCACGTTAGGCTCGCCCTTGTAGTAGCCGTGGGCGGTGCCGATGGCGGCGGCAAACGCCGCGAGATCGAGCTCTCTGCAGAAGATTTCGGCTTCCTTGGGATCGGTGAGGTGCGAATCCTCCTCGGCAACGACCATGTCATCCTCGACGCCCTTGATCTGACCAATCTCGGCCTCCACGCCGACGTTCGCCGCGGATGCGATATCCACGACACGGCGCGACATCTCAAGGTTCTTGTCGAACGGGTGGTCCGACGCATCGATCATCACGGACGTCCAGCCCATCTCGACGCACTTCTTGATCATCTCGAAGTCCTTGCCGTGATCGAGATGCAGCACGACGGGGACGGGCGAATCTTCGGCGATCTCGCGCATCCATTCGACCAGCGCGCGATGACCGTAGTAGTTGATCGTCTTCGCTGACGTTTGAATGATCACCGGAGCGTTCAACTCCTCGGCGGCGGTCACCATCGCTTTCATCGATGCATAGTCGACGGGATTGAAAGCCGCGACCGCATATCCTTTCGCCTGAGCCTCGGCCAGTACCGGCTTCATATTGACGAGCGGCATATCGTTCTCCTTCGCCGCGCGGGCAAATAAGGGTGGGGAAACAGCCCATCAATATACTTGATCGGGCCAGTATTGTCCCGGCGCCGCGGCCGCGGCGGTTTGCGGACAACCGCTATTGCCATCCTCGGATGAGAGGGCGACAAAAGCAAACGGGGCCTTCCGGCCCCGTTTGTTGTTCGACATGTGCGAGTCGATTACTCGTCGACGCGAGTGCCGCCGAGATCGAGGCTCGTGCCGTCCGGGAACGTTACGCCCGTCGAGTTCGCTCGAAGCGAGCCATCCTTCGCCTGGAAGCCCGTGACCTCGACTCGCGTGCCGGCAGGCAGAGTGTCGCGAGTCCAACCGCGGCGGAGCAGGGCGCTCGGCGCGCCGCCCTCGACCATCCAGCGCTCCGTTTCGCCGTCTTCCGTCTCGACATCGATGTGCAGCCACGAGTGCGGGTTCACCCACTCGAATTCAACGACCACGCCCTCGAGCGCGACGGGCTTATTGCGGTCGAACTCGGCCGCGAACGAATGGTGTGCGAGCGCAGCCCCGGCCGAGAGCATAAAACCGGCCCCGGCCGCGACGCTCATTAACATTTTCCGCATAATCTGTTACTCCTGTTACAGCTCTTCGCTTCGCACTTGGGCCGGGTATTCAGCGTTTGCCCGGGTGCGTGCTAATGCTGTTATTTTAGACCAGATAGCGTTGGATTGTTCCGCTCTGTTCTCAATCCTGCTCTGGCTGCTCGTCTTGCGGGAGGAGCAGATCGTGGTAAAGCAGCATGTCGGCGAACGGCACGCACTTGAACTCTAGAAGTTGTGCGTTTTCCTCGATGATTCGGTACAACGCCATCTCGATCGTCCACGGCGCCGAAAAGGTCGCGGGGTCCTCGATCGTCGCCTCGTACCAGAGGTGATCCGGACCGCGCGGCGTAAATCGTTCGGTGACCTTCAGCGTCCGGCTTGCGTGGTTACCGGCGCGGTCGAACCAGGTTCGGCCGTTGAAGCCTTCCGTTTCGACCACGAGCGTATCGCCGTCCCACTCACCGTTCGAATAACCCATCCACGTGTCCACCACGGCCGGCTGATGCTCGACCATGTTGATCACGCGGTTCGTGGACGCGAACGGATAGACCATCAGGATGTCGCCGTCACCCTGGAAGATTTGAAACGGGAAGGGCTGATACGTGGCTCGCGGGATGCCCGGCATATAGCAGCTGGCGGCCGGATCCGCGGCCGGCCAGTTTGCCCGGTTCTCGTCGCGTTGAGCTTCCGCTTCCGGCAGGTATGGAATCTCGCCCTCGCGGACGACACTTTGCCCCGCCGGGATCGCCCCGAACGCGCCGAGCTGCCAGAACTCTTCGAGCTGCTCCGCCGAGTGGGCTTCGAGGTTCCAGTCCGCCGTGTTCAGCGCCTGCCAGATGCCGTTCAGGTTGGGTCGCTCCAACAGGCGCTCCGGCCGCTCTTCTTCTTGCGCTTGCGCGGTGGCTGCGGTGAGGGCCACTGTCACGGCCATCGTGATCGCGCCTGCCAATCGATTTTGCATCTGCAAACTCTCCTCTGACAAAGTTACCGGGGTCCTGTTTGGTGCCGAATGGGAATCGAAGCGGATAGTGGCCGCCAGGTTCGCCGGGTCAGTGCCAAAGACATCGATGCCCCAGGAACGAGTGCGACAGTACCCCGCTCTTGCCAATCGGCAGTGTTAATTTTTCTCGGCAGTGCTCGGTTCGTCGGCTCCGCTCCGTGCGCTCAGGGTAACGCAAATACGTTGACCGTGTCTCCGGCAATGACCGCTACATACTGCCGACCGTCGCGATCCGCATAGCTCATCGGGTTGGCGTTCGCGTTGCCTTCGAGCTGCGTGCTCCAAAGCTCTTGGCCCGTCCGGGCGTCAAATGCGCGAAAACGCCGATCGTTGGTTGCGCCGACGAATACCAGGTCGCCGCCGGTGACCGTCGGACCGGCGCTGCCCGAGTTGCCGACGAGCTGCTTGTCTTCCGGCAGCAGCTCGTTCAGCCCAAGCACCGACTCCCATAGAACCTCGCCGCGGTTCGTGTCGACGGCAATCAGGCGAGCCCACGGCGGGCGGTGACACGGCAACGTCGGCCCGATCGGACGGCCATCCTCGTCGAATTCGCCGCCGACCGGCGCATTGAAGCTGAAGAACGGCCCGACGCCGAGAATGCTGGCGCGGTCATACGGCTGAGTCGAGCCGGCCGCTTCGAAGCTGTACGTCACGTCGGGGTCTTTCTCCTCGACCCAGCCGACGAGCGACGTATCGTGCGAATTGACATAGACGATGCCAGTCGTCGGGTCCGCCGCGACGCCGCCCCAGTTCACGCCGCCGGTGCCGCCGGGGAACTGAATCGTCGACGCCGGCGGTGCGTCCTTCTCTTTGTACAGGAACGGCGTGAACGGCCCGGCGTTATAGAAACCGCCGCTCATCTCCCAGAAGCGATGGCAAGCGGCAGAGTGCTGCGCGGTCGTCTCTTCCGGCGTCACGATTTCCGCGCGAGTGAAGCTCACGCGCGCGAGCGGGGGCGGCCGGACCGGAAATGGCTGCGTCGGCGAGTACCATTCGCCCGGCACGTCGCCCTTCGGCACGGGTCGCTCCTCGACTTCGATTACCGGCTCGCCGGTGGTCCGGTCGAGCACAAAAAGGTAACTCGTCTTGCCGACGTGCACGAGGGACGGAATGCGCCCGCCGTCGACAATCGTGTCGAGCAGCGCGCCGCCCGACGGCATGTCGACGTCCCAGATGTCGTGGTGCACCGTCTGAAAATGCCAAAGGTACTCGCCGGTTTCCATCGCAACGGCGACAATCGAATTGCCGAACACATTGTCGCCTGGCCGCAGGCCGCCGTAGTAGTTCGGCGCGGGCCCCGAGATCGGCAAGTAGACGATGTTGCGGGCGGCGTCGACCGGCGCCGAGAACGCCCACATATTCGTTCCGGAACGGTCCTCCCAGCCGTCGCCCCAGGTTTCGTTGAACGGTTCTCCCGGCCGCGGCACCGTTTGAAATTCCCACAGCTTTTCGCCGGTGACGACGTCGAACGCGCGCGGATTGCCGGGCGGGCCCTGCGGCACCTCGTTGACGTTCGCGCCGATCACGGCGACGTTGCCGTGAATGGTTGGCGTACCGCGATAGGGGACGCCGACGTCGACGCTGCCCCCCGTGCCGAAGCCGGCCGCCGGCATCCCGGTGGCGGCATCGACGGCGAACAGCTGTGTGCCGCTCGTGAACAGGATGCGCGGAGGCGTGTCGAGATTGCCTGCCCAGTAGCCGACGCCGCGCGTCGATACGCCGCCTGGACCCCCCTGACCCTGCGGCCGCGGCGGCACATAGGCCCAAAGCTCTTCGCCGCTGCCGGCGTCGAGGGCGACGATGCGATCGCCGCTCGGCACGTACATGACGCCCTGGATGACGAGCGGCACGGCGGTGGAGTTGCCGTTCAGCTGGTATGTCCAGGCGCGCTCGAGGGATGCGACGTTGTGCGTGGAGATTTGATCGAGCGGTGAATAGCGCGTCGAGGCGAGATCCCGGTTGATCGTTCGCCAGTCCCCGGCAGGCATGTGGCTGTTGCTCCAGCGGGGCGTCTGATCTTGCGCGAGGACGTCGGCGGCAATGCCGCTGCCGACCGCGGCCGCTACGCTCGCGGCGACGATGCTCGGAATCCGCTTCATGATTCTTGATCTCCGCGAAACAGCTTGGCGAGGCAGAATCGCTGCAAAGATACACGCGGAGCGCGCCGAAGCCCAAGGCTTCCACTCGCGGCGCCTGAAAAGGGCAGAGCGGTCGACCGTCGTTTCGGCCAACGCGTATACTCGGCCGAACCCTCGAGTCCGTATGCAAGCGCCGCTCGGCGGGCTCGCGCCGCGTTTCGCGGCCGCCGCATCGTGCCGGTACTTACCGGGTGACATCGCGGTCCGCAGGCAGAATATTGACATCAACGGAGGTCTTGGAATGAAGGAGCCGACTTTACGCCCCGGGCTGTTAGCGGCAGGTGTGGCCGCGGCACTGCTCGGCGCCGCCGTACCGACGATTGCGCAGGACTCGAGCTGGGAGCACCCGATGACCCCCTGGGGGGATCCGGACCTGCAGGGCAAGTGGCCCGTTAATCATATGACGGGCGTGCCGCTCGTTCGCAACGAGCAGTTCGGCACCAGAAACCAGTTGACCGACGAGGAATACCGGCAGCGCGAGGCGCAGCTGAACCGGCGCAACGAAGCGTACGAGCGCGAGATCGAGTCGGGCAGCATGGGCATGGGGCATTGGGCCGAGGCTGGGCAGATTCCGACCCGCGTTGCGTCGCTGATCGTCGACCCGCCAGACGGTCAGTTCCCGGAGCTCACCGAGCTCGGTAAGGAAATTTCGCCGACGATGGGCACGAGCTGGTTCCGCGATACCTGGGATCGGCCCGAGGACTTCGACGTGTGGGATCGCTGCATCACGCGTGGGCTGCCGGCATCGATGTTTCCGATGCAATACAACAACGGCATCGAGATCTATCAAACGCCGGGCTATGTGGTGCTGCGGCTCGAGATGGTGCACGAGGCGCGGATCATTCCTGTCGATGACACGCCGCCGCTCGATCCGGCGATCAAGCAGTGGATGGGTGAATCGCGCGGGCACTGGGAAGGCAACACGCTCGTCGTCGAGACGACCAATTTCAACGGCATCCCGCATATGACGAATATCGGGACGAGCGGGTCGCCAGGCTACAACACGCCGACGAGCGAGGAGCTGCATCTCACTGAGCGCTTCACGCGCATCAGCGACGATCTGCTGGAGTATGAGATCACGGTTACCGATCCGGTGATGCAGACACGGCCGTGGACTGCGGCGTATACCTGGGTGCGGAACGACGACTACGTGATCTATGAGTATGCGTGCCACGAGGGCAACATCCAGCTGCGCGCGTATATCGAGACGTCGCGCTACGAGCGCGAGCAGCAGGCGCGTAACGCGGACTAACGCGCTGCATCGGGTGCGTTGCCTTACGGCGTTCGCGGAGCTGCGTCGGAACCTGCTGGCCCACGCTCACGGCGAGGAGAGAGCGTTCTAGGGTAAATCGCTCACGAGGGGCTCACGAGGGGGCGCGTCGGTTCGCTGGGCGCGGGCTGACGCGCCTTCCCTCGAGCGCCTAACCTCGGCCCCGCGCGCGGAGGAATGCCGGGCGCTCGCGCCAATTCGCCCGGGCGAGGCGGTCATCACGCGTGCCCACGGGCTGCATCCGCTTCGTGCTGTATGGCGCGCGCGACTTTGCGACGTACGCGCGCCTGCTCGATGAGGTGCCGCCGCTCTGACGGCCCACGGGCGGTCCGCTGCGCTCAGTCACCGAGCTCCCGCGCCTCCTCCACCGTCGCGGCCACCGGCACGTCGTGCTTCGCGTACAGTGCCTCGAGCGACGCCTGACGATCGTCGGCCAGCACCCGGAACAGCGTCACGACCATCGCATAGATGATCAGCGTGAACGGCAGCGCTGCGACGACGGCTGCAGCTTGCAGGCCCTGCAGGCCGCCGGTGGCGATCAGCGTGAGACAGATGGCCGCGATCAGCGCACCCCAGACGATACGCTTGCTCAACGGCGGGTCGAGACTGCCGCGATCGGTCATCTGGCCGACGATGTAGCTCGCCGAATCCGCCGACGTGACGAGAAAGATAAAGACGAGCATCATGCCCGCCACCGAAAGCACCGTGGACCATGGCAGCAGCTCGAACAACTCGAACAGTGCGGTCGTGATGTTTTCCTGCGTGGCCGCGGCAAGGCCCGCTTCTGCCGTCAGCTCGAAGTGCAGCGCTGCACCGCCGAAGATGCCGATCCACAGGCACGCCAGTAGCGGCGGCATGACGAGCACGCCCATCACGTACTCCCGGATCGTGCGCCCTTTCGAGACCCGCGCGACGAAGGTGCCGACGAATGGCGACCAAGCGATCACCCACGCCCAGTAGAAGACCGTCCACTCGCTGGCCCATGTCGCATCGTCGAACGGTGCCCCATGCAGGCTCATCGACACGAAGTTCTGCAGGTAATCGCCGAGGCCCTGCACGATCGCGCGCAGTATCGTCAGCGTGGGACCGACGACCAGCACGAACGCCATCAGCGCCAGCGCGAGCGCGAGATTGATGTTCGACAACACACGGATACCGCGGTCGAGGCCGAGTATGGTGGACGTCATGTACGCGGCGAACATGGCAGCGAGAATGCCTGCTTGCCACCACACGTTCTCCGGCACCCCATAAAGCAGACCGAGGCCGCCGTTCACCTGCAGCACGCCGAGCCCGAGGGAAGTCGCCACGCCCATCACGGTCGCGACCACCGCGAAGACGTCGAGCGCCACGCCGGTGCCGTGCGCGGCCGGCAGTCGTCGTGACATCGGTTCGAGCACGGTCGATACGAGCCCTCTCTGCTCGCGGCGGTATTGGAAGATGCCGATGATCAGCCCGACGATCGAGAACGCGGCCCACTGATGCACCCCCCAGTCGAAGAACGCGTACTGAAGCGCGATGGCCGCGCGCTCGGAGGGCGACTCGATTTCCATGCCGTAAGGCGGCCGGCTGAAGTGACTCATCGGCTCGGCGACGCCATAGAAGACCAGTCCGACACCGAAACCGGCAGCGAGCAGCATGGCGACCCACGAGTACCACGAGTACTCCGGGTCGCTGTCCGGCTTGCCGAGCTTGATGGCCCCGTACTTCGAGAACGCGAGATAAATGAGCACGACGACGAAGCCGAAGACCGAAATCAGGTAGAACCAGCCCAGGTGCAGCGTGACCCAGTTGAGCGCGTGTTCCGCGGCCTCGCCGAAGCGCTCTGGGAAGGCCGCCCCGATAGCCACCAGCGCCAGAATGATGCTGACGGAGATCAGAAAGACCGGCGAACGTTGTCGAGTCGGCATGCGGCGCTCCGATGTTTGCATCACGGCCCGCAGGACGAGCCTGCGGTCCGTACCTTCAGGCACTGCCTTTACGCCTTACAAGAAGCGCGCCGAAAAGCGCGTTCCGGTGTCGAGCCCCCGTTTCCGCTCAATCACATGTTCGTGCGGGCCGTCGACGACCACGCCATCGTGCGTATGCAGGCTCTGTGCGGCTCGGCTCGATGTCCATGCCGCAGCCGGACATCACCTGCTCGAGCCGAAACGCGACTCCTAGCGTAGCCGGCGGGATGGCCTCAGACGTGCTGCTTAAGTTGTGGGAGCCGTTGAGGACGCTTATCGGCGCTTCAAATCGGGCGGCCCGCCGAGGACGCGTGTTGGTGCTATTCTCGATGCATGGTCGTGCCCGCCCGACAGCGCTTCGAATTTGACGAGTACCTTCTGCTCGAAGAGCGAAGCACCGTCAAGCATGAGTTCCTCGGCGGGCATGTCTGGGCGATGGCCGGCGGCACACCCGAGCACGGTGCGATCGCCGCGAACGTCATCGCTTTGCTGGCCAATCGCCTGCTCGGCAAGTCCTGCCGCGTTTACACATCGGACGTTCGCGTGCGTGTCAAAGCCACCGGTCTTGCCACGTATCCGGATGTAACCGTCGTGTGCGGGCAGGAGCAGGCCGACCCGGAAGACCCAAAGGGCGCGACGCTGATCAATCCGCAGGTGCTGGTCGAGGTGCTCAGCCCTTCCACCGAGGACTATGATCGCGGCGAGAAGCTGTCTCACTACAAGCAGGTGCCGTCGCTCCGGGAGATCGTGCTGGTCGCGCAGGAGGAGCGGCGCATCGAGCTCTGGCGTCGCGAGGTGGATTACTGGGCGCTGACCGTAGCGCGAGGGGACGAGGTCGCCCTCATTGCGTCGCTCGACTGTCCCCTGCCGTTAGCCGACGTTTATCGGAATCCGTTCTCGAGTTGAGTAACTCGCTTAACCACGCTGCGGAGCGAGTGACGGGCGCCCTCCACGGAGGACGTGGCGCACCGTTTCGGTGCAGAATCCCTCCGCGGAGGCGTGGAGGTCACAGCGGCTCGGCACAGCAACGTGCCGCCGCCGCTGCATCGACGCCGCTGACGAAGAAGCTCGTTTCGCTCTCGTGAACGATCTCCAGGCGCGTCTGCCCGGTCAGCGTCGCAAAGAGCTGATCGCCCTCGCGCGAGACCACGATCTCGAGGCCGGGCCCGAGCTCGTTTCCAGTTCGAGCGGCTCGCCGATGCGCTCCTCGACGAGCGTCCCATAGTCGACGCCTGCCGAGAGCGCGAGCGCGTGGCCGAGCAGCCCGACACCGAGATTCGGGTACTCGTACTGCGCGCCGATGTCGCGCGGGAGCTCGTAACCGGATAGGAACGAGTAAAGCTGCTCGACCGAGTAGTCGCCGTAGGGGTTCTCGGGATCGGCCGGATCCATGTTCGTCGGCAGCCGCGGCAAGCCCGAGTGATGCATCGAGAGCTCGCGGCAACCGAGCGCATGCGGCGAATTGTGGTTATTGCAAAGCTCCTCGGGGCGAAATAGCAGCGACTCGATGCCGTGACGATGGCGTGGCTCAGCATGCTCGTTTTCGGTATGGTCGACAAGCCGGGCGAATTGAACTTCCTTCAACGCGCGCGTGCAGCCACGCGCAAGGTCTGCAGCGGTGCGACCGGATCCGACAAACTGACCTTCCGTTGCCGCCATCCGAGCGATTGGCTAGTCTGGTCGTGCTCGCCAGAGGATCTTTCATATGAGCTCCGTGGATCACCAGCAGCCGATCCAGCGAACTGTCGGCCGGCGGCGGAGTCGCGACGGTCGGCCGCTTACGCCGGAAGATCGAGCGGCGATGACGCGCCAAGCCGCGTACCGCACGCGCGCTCCCAAGGGCGTGTTCATCTATGAGTCTGCCGAGGAGATGGAAGCGGATCGGCTGCGATGGACCGTCGACGCGATGGTCGAGAAGCAGCGTTGACGGAATATACGCGTCCTGCGACCTGGGACGACGTCAAGGCGATCGCTCGTTACTTAGAGGAAGCGGGCGTCGAATACTCCCTCGCCGGCGGCTACGCTCTGGGTGCTCACGGCTTCAATCGCTTCACGGAGGACGTTGACGTTCTCGTGGACCCTTCTGCCGAAAACTCGCGGCGGTGGGTCGCTGCGCTCTCGCGCCTGCCCGATGCCGCCGCCGCGGAGCTCGCCTCCGAGGATGACGTGTTCAGAGACGACAAGCGCTATGCCATCCGGATCAACGATGAATTTACCGTCGACGTCATGCCGGCGATAGCGGGCCATACGTGGGCCGAGATGAAACCTCACGTGATCACGTTGATGATCGACGATGTGCCGGTTCGTGTGCTGGATCTTCCCGGTCTGCTGAAGACGAAGCAGGGGGTGCTCGTTCGCGTAGCCCGACCGCTTGTCGTCGACTGCGATTCTGGCGGCGAACGGCACAGTAGAGAGCTCCGTGGGCCTGGAGGTGCGGCTTGCCGGCGAAGTCGGGTTGATGGTGATCGAGGCGCGCATTGCGTCCGGGTCCCCACGTGCGGAACTGGCTCCACGCCACGGCTGCGCGCGGGATACAGTTGAACCAC
>CAZFJU010000127.1:0-12315 GCA_964518995.1 uncultured Gammaproteobacteria bacterium
TGCGCGGCCCGCAAGGCTTTATGTACGGTGCCGACGCCGGTGGCGTCGTGAACGTGCTGACGCGGACCGGCGAAGGCGATCTCGGCGGCCGCGTCAGCGTCGAATACGGAAGCTTTGCGACCCGCAAGCTCGACGCAAGCCTTGCCGGCGGCAGCGACACGGGCGACTACTTCGTGTCGCTCACCGACCTCGAGACCGACGGCTTCAACGCTCAATCCGCCGATACGGTCCTGATGGACAAGGACGGCGCCGAGAACACCACTTTTCATACCAAGCTCGGCTGGAACGCGACGGACAACCTCCGGCTGCAGCTCGTGGCACGGGACATCGACGCCGACGTGCGTTATGACGGCTGCGGCTTTCCGACTACGCATGACTGCGCCGGCACCACGGACCAGAGAACGTACCGGCTGACGGCCGACTACAGCACCGACCGGTTCAGCAACGTATTCGCGTACAGCGACAACGATATCGTGCGCAGCCACTTGGCCGACGGCGTCGTGTCCTACGACAGTGACGGTCAACTGAGCCGTTTCGAGTACATCGGCAGCTACCGCCACTCGGACGCCACCACATTGGTCTACGGCATCGACCTACAGAACGAGCAGGTTGCGAGCGACGAGGTGCTCGAGCGGCGCCAGGACGGCTACTACGTCGAGTATCAAGGCGAGTTCGGCGACGCCTTCTACTTGTCTGCCGGAGCGCGATATGACGACAACGACGATTTCGGCACGCATACCAGCCTGCGCATCAGCGGCGCCTACGTGCAGGACTTCGCACACGGCGCGTCGCTGAAATACCGCGCGAGCTACGGCACTGGCTTCAGGCCGCCGAGCCTCTACGAGATCTCCTACAACCGCGGCCCTTCGTCTTTTCCGCCGGCCGCAGGCGTGAGCTTGAGCGAAGAGTCGAGCAAAGGCTACGACCTCGGCCTCGAGTACGTCGGAGTGAATGGCCTGCGGGCCGATTTAACCTACTTCGACCAGAAGATCGAGGACGAAATTTTCTTCGACCCCGTATCGTGGTCCGGATATCTGCAGTCGACCGGCACGAGCACGTCGAAGGGGATCGAGGCCGGGGTCGAGTTTCCATTGAGCGCCCAATGGGCGCTTACAGGTAATTGGACGTATAACGAAGCGAAAAACACGGCCAACGAGCAGCGTCTGCGCCGACCGAGAAATCTCGGCAATGTCGGCTTCCGCTACTTGTCTGCCGATGGACGCCTGCGGCTTCTCGGCCACTACCGGCTGTCATGGGGTGCGCGCGACGTGGGCGGCGCGCTGGACGACTACCAGGTCCTCGATCTCGCGCTGTCCTACACGCTGAAAAACCAGCTCGAAGTCTACGGGCGTATGGAGAACGGGCTCGACGAGCGCTACCGCGAAGTGCTGGGTTACAACACCGCCGGCCGCGCCACCTATGCGGGCGTGCGTCTGAACTTCTGAGGCGTCCGCTCGTCGTCGTGAAGGGCGCGGTCCGCACATCGACGCCGGCGGCGCCGGCTATCCGCACCCGCCGGCACGCGGCGGGCGCCGCAGTCTGGCTGGCGGCGGCCGGGCTCGTCGCGTGTACCTCCGGCGACGTTCGCCGGGTCAGCGAGAGCGGCTTCGGGGCCTTCGAGGTCAGTCTTGCCGTGGAGCCGGACCGGATCGCGGTCGCGTGGTATGACACGCGGCACGGCGGCGCCGAGATCTACCTTCGCCTGCTGGACGGGCAAGGCCGGCAGGCCGGCCCGGAGCACCGCTTGACGCACGACGGACACGAGTCGTACGAAGTCGATATCGCGCCGATCGCAGACGGCTTCGCCGTCACGTGGTATGACGAGGATGCCGCCGGCGTGCTGCGGGCGAAGCTCGGCGTCTGGCGTCCGGAAGGCGGGTTTCAGTGGCGAACCGAGCTCTCGCCGCCCGAGCGCACCAGCCGCGTGCCAGTCGTCGCCGTGCAGTCCGATCTGATCTTCTGCGCATGGATCGAGGACACCGTCGGCGGCGGCGAGCAGATCCTTGCGGCATGGTGGGGGCTCGACGGTCGACGGCGCGGCGTGCCCACCGTGCTCGGCCCGGTCGGACCAACGACCTGGAACCTGAACGCCGCGCTCGATGCCGAAGGAGGCGCGTACGTCGTCTTCGACGCCGCCGTCGATACGCTGCAGGAGGAGCTGTATCTCGCCCGCCTCGATGGCTCGGAAAGCGCATTGATCCGACTCACCCGCGATGACGGGCAGCGTTCGAAGTATCCTGATCTCGCACTCTCGGGGCAGCGTGCGGCGTTGACCTGGTTCGACGACCGCGACGGCAATCGTGACGTCTATCTGTTAACGGGTACGCTCGCCGAGCTGCACGATTCGGTGGATTTGCGTGCGCAGCGCATCACGCACACACCGGGCGAGTCGATCGGCGCCTATGTCGCGTGGAACGGCGAGCGCATCGGGCTCGCGTGGTCCGACGAACTCGACGGCCCGCACGATATCCGGTTTCAGTCTTTCGACGCTGCGGGCGCCCCGCTGGGCGAGATCCAGCGAATTACACGGACGCCGACGAGATCATCGATCCCCGCGATCCGTCCCTGGCGCTCCGGGTTCGCGATCGCGTGGAACGAGGTCACGCCGGGACCTGGCGGCACCCACGATCCGGAGACGCGCTCAGAAGTCGAGCTCGTGCTGCTGCACTGATCGCACTCGGCGTCATGGCAGCGTCCGGCCGGCCGGCACGCGCCGCGGCCCTGCGCGCCGCACGTACTCGTACACGCGGATCAACGTCCAGTCCCGCAGCGCTGCGAGCGTCGCCACGTACAGCAGCAGGCCCGCGATCAGCCCGGCCGCCGCGCTGACGACCGGATCAGCCACGAACCGTGCCAGGACCACACCGGGCAGCCAGATCGCCGCGCCCCCGATAGCGGCATGCAGCAGCAGCCTGCCGACCATCAAGGCCATGGGCAGCTCCGGCACCTGCCTTCTCAGGAAATAGAGCATCGAAAAGAACACGACGGACGAGACGAGACTCGGCGTGATCGCGAGCGCAACCAGCCCAAGCGGCTTGAACATGAGGCCGACCGCAGCGAGATACACGAGCGTGCCGACCGGCATCACGAGCGCCGGCACCGCAACCTTCTGCATGGCATAGAAGGCGTTCGTCAGCAGGCCGGTAGCGCCGCTGAAAGCCACCGCCGCGATCACGCCGGACAGGATCAGCGCGACCGTGGCAGTCATGCCGGCGTCGAAGGCACCTCGCTCGAAAAACGTTTGGACGATCGGCGCGCTATTGAGGCCCACCCACCACAGCAGCGGCGACAGCAGCAGGAACGTTGCGCCCAGCCCAAACTCATAGAGTCGAGCAATGTCCCGTGTATCACGCGCGGCCGCCAGCCGCGCCGTGCGACTGAACATCAGCATGCGTACGCCGGTGAACATGGTCCGCTCGAGGGGGTCACGCATTCGGTACGCGAACTGCAGCGCCGCGATCACGCCGCCGCCGAGCAGCGACGCCAGGTAATTCTCGATCAATACGCGCGTTCGCACGAACAGGCCGCTGGTCATGATGATTGCGGTGTTCACGAAGATTTGCTTTTCCCATTCCGCGCGTATCGTCAGCCGTGGCGAATATCGGTAGTTCGCCTGCCATGCCATCAGCACAAACACGATGAGCTGCCCGACAGTGAACGCGATGGGCAGCACCACCTCGCCAAAAAACGGACCGGCGATGAGAATGAACGCGAGGTTCGTCAACGGCAGCACCATGCGGATCGCGGCGATCCGCACGAACTGCTCGTCGTGCTGGCACACATACTCGTGAAAGACGGTAACGGCCGATAATACGATCGTCGGTGCCATGATCGTGAAGAGGTGCGCCACCAGCCCGATGTCCTGCTGATCGAAACCAGGCAACAGCACGCTGAACAGCGGGCGGCTGATCAAGACGAGCAGCAATGCGACGGCGACGGCCAGGAGCCCGACGATCGTCACCATCGACGACGTCAACCGGGACGCGGATTCTTCGCTCTCACGTTTGGCGCGCGCCAGCAGCGGCATGAAGTTCTTGCCGAGATAATCGATGCAGAGCCACATAAATAGATTCGGCAGCACCAAGGCGGCGTAAAAGGCGTCGATGCGCCGCGTCAAACCAAACAGTGCCGCCAACGCCACGTTGCTCAGAAAACCTGCGAGCAGCGCGGCCACGACGAGCCCGTTCACGGAGAGCAGACTTCTTGCGCTTGAAGCCATGGTCAGCGGCGATCGCCCACAGCGGTTAGGGCGCCTCCACGGGCGACGAGCGGCCGTAAAACACCTAGAAGCAATGCCAACATACGAACGCGCGTTTACCCAATCTCTTGCCAGCGGCGCATTGTACAGGGGCATGCTGAAACCCACGGGCCCGCATTTCATAATGTGCTCCGCGCATGGGCAACGCTGTTGACGGTAGGCCCTATCGAGCAAAGTCGGACGGCCAAGCCTCGCAGACCGGCATCCGCCCACGGCGCCATGGGCGGCCGCAGCAGAGACGCAGGGTCACGCCGAAATTCGCGGCCGACGTCGGGATTCGGCGGCCGGCGTCAGGCTTCAGATGAAGCTTGCGACGTGCTTCTTCCTACGGAAACAGTCCGAAGTGATTGAATCGTCGAGCTTCCGGAGCGTGCCGGCCTTGCCGTCCGCTTGGGCGCACCCCCTTCGACACGCGCGCGACCCGCGGCGACGCGCGACAGTTGCGCGCGAACGAGCCGGTCGGATAGCTCGCCCGTTCGAGATCAGAGTTCATTCCTTGCCGCGTTTGCGTAACATTCCGGGTCTCGGCACGCCGCTGCTACATCCAGGCCCCGGTTCCGTGACTGCATCATCGCCACCCGCCTCCGTCATCGTCGTCGGCAATTCCTCCGACGATCCTTTTGCCATAGACGTCGCGTTCGCTGTCGGTCAAACGGACGACATCGCCGATCTAATCAGCATGAAGACCTTTGCGAACTCGGAGTTCTGTCCTCGCTTCATCTCCGATGAGAACGACTTCTCTCGGATCGGCCGCAAGCTCGAGGGGAAGACGGTGGTGATCGTCAGCACGACGAGCCGCCAAGTCAGCCGTCAGACCCTTGCCATGCGCACGATGCTCATGGCGAGAGCAGCCAAGGAGAACGGCGCGGTCGAAGTCATGCTCGTCGAGCCGGATCTGTATTACAGCGCGCAAGACCGCGGCCCGCACCGCGAAATCCATGAGACGGGCATCGAACGCGACCTGGAGGACCTCAAGAAATTCGACGGTCAACCGTTTACCGCCCGGCTGTACGCGGAGATGCTCGCATTGGCCGGTGTCGACCGGGTGCTGACGGTGCACAACCATTCGGTGGCGGTGCAGCGGATTTTCGCAGGGATCTTCGCCGGCAAGTTTCACAATCTGATGCCCTACGATATCTATATCGACTACTTCCGCAATTCGGACATCGTCCGATACGGCAACGACGGAGAGGGTCTCGCATTGTGCGCACCGGACAAAGGCGCGCGCGATTTCGTCAAGAACCTGTTCACGAAGCTCAACCTGCCGAAGGCTAAATTCATCCTGCTCGACAAAGTGCGCTCGGGCGAGCGCGATGTCAGCATCAGCCTGCATCCCGACAGCGAATCGACATTCGAGGAAATCCGCGATCACGATATCGTGCTGCTGGACGACATGGTGCGCACCGGCTCTACGGTGGTCCGAACTTGCCAGTTCTTGCGGCAGATCCGCCCGGGTCGCCTCGTGTTTGCCGTCACTCATTTTTATGCGAGTGAAGAAGGTCGCCAGAAAATGGCGCACACGGCCCTCGATGAGATCCTGACACTCAATACCTTACCCACGATTCTGAATCGCGATGAGCAGGGACGCTTGCGGCGCAAAATGGTCGTGCTGAAAATCGAATCGTGGCTGGGCCGGCAGCTCTGCAGCATCCTTGGGATCCCCGGCAAGGAAAGCAGCAGCCTCTATCAAATCGACATGTCGTCGAAGAATCCGCGCTTTATCCGCAAGATCTGGTCGAACGATCAACTGCCGCTGCTGCATGCCGATCGACCGCGGTTGCGGTAAACACAACGCAGCGACGTCGGGGGCCTGCGACGTCAGAGACATTCACCGCCGCGACGGCGCCACATGGCGTGCGCGGAATTGATCGTTGTCGAATGCTTGCGGTTGCATAACGCCTGCACGCTTCGAGCATGGTATGCACCGCTTCGCCCTGCATGTTACGGTTGTGGCTCGCAGACGAAGGATTCGCGAAGCGTCAGGGAAGATGCGCGCCTCACAACGCAGAGCAGTGCTGCGTCTCCCCTCGTTCGAAAGTTCTTTCCGCTGCATTAACCATTGTTCTGTTCTGCCTGGGGAGGCACATTTGTGAGGACTCCGCGTCGCCCGATTCGCATCACGTCAGCTCGCTCCTTTTTCGCGCGGCCGAAGAGCCTGCAACGCACCGCCCTGTATGCGGCGATCTGCGCAGGCACCGGCGGCGTCACCGCGGTCGCTCATGGACAAACGTCGGAATCCGCGGCCGGCCCGATGGAAGAGGTCGTCATCACCGGCTCGCGAATCGTGCGACGGGATCTAAACGCGCCAAGCCCGATCTTGACCATCGAAAGCGATTCGTTCGAGCAGATCAGCACCGTGGGCGTCGAGGCGGTGCTCAACCAGTATCCGCAGTTCAACCCGGGCGCTACGCAGTTCAGCGCGAGCAACGTTCAGCCTAGCGCGAACAGCTCGCCGGGCGCCGCCACGCTGAATATGCGCGGCTTGGGAACCGAGCGAAGCCTCGTTTTGATCGACGGCCGCCGCGCGCAGCCGATCAATGCCGCGCTCAACGTCGATGTCAACATGATTCCGTCCGCGGCGATTGCCAACGTCGAGGTCATCAGCGGCGGCGCGGCGGCGACCTACGGCCCGGACGCGATGGCAGGCGTCGTCAACTTCATAATGAAACGCGACTTCGAAGGCGTGGAAATCAACTACCAAACCGGCTTCACCGACGCCGGTGACGGTGAGGAAAGCCGTTTCGACATTCTGGCCGGCGGTAACTTCGACGGCGACCGCGGTAATGCGATGTTCGGCCTCAGCTGGGCGGAGCGAAACGAAGCCTGGATGATGAACCGGGATTTCTTCGTTCGCGGACACAACGATCCCGGCACGGCGACGAATTACCCGCGCATTAGTTTTCCGCAGTACACCCCCAGCACCACTAATCTGCCGTCCCAGGCCGCCGTTGACGCCGCATTCCCGGATCTGCCGCCCGGATCCCAATCGCAAACGACGAACTTCTACATCAATCACGACGGCAGCCTGTTCCGCAACACCGGCGCCATCGGCTACACCGGCCCCACCGACTTTCCGTACAAGATCCGCTCGCAAACCGGGAACATCGAGGAGGTCAGCCCCGCATCGTGGATATCGACGCCGCTCAAACGATATTCGCTGTTCGGCAGGGCGCTCTACCAAATCACCGACAACATCGCCGTGTTCGCGCAAGGCTCGGCCGTCAGCTCGGATGTCGACACCCTGCTCTACCCGACCACCATGTTGAACGTCGAAACGCCGCGGCAGCCCAACCATGAGCCGCCGGCCCTAAAGGCTCTGCTGGATTCCCGTGATGACCCCGACGCAACGTGGGCCGTCGGCCGCGTGGCGTACTTCGTGCCGAACCGGTCGACGACGAACAAGACGAAGCTGTATGAGGTGATCACGGGCCTGGAAGGGACGATTCCGAATAGCGACTGGACCTGGGAAGCCTTCACGTCCTTCGGCGAGACCACGCTGATCACCAATATGGTGAACTTCATCTGGACCGAGCGCTGGAACGAGCTCGTGGCGCAGCCCGATTTTGGCGCCGATTACGAGCTGTTTCCGCCCGGCGTCAACAGCCGCTCCTTCACATGCACCAGCGGGCTGCCGATCCTCGAGCCGTGGATACTGGATGCGAACGGCACGCCGCAGTATCTCAACGACTTCGAGCTGAGCCAGGACTGCCTCGATACGATCAATTCGCCGATGACCCAGAGGAACCTCGTCACGCAGCGAATCACCGAGGCCAACTTCCAGGGCAAGCTCGCCGATCTGCCGGCGGGTGAATTGCGCGCCGCGTTCGGCCTCAGCAATCGCGAGAACGAAAGCCGCTTCGAGCCCGATCAGCTCTACTATTCGGTCGTGCCCGCAGGCGGCAAGACCGATGTGACCGAAATCTACGCCGAGTTTCTCGTTCCGGTCGTGCCGCGCTTCGAGCTCGAGCTCGGCGCACGGTATTCCGACTTCGAAACGGGTGGCTTCTCCGTCGGCGCGCGCACTTATAAAGCGATGTTTAGCTGGAATCCGGTCGACACTATGCGCTTTCGCGGCGGCTATCAGCGCGCGAACCGTACCCCCAACGTATCGGAGCTATACAGCGGCGCGACCAGCAGCATCGTGACCTGGTCGCTCGGCGAGCCATGCCGCGCCGATTCCGAGCTCGACTGGGGCAACAATGCCGGCAACCCGAACCGGCAGCAGACGCAAGAACTTTGCCGGCAGCTGATTTACCGCGACGGCGGCATCCCGGGCGACAACGTCTTCGATAACGATCCCGACAACTTCCCGTTGGAGGGCGGCGCGTCGGCGAACGTCTATTCACAGCGAGTAGAGGGCAACCCCGCATTGCGCCCGGAGCTGGCCGAGACGCTGACCTTCGGCTTGGTATGGCAATCGAACGGCCCCGACCTCACGATCGCCGTCGACTGGTACGACATCGATATCAAGGACACCATCGCGAGCCTCGGGTTCGTCACTGCGTATCAGCAGTGCTTCAACTTCGATGGGCTCAGCAACCCGACGTACTCGCCGGACAACGAGTTCTGTCGCACCATTCGCCGCAACCCCGAGACCGGCCTGGCGTCGTTCGTCCAAGCGCTGTACTACAACCTCGGCACGCGCTCGACTGCCGGCATCGACCTCGATCTGACCTGGCAGCGGCCGCTGGCGGACGGTACGTTCGGCATCCGCAGCTCGCTCAACCATTTGTTGACGTGGAAGTCGCTCGAAGTGCCGGGCTCGCCGGAGTACGAATACGCGGGCACGCTCGCGCAGGGTGGTCTCTATGATTGGCAGGCCTACACAACGCTTTCTTGGCGCAGAGATCGCCTGAGCATCGGGCTCAACTGGCGTCATCTACCGCAGATCCATCACTCGGACTATGCGACCAACCCCGATTCGCGCATCCGGGACACCAAGGCGTACGACATCTTCAACGTCAATGGTCAATGGCGGTTCAACGAGACGTTGCGGCTCCGCGCCGGCATCGACAACCTGCTCGACAAGGATCCGCCGATCGTCGGCTTCAACCCGGGCGTAGACAATGCGAGCGCGAGCACTAATCCCGCGCGCTACGACGTGCTCGGTCGCCGTTACTTTGTCGGCATTGGGCTCGAGTTCTAGCGCGGCAGCGCTCGACCCTTTCTATCGGCGCCACTATCCTGCCAAACTTCGGTCCCGTCGGTACCATGGTCGAGAGAGGTTGGATGGCGTCATGCACATGAAGCAACCTTCACCGGAGGTGATAAGGGCCCGGGAACTCGATGCAGACGGGCGACACGACGACGCCATCAACGAGCTCGCGGCCGCGGCGCAGCGCAATGATGTCGAAGCGACCACCGAGCTTGCGAAACGCATCATCGTCGGCGACCGGGCGCCGCGGCTATCGCGTCAAGGGATCGGCCTCCTCCAGGATGCCGTCAAGCTCGGCGGCGCCGAGGCCGCGGACCGGCTCGCGGTCATCGTCGCCGCCGGCGTGCTCGGGCCGCCGGACTGGCGGGCGGCACTTGCCCTGCTCGTGTTCGCCGCGGAGCGAGGCTGGGAGCCGGCGCGCGGCCAGCTCGAGGTTCTAGCGGCGGCTTCGGCCAGCGCCGAAAGCCGAGCCGCCGCGGCGCCGTCCGGCAAAGTGCGCGCGCCAAGCGCGATCGCAGCGGATATCGATCTACTCAAGCTCCTCGTTCCGGACAGCGGATCGGTGCTCCATCAAGATCCGCAGATCCGTGCGTTCCGTTCCTTCCTGAGCCCGTCCGCATGCGATTGGCTGATCGGCCGATCGCGCGGCAGGCTCCAGCGCGCGCTCGTATACGACGTCGTCAAGCAGAAGGATTTCGCGGACGACTCGCGCACGAACTCGGCAGCGGTTTTCAACCGCATGGAAGCCGATCTCGTGCAACTCATGGTACAGGCGCGAATCTCCGCCGTTTGCGGCCAACCGGTCAACCATATGGAAGCCCCGACCGTGCTGCGCTACGCCGTCGGCGAGGAAATCCGCAACCATTACGACTTCGTCGATCCGGCGCAGCCCGGTTACGCCGAAGAGATTCGTCGCGCCGGTTACCGCATCTACACGTTTCTCGTCTACTTGAACGCCGACTACGATGGCGGTGAGACCGTGTTCCCGAAGCTCGGCCTCAGCCATACCGGGACGCAGGGGTCGGGCTTGCTGTTCGTCAATACTCTCGTTGACGGGCAGGCCGACAGGCGCACCCTGCACGCCGGCCGCCCGCCGGCCCGCGGGGAGAAGTGGGTCTTTTCGCAGTTCGTCCGCAATCGACCGGAACCCATGTCCGGATAACGCTCGCGGCCGCAGCGGCGCCTCTCTTCGATTGCGACTCGATACGGCCCGTTGCCGGCGCCGACTCTTGCAACGACGCCGGCTCGGGCACAGACTACGCGATGCGCGCGCAACGCTGTGGCAAAAAGACAACACTCTTGCCGGCCCGTTGAGGCCGTGGCGCATCGGAAACCAACGACCTGGGAGGTCCTGTCCAGATGGCAAATTCATCACGGGCGACGAGTAGTCGCGCCAAGTTCACGGTGCTCGCATCGTCGATTTCAGCGGTACTGGGGATGGGAGGGACATACTCCACGGTGGCGCACGGTCAAGACTCCGTGGAGGAAGTGGTCGTCACGGGCTCACGAATCGTACGCCGAGACCTGAACGCGCCGAGCCCGATCATGACGGTCGACAGCCAGCGGCTCGAGAACTCGAGCACGCTCAGCGTCGAGACCATCCTGAACCAGATGCCTCAGTTCACGCCCGCGCAAAGCCAGTTCAGCGCGCAAGGCGAGATTCAGACGTCGCCGACTGCGTCACTCGGCATCGGCACTGTTAACCTCCGTGGTGTCAGCACGAACCGAACGCTCGTGCTCATCGACGGACGGCGGGCGCAGCCGGCGAACGCCTCCCTCGTGGTCGATCTCAACACCATTCCGTCTGCGGCGATCGAGCGCATCGAAACCATCACGGGCGGTGCGTCGGCGGTATACGGCGCCGACGCATTGGCGGGTGTCGTCAACTTCGTGCTGCGGGATAACTACGAAGGTGTTTCGTTTGACGTGCAGCGTGGCTTCACCGAGGCGGGCGATGGGGAAGAGACGCGCTTCTCGACCCTGCTCGGCCTAAACTCGAGCAGCGGCGACGCCAATATGCTGCTCGGCGTGGAGTGGTACGAGCGCGAAGCGTCCTTCCAGAAGAACCGCGATTTTTACACGAACGGGTGGTACGACCCGACCAACATCGCCGGCACGTTCTTCCCTTCCATCCCAGGTTACCAGACGACTGCCGCCAACCGGCCAACGCAGGCGGCGATGGATGCGCTGTTTCCGCAGTTTGCTCCCGGCACGGTCGACGTGACGACCAATCCGGTCATCTACTTCAATCCAGACGGCTCGGCGTGGACGCGAAACGCTAACCGCGCGCTCGGCTTCGACGATTCGATGCTCGGCCGGCCGGACGTCGGCGATGGTTACTACGGCCTGATCCGCCAGGGCGACAGGATCGAGCAGATCTACATGGACGGTGCGCTCTCCTCCCCGCTCGAGCGCAGGTCCGCGTTCGGCAAAGCGCATGTCGACATCAATGATCACTTTCGCGCCTTCGTGCAGGCCAACTATAGCCGCTCGGAAGTGAGCACCTTCTCGGCCGGCCCGCCGCCAGCGGTCGGCGCCGCCTGGGGCGGCAGCATCCCCAATGATCCCGACGCGCCCAACACGCGAATCCCCGCCGGGCTGCAGTCTCTGCTCGACTCGCGGCAGCTGCTCGACCCTGACAGCGATCCGCAGAACCCCGTGTATCTTCCTCCGGGCTCTGGGGCAGACCAGAACTGGCAGCTGAACCGCGGTCTCGATTTCCTCGGCCAGTTCGGCCCAACCAACAGCAGCGACGTCTACCAGATCATGGCGGGCGTCGAAGGTTCGCTTCCGAACCGCGACTGGACGTGGGAAGCCTACTATTCGAGCGGCAAGACCGACGCGACGAATATCTACTACGGCTTGCCGTCGCTGCAGCGCTGGCTGGCGCTGGTCGGCTCGC
>CAZFJU010000128.1:0-8286 GCA_964518995.1 uncultured Gammaproteobacteria bacterium
CGCGGCGGCGATATCGCCTTGTCTCAGTAACGCCTCGACGAGCGGAGCCATGGCCGCGAAGTGCGATGGGCCTCCCGGCCCCTCGCGTTCGATGATGCCGCGGAAGGTCGCCTTGGCATCCTCGAAGCGTCGCCCCATGAGCTCCAGATTGCCGCGCAACACGAGCGCCGGCGAGTACATCGCATCGTCGCTCAGCACCTCCACGATCAGGCGCCGGGCTTCGTCCACACGGTTCTGACCCAAATACAAGCTTGCAAGATCCGTTCGGGCGCGGAGAGAGTCCGGATCGAGCTCGAGCGCCGAACGGTACAGTTGCTCGGCCTGGTCGAACTGGCTCAGCCCGCGGTGCGCCGTCGCGCCGATCCGCAGCACGGTGACGCGATCCTCGGCCATGACCTGTGGACCGCTCTCGATCTGCGCCAGGGTTTCGCTAAACCGACCCTGAGCGACCAGCGCTTCGAGCAGCGGGATCTGCACCTCGCTCGGATCCGCACCGAGCGCGAGCGCGCGGCGCAGCGCGACCTCGGCGGAAAGCGGATCGCCCTGGTTGAGCCTGACCTGGCCCAGCAACGCACGGCCGGCGACATGATCCGGCTCTTCGCGCAATAGATTTCTCAGGTGAATCTCGGCGGTGCGATGTTCACCGGCGGCGATCGCTTGCTGAGCCGTCGCGATAAGCTCATCCGTGGTGGGCTGGGCGCAGCCGGTGCCGACCATCATCCAGCCGAGCATGCTTGCGATTAAAAAGGTTTGCTTTCTCATGACTCACCTGTTGGAGGAGCTATGCTGCGGATTGATCCGCTTTGAGGTGCTCGGCCGCGGATGGCAGCCACATGCAAAGAGTTGTGCCGACGCCGATCTCGCTGGCGATCTCGACGTCGCCTCCGGCGCCTTGAATCGTCTCACGGATCTGGTACGCACCGATACCCATTCCTTTGGCGCCTTTCGTGCTATGAAACGGTTTGAAAAGCTCATTACGTACGAACTCCGCGTCCATCCCGGCGCCGGTATCCGCGACTTCGACGCGCACGCGCCCATTCTCGTCGCTCAGCGTCACCGTCACGCGCCCATCGGCCGGCGTCGCATCCTGCGCGTTGCGGATCGCATGCGTAATCGCCATGCCTAGCCGCTCGCGATCGGCTGCGACTCTCGCGACCGGCGCCGATATTTTCACGGTGGGCTTCGGCACGCGGTCGGAGCACGCCCGGCAGGCTTCCCGTATCGCCTCGCCGACGTCGACCAACGACCGTTGCTCGGGCTTGGCCGCGCTTTGCAGCCGTTCGAGGACGCGTCGCATGCGTTGCACGCTGGACTCGATGGTCGTGACCGCGTCCTCGATAAACTCCGGCCGATGCTTGAAACGCTGGGCATTGCGAACGACCAGCTCCTGTTGCGCGATCAGGTTCTTCAGATCGTGCATCAAGAATGCGGTGAGCCGCGCGAAAGCCTCGAACTGCTTCGTCTCGGAGAGCGCCTCCTGCGCACGCTCCTGCTGCAGAAAGATCGCCACCTGCTGCCCGGCCGTCTTCAGCAGATCGTGATCCTCGTAGGTCAGCGGACCGAGCCCCGATGGACGGTCGAGACCGACGATGCCAATCAACGTGCCGGCGTGCAGCAACGGCACGAAAACCGCCGCTTCGGTCAGATGCGGCGAGTCTTCGGCGAACGCGTTCGAATACCGATCCGGCGCGGCGCGATACTCTTGTGTATCCACGACCCAATGGGTTTCACGCATGAAGCGGATCAGCGGATCGTCGCCGCTTAGCGCCTGCCCTGGTTCCGACACCCGCCATGCGCCAGACGGAGCGAAGCGCCCCCCGTCACGCTCCTCGAGCCACAATCGGCCGTGCTCGGCCTCGATGATGTCGGCCAGCGCACGGACGCTTCTCTCCGGAAGTGACGGCGCCTGTGCGCCGCCGACCAGCGTCTGCATCAGCCGCAGCCATTCCTCCCGGTAGTCGTATCGATTCCGATAGAAATGCTTGGCGATGAAGACCTTCACACGCCGCCGCAAGCTGGTCGAGAACAGCGCCCACAGCAGCACCGCGGACGCGCATGCGAAGAACACCAGCTGCAGAAACACGCCCCACGCGAAACCGGTCGCGGCAATCAGCACGCCTCCGGCGGCCATGGCAAGCAGATAGAGGCCCGCCGCCACGAGGCTGGTCGAGTAGAAAACGACATGGCGAGAGACGAAAACACTGCGGCCCCAATCGGGTTGCTGCTTGATCGCAAGCAACAGCAGCGGCGCTGATGCCGCGCCCACGAAGCCGCGCAGGCCCCAAAGCACCTCGTTGACATGCGCGAAAAGCAGCGCCTGCGAGAACACGAACACGTCGAGGGCGAAGACCATGCCGATGCCAATCGACAGATAGCGCACGACTCGCCGCTGCTCGAACACCGAGTTGCGGTAGAGCTGCTCGAGGCCCAAAAGCCCGACGAGCGCGAGCCCGAGGACCGGCAACGCGACGAGCTGCCCTTCCGCCGCACCGACGAAACCGTGATAGGCCACCGTAACAACAGCCGACGCGCACAGCGCGACGGCGGCCAACGCCAGCGTTCTCGCCAGCCCCTGTGCCGGAGAATGCATGCGCAAGAACCCGGCGACGAACAGGATCCACGCGGTGCTGCGCAGTGCGTCCGCGGTCAGCATCCAGGCGGAGAAGCCATCCCCTAGGATGATCCCCGCGGCAAGCACGACGGCCCACGCCGCCGAGGCCGCAATGGACGCGATCAGCGTCCCGGCGTGCCGCGTGCCCGGGGATGACGGCAGCGTCAACGCGAGCACGCCAAGGAAGGCAATGGCCGCAAGGATATAGCCGAGCGCCGCGACTGTCGTCATCGCCGGGCTCACCTGGAACCCTTCTGCCACAAGACGACTTCCACCGTCTGCAACAGGATCATCAGGTTAAAGATCAAGCTACGGTTTTTCACGTAGTACATGTCGTACTCGAGCTTCGCCTTCGCATCCTCCTCGGAGGCGCCGTACGGATAGCACAGCTGCGCCCAACCGGTGAGGCCGGGCTTTACGCAATGACGCTCGTGGTAGTACGGAATTTTGCGGGAGAGCTCGTCGACGAACTCCGGCCGCTCGGGCCGCGGCCCCACGAAGCTCATGTTGCCTTTCAATATATTGATCAGCTGCGGCAGCTCGTCGAGCCGGGTCTTGCGAATCCACCGGCCGACGCGCGTGACCCGGTCGTCCTCACGTGTCGCCCATTGCGCGCCGGCGGCTTCCGCATTGTTCTTCATGCTCCTGAACTTATGGAGCACGAACGGCCTGCCGTCGAAACCGACACGGCGCTGGCTGTAGATTACCGGACCGCCGTCATCGAGGTAGATCGCCAAGGCCACGAGCAGGCCGACGGGCAGCGCGAGCAGTGACAACGCCATCGCCATGATGAGATCGAGGCATCGGAAGCTCAGATGATCGCGGCCGGTGCCAGCGAAGCCCTTCGAGAAGATCAGCCAGGCCGGATTCAGCATGTCGACTTTGATCCGGCCCGTCTCGCGCTCCAGAAACTCGAGCAGGTCGATTACGCCGACGCCGGCCAGCTTGCACGAGAGCAGCTCGCTGATCGGAAAGCTGCGGCGCCGGTCGTCCACGGCAATCACGATCTCGTCGATACGATGGGCGCGGACGAAGTCGAGCATCGGGGATCCGCCGAATGCCAGCACGCGCGGATCCTGAATAGCGAGCTCGTCGCTCGCCGTCGGCACGAAAGCCACGACGCGAAATCCGCGCTGATCGCTGCGCCGACGAAGCTGCAGGATCTTCGACGCGCGTTTGCCGGCACCATATACCAGCACGCGCCGCCTGAAGACGTCGTCGTCGATCAGCTTTTGAAAGGCAACTCGAGCGATGCACAGAGCTATGGCGGAGATCGCCAGCGCCAGTAGCCAGACAGGGCGGGAGCCGACGAACCGGAAAACGAACTCGAGGACGGCAATGCCGACGACGGCCATGCCGATGCCGACGAAGATCCGCGCGATCACCCCGTCCAGCCGATAGCGCTGCTTGACGCTATAAAGACCCATCGCGGCCATCGACACGCTTACGGCCACTCCAAACGACGCGGCCTGAACGAGCAGATCGGTGCCGGGCGACATGGCCGAGGCGTAGCCCAGCGCCGCGACCGTGAAGTAGGCGATGTACATGCTTGCGCCGGCCAAAACGAAGTCGACACCGGCCATCAGCAGCGTTTGGGGAGAAACGTGGTGCGCGAAGATTCTCAAAATGCGAGCCGTCTGCCAAAGAGCGGCAAATGCTAACGTTCCCTACGCAACGCCACCGTGAACGAGTCGGGAATTCCGACGCATTACGTTATCTTTTGCAGCCGCGCATGACCCGCACGGGCTCTCGAGCCTGTTCGTAGACAGCCTCGTCGCGAGCCGCAACCGCTCTCCACGCGCCGATCGCCGACGATCCGATGTCGGCGATCTCGACGATCGGTGACGATCGGTGACGATCAGGAGGCGGCTTGCGCGCTGCTCCTCTCAACTGGAATGACGTCCCCTCTGCCGATACCGAAGTACCGGATCCCTAAATCACTCAACAGGAGCGGGTCATACAAGTTGCGGCCGTCGAAAATCACCGGCTGCTTCAGGGCAGCGCGAATGCCTTCGAAGTCCGGGCTCCTGAACTCCTTCCACTCCGTGACGATAACCAGCGCGTCGGCGCCGCGCAGAGCATCGTACGAGCTCGTGCACAGCTCGAAGTCGTCCCTGTCGCCGTAAAGCTTGTGCGCTTCTTCTCCGGCGACAGGATCGTATGCTTGTACTCGGCAGCCATCGGCCCAGAGTGCTTCGATCAATGTGCGGCTCGGCGCCTCGCGCATGTCGTCCGTATTCGGTTTGAACGAAAGCCCCCAGACGGCGATTGTCTTACCTTGGAGGTTACCACCAAAGTACTGCTTAAGCTTCTCGTACATCACGCGCTTTTGGCGCATGTTCACGCTTTCGACCGCCGTCAGCAGCTCCGCATGATAGCCATGCGCCCGCGCGACGCTGCCGAGCGCCCGGATATCTTTCGGAAAGCAGGAACCGCCGAAGCCGAGCCCCGGGTAGATGAACTCGTAGCCGATGCGCGGGTCGGAGCCGATGCCGACGCGGACGTGCTCGATGTCCGCACCGACCAGCTCGGCGAGGTTCGCCAGCTCGTTCATGAAGCTGATCTTGGTGGCCAGCATCGCGTTGGCCGCGTACTTCGTGAGCTCCGCCGAGCGGATATCCATGACCAGCAGCCGGTCGTGGCTGCGATTGAAGGGCTCGTATAGCGCGCGGAGCAGCTCGGCCGTACGGGGGTTATCGGTGCCGACGATGATTCGATCGGGGCGAGTGAAATCCTCGATCGCCGCGCCTTCTTTCAGAAACTCGGGGTTCGCCACGACATCGAACTCGAGCTTCACGCCGCGCCGCTCGAGCACCGACCGGATCTCCGCCTTGACCAGATCCGCAGTGCCGACCGGCACCGTGGATTTATCGACGATGACACGGTAGTCCGTCATGTGCTCGGCAATGGAGCGTGCGGCAGCCAGCACATGCTTCAGATCCGCCGAGCCGTCCTCGTCCGGCGGCGTGCCGACCGCGATGAATTGGAAGAGGCCATGCGCGACGCCCTCCGCAAAGTCCGTCGTGAACCTGAGCCGCCCCGCTTCGATCGAGGCCTTGACGATGTCATCGAGGCCCGGCTCGAAGATCGGTATCTCGCCGCGCTTCAAGCGTTCGATCTTGGCCTCGTCGATATCGACGCAGACCACGTGGTTGCCCGTTTCGGCGAAGCACGCTCCAGTCACGAGCCCGACGTAGCCTGTACCGAAGATCGTAATGCGCATTTTCAGAATAGCCCTTAGAGGTTACGAACGGACGACACAAGCGTACTGATCAGCTCGTGTGAAATCCATACGGCGCCCTGCCGGCCGTCGCATGGTTAGCGCGTATCATACAGGCTCCGGCGCCGGGTCTTGTGTTCAACTCGAGACCGCCCGACAATATCGCGCACAGGCGGGGCGATTAGCTCAGCGGGAGAGCGCTCCCTTCACACGGGAGAGGTCGCTGGTTCAATCCCAGCATCGCCCACCAGCGCCTTTGCAAGCTCTCGCCCCGGCGCCAGCCGCATCTCCCGCACTTCCGCTCAGCTCGATCTGCCGTTCACTCGGCGCGCGTTCACTCGATGGTCTTCGAGGCGACGCCCGAGAATTGGCTCTCGAACCCATCTGCATCGTAGGCCGTCGCGACGAAGTAGTAGGTCGCGGGCACCAACCCTTCGATGACATAAGTCGTGACACCTGGATTGTCGATTGTCGCCGAATCCGTGTAGTCGTCGATCGACGTGCCCCAATAGATCCGATAACCCGCTAGGTTGTCGAGCGTCGTTCCATCCGTACGCATCGTCGGCGCGGTCCAGCTCAACGTCGCAGAGCCGTGCCCGTACGCCACCACCTCGATGGTGAACGGAGAGAGCGCCACGGTTCGCTCGCCGTCCGACACGCTGATCGTGATGTTCGAATAGATGCCCTGGTCGCTCGCAGTCGGCGTGCCGGTCAACCGCCCGGTGGACGGATCGAACGAGGCCCACACCGGCAGGTTGTCGACCGAGAACACGATCATGTCCATATCCGGATCGACGGCCGCGGGCGTGAAAGAATACTGCGCGCCTGCCACCACCTGCGGAGCTGGCTTGCCCGAGATACTGGGCGGCCGGTTCTGCGGCGGCTCGTCGTCTACCGGGTCTGTCGGGTAGACCGGGTCGGACGGGTCGGTGCCTGCCGGAGGCGGAGGCGGCGGAGGCGGAGCGGTGTCCACCGGAGGCGGAGGCGGCGGCGGAACAGTGCCTACCGGCGGCGGCGGCGGAGCGGCGCCCACTGGCGGCGTCGGAGCCTGAACGTCGTCGTCATCAGCGGAACCGCTGCCCGGATCGGGCTTCTGGTCGCCGCCGCTATTGTTCCCAGGGTTGGTTACGTCCTGGTAATCATCGAGGTGGGCGGTATTTTCATCATCATCACCGCCACACGCTGTCAACGTCATCGTACTTAGAGTCACTAACAGAAATAGTAACCCGTGCCTTCCTGGCTGCTTTCGCATTGAGGTAACCCCGCTATCATCGTCATCCGAAGATCGGTGGCTTTGCGTCCCCGCCTCGCGACGGGTTTGCCCTTGTCACAATGACCTCGAGCGTTTGCCTAGGGCCCGAGGCGTGCTCTACCTTTCGAGCAACAGTGTCGTCCAACAGAGACACCATTATGCTGTGCGCAAAAAAGTATCGCCGTGAACTCACTCACGATCAGATACTTTGCAGTTCAAACTTTATGGAAGATAAGATGTTTTGTGATCTATGCAGCGGGACCTGCCGCCGCGCAGCGACACGAGACAGGAATACGCCGTGCGGCGCTCAGTGCTCGGCCAGCTCTTTCGCTAACCGGCTCCACCCCTCGGCCTGCTCGCGCACATACTCGAGCCACTCGGAGCGGGCTGCACCGGCCGATGCTTTCTTGCGGATCCGCTCGCGTTCTTTTTCCGCGCGCAACCGCGCGCGGGCGACGGGCGTAAGTCTCGGAGACAAGAGATGGTGATAGGACTTGCCTTCGAGCACGAGCTCGATGACGCCTTCGAAAACCGCTTTGCTCAGGCCGTATTGCTCGGCGATGCTGAGCAGCGTCCGCTGCAGCTCCGGATCGTGACCGAACCGGGCAACGGACTTATGCAACATCAATGGCAGAATCTCGGAACGTTCCGAGAATCGGACATTACGCGCGATATAGGCGTAGTCCTCCCACGTTCGCGCCGCCTTACCGAGTAAGCGAGCGGCCTGGGCGTAGACTCGATCGCCGTACTTGTGATCGCCGAACACGAGCCAGTCCGCGACCATCCACTCCCACGCGTAGTCCGTCTGCTGCAGGAGCTTGCCGAACTCGTACCATGTTCGCTGATCGACCCACTCTTCGATCTCGAGGCCGACGCGGTGCCATTTGAATCCATCGACCAGCGGCTTGCGCCGCGACGGCTGCGGCACGGTAGTGACGACTTTAAGCCGGCTTTGATTCACACCCATCGTTCGAGCCCCCATGGCTGACGAGCCCGGCCATTCGAACCGGATTCGGTGCCTTCATCGGCCTGCGATCCTTCGCGGCCTCCGGCGGAGTGTCTTTGAAGCCCCGCACTGACGCACTTTCATATTGTGCAGGCAATGCATGACAAGCGTGAGGGCGTGAGTCACGAATAGCGCGCGCCGAGCATCAGGCAGGCGTCACGCGGCGGGCGTGATGGAGCTGGCGCCATCCGGCAGGC
>CAZFJU010000128.1:8386-12308 GCA_964518995.1 uncultured Gammaproteobacteria bacterium
ATGGAGCTGGCGCCATCCGGCAGGCGTCATCCGGCACGTGTCACGCGCTCCGGTCGGACGCTTTCCGCCGTTCGCGAACGGCCTCCACGACGCCCTTCACGTCTTGCGCCCGCGCATGGGGCATAACGAGCACTGCATCGTCGGTCTCGACGATGACATATCCCTCCACCCCCACCGCCGCGACCAACCGCGTGCTCGACGCGATATAGCACTCGCGGCATCCCTCCGCGATCACATCGCCGCGCAAGACGTTGCCGCTCGCATCTTTGTCGAGGATCTCGTGCAGCGCCGGCCAGGAGCCGACGTCGCTCCAACCTGCATCGAGCGGCACGACGGCCGCACGATCGGTTTTCTCCATCACTGCATAGTCGATCGAATCGGCCGGGCAGCTCGCGAAGGCGTCGTCGAGCCGAGTGAATTCCTGCTCGACGGTCGCCGCCTCGGCCGCCCGCCGGCACGCGGCCGCCATCGCCGGCGCGTGCCGCTCGAGTTCTTCGAGATAGCGCCGCGCCGAGAACACGAACATGCCGCTGTTCCACAAATAGTCGCCGGACGCGACGTACTCCTCGGCGGTCGCGCGGCCGGGCTTCTCGACGAACTGCGCGAGCTGCCGCCAGCGCCCCGCACCCGCCGGCGCGCCCACCCGCAGGTAGCCGTAGCCGGTCTCGGGCCGCGTCGGCACGACGCCGAAGGTGACGAGGTCGCCGCCGGATGCCGACTCGACGGCCGCCTCGATGGCCGCTGCGAAAGCGTTCGTATCGTTGACGACGTGATCGGCCGGCAGGATCAGCAGCAACGGATCGGCTGCCGGGCTCGAAGCGCCGGCCCCGTCGGCCGGCAGATCGCGCCCGATGTGCGCCTGCTTCAGGGCCATCCAAGCCGCAACCGCAACGGCCGGCGCGGTATTACGGCCTATCGGCTCGAGGATGATCGTTTGCGGCGCAACGCCGATCTGTCGCATCTGCTCTGCAACGAGAAACCGATGGTCCTCGTTGCAGACGACGATGGGTGCGTGGAGATTATCGAGCCCGTGGATCCTGAGGTGCGTTTCCTGCAGCATCGTCCGGTCGCTGACGAGAGGCAGGAACTGCTTGGGCCGAAGCTCGCGGGAAAGAGGCCATAGCCGGGTCCCCGACCCGCCCGACAAGATCACCGGAATCACAGCCGCTCGCACTTCGCTCTCTCCTGCTCCGCCAAATGTCCGGCACGGAGCTTACCTCGACAAAGCGGGCAACGCTCTGCGTCGGTAAGGAGACGAGCTTGCGGACCGAGCTCCGCCAGGCGGCCGCCGGCGTCGCGAGGGCGTACGGCCTCGGCACTTTGTGGCGGGCCAGCGGGATCCCCGTGGCGATAGCGACTCTAGAGCTCAACCATGGCATTGCGCACCTCCTGCCTATGCTCCGAAGCCGGCCATCCATGCCTCGGGGACCTGGGCAACGAGCAGCCCATTACTGAATGCGTTCATGGACATCCCTAGCATTTAACGTGCCAGGTGCGCATCCCTAGCGGGTGACGCAGGGTGGCGCTTTTGGCACATCCTCAGCGCTTTGAAACTCCGCCGGTTTCGGCCGGAAGGTTGCGGATCCGCACTTTTACATAACGGCGGCAACAGTGAGGGTCAGCTCAGATCGTCAACATTTCCGACGACTTTGTGTCGCCGAACCCCTGCACTTCGAGCTCCGGCATCCGCCGGGGGTCAGCATCAATCGCCGGAATGTCGGCGCAGACTTTCCGCCACGCGGGCGGCCGTGCGGCCATCCCACTTCGGGATGCGGGTCGCCCGCACGCCTTGCTCCAACGCGGCGATCAGTTCTTCCTCCAGCCGACCTGGCTTGACGAGGCGGTTGGTGCCTTCGGTGATCGTCACGGGCCGCTCGGTGTTGTCGCGAAGCGTCAGGCACGGTATGCCGAGATAGCTGGTTTCTTCCTGAATGCCGCCTGAATCGGTGACCGCGACCCGGCAATCGACGACGAGGCTCATGAAGTCGATATAGGACAGCGGCTCCACGAGCCGCATGCCTGCGCTCGATTCGAGCTGCGCTGCAAGTTCGAACTCGGCGAGCCGCGCACGCGTGCGCGGATGCACCGGGAACACGAGCGGCAGACGCTCGGCCACGGCGACGAGCCGCTCGACGATCATGCCGAGCTGCTCGCGGTGGTCGACATTCGACGGCCGGTGCAGCGTGACGACGCCGTACGACCGCGGCTCGAGGCCGAGCTTCGCCGCCATGCCGGCGGCGCGGATACGCGGCGCGAGCAGCTCGAAGGAGTCGATCATGATGTTGCCGACGCACTCGATCTTCTCGGCCGGCACTCCGGCTGCGCGCAAGTGCGCGTCGCCGTCGGCGGATGGCGTCCACAGCAAATCGGCGATCGAGTCGGTGACGATGCGGTTGATCTCCTCCGGCATCGTGCGATCGCCGCTGCGCAGCCCCGCCTCGAGATGCGCGACGCGAATCAGCAGCTTGGCGCCGACCAACGCACACGCCAGCGTGGAGTTCACGTCTCCGACGACGACGATCCAGTCCGGCCGATCCGCGAGGCACACCTTCTCGTACTGCATCATTACGCGGCCCGTCTGCTCGGCATGGCTGCCGCTGCCGACGCCGAGGTGCACGTGCGGCTGCGGCATGCCGAGATCGGCGAAGAACGCATCCGACATATTCGCGTCGTAGTGCTGGCCGGTATGGACGATACGCGGCTCGCACCACTCCTGCCTCGCGAGCTCGTGATACAGCGGCGCGATCTTCATGAAGTTCGGGCGGGCGGCGGCAATCAAATCGACTTTCATGAGCGGAGGATCGTCTCTGGTGGCGAAGCTCCCTATCGTACTCTCGCAGCGGGTCCGAAGGCCGGCTGACAGTGCTCATTTTGCCGCGCAGGCGCCAAATCCTGTGCGCCGGTTCACGTCGCCGCGCCGAGCGCTCCGCTCTAATGGTCGTGTTGCCGGTTTCAGCATTCGAAGGCAGCTGCGTGGCATCTCGTTATTCCCTTCTCTGGATCGACCTGACCGTATCCGTGCGCGATCGCGCGGCGGCGACGGCGCTCGAGGAGCACTTCGCCGTGCACCGCCTGTCGGCGCTGACCTCGATCGACCGCGAGATCCTGAAGCTCGAGCCGGACGCAATCTGCTTCGACTACGATTACCCCACCAAGCAGAGCCTGCAGTCGTTACAGGAGACGAAGAGCCGCCATCGATCGGTGCCGATCCTGATGCTGACGGTCCAGCACTCGGAGTCCCTCGCGGTGTGGGCGTTTCGCTCTCGCGTCTGGGACTATCTGGTCAAGCCGCTGTCGAAGTCGGAGGTCGACCGCTGCGTATCCGCGTTCGCCGAGATGATGAGCTATCGCGATGCGTCGCGCCGCCAAGCGGCGATGCCGATTTCGTCGATCCCGCTCGAGCACAGAGTGGCGGCCCGCTCGAGCCACGAGCCGCTCGCGCTGGAGCGGGCCCTGGAATATGTAGAGCGCAACTATCGCGATAAGGTGTCGAGCGCGCACGCCGCGGCAATCTGCCGCTTGACCACGTTCCAGTTCAGCCGCCTCTTCAAGGAAACCTACGGGCTCACGTTTCAGGAGTACGTGGTTCGGTTCCGGCTGCGGGAAGCGGGGCGGCTACTCAAGAACCCGAACGCACAAATCGCCGACGTCGCCTTCCTTGTCGGCTTCAATGACCCGTCGTATTTCACGAAGGTCTTCAGGCGCTACACCGGCGTGTCGCCGTCGCGCTTCATCGAGGCACCGGACACGGAGCTCGACCCCGAGCGCCTGCTGGAGATGCTAAACGGCGAGTGAAATTGGGGTCAGAGCCCAATTGTGGAGTGAAATTGGGGTCAGAGCCCAATTGCGAGCAAAAATTGGGGGTCAGAGCCCACTTGGATCGGAGCAATCGAAAATGGGGTCAGAGCCCAATTGGATCAGT
>CAZFJU010000129.1:0-12290 GCA_964518995.1 uncultured Gammaproteobacteria bacterium
GCTGTCGTGATTAGCCCAGGCATGGACGTCGTCCTCGACGTCAGTCCGCCGGCTTTGCGCAGTCTGACGATCGACGGCAAGCTCGTCTTCTCGAACGATGTAGACCTGGAACTGACCACCGAGTGGATCGTCTTGCACGGGGAACTGGCCATCGGCAGCGAAGCCAGCCCCCACACGCGCAACGCGACCATCACCTTCACCGACAACGTGAAGGGTGAAGATATCATGGCCGGCATGGGTGACCGCGGGATCATGATCTCGGGCGGAACCCTGAACCTGCATGGCGATCGGACCCACACCTGGACCAAGTTGGCCCGGACAGCCGAAGCAGGCAGCAATTCCATCGAAGTCCTGGATGCCGCTGAATGGCGGGTGGGCGACGAGATTGTTCTCGCGTCGACCGATTTCAATCCGAGGCAGGCTGAGCGGCGCACCATTGCGGCGATCAGCAGCAATATGATCACGCTGGATCAGCCGCTCGAGTACATGCATTTCGGCGCGATTACGTTCGACGTGGATCAGCGCGGCGAAGTCGGTTTGCTGACGCGCAATATCCTGATTCAGGCTTCACCTGACGCGGAACAGTCGTTCTTCGGCGGGCATATCATGGCGATGCCGTCGAGCGAGATGTATATCTCCGGCGTCGAGCTGAATCGAATGGGTCAGAACCTGACGCTTGCCCGGTATCCGATCCACTGGCATCTCGTCGGCGACGCGCACGGCCAGTACATCAAGAATGCGTCCATCCATGACTCCTACAACCGCTGTGTGACCGTGCATGGCACGAACTTCCTGCGCGTTGAGAACAATGTGACCTACAACACCGTCGGTCACTGCTTCTTCCTCGAAGACGGCATCGAGCACGGCAACGAGTTTGTCCGCAACCTCGGGATTCAGACCAAGTGTCATACGTCCAAGCCGTGTGTCCCGACCAACCTCGCCGCAGCCGGCTCGTCCCAGGAGCGAGGGAATGGCCAGACCTCCGATGAGGCCCTAATTCCATCGGACAACACGGTGTCGACCTTCTGGATCACGCACCCGGATAACACTTACCTGGGCAACGTGGCCGCGGGTTCCGACCAGATCGGCTTCTGGATGGCCTTTCCGGAGCACCCGATCGGTCAGTTCGAAGGCACGGAGATCAGCAAGAACACCTGGCCGCGTCGAATGCAGCTCGGCGAGTTCCGCGGCAACGTCGCCCACTCCAACTTCGATGGTTTGATGTTCGACCGCGGGCCCAATCCGGAGGGACGATTCAATGTCGGCGGCAACCCGCATATGGCCTATGCCGATCCGGCCAACAAGACCGGTCCGCAGGAATCGTTCATCGAGGATTTCACCGCTTACAAGAATCGCAACGGCGGCATCTGGGGCCGGGGCGAGATGCACGTATTCCGGAACCTGAAACTCGCCGATAACGCCATTGGCTATACGCATGCGTATCCCGGCATTGAGCCCGGCGGCGGCGACTACACGTCGAAGGTCGTCGACTCGCTGTTCGTCGGCGAAACCGGGAACATCGGCAACCCCACGACTCCTGAGGAAGTGGCTTACGGGCGCAGCTTGCCGTACCCCGAAATCCCGGACTTCCCGATCCGCGGCTACGAGTACTATGACTTCCTTCACTACGTCGAGAACACGACTTTTGTGAACTACGAGGACAACGACACTCGCGAGGCGGGGGCCCTTTCTTACTTGATGTTCACCAGCTTCCCGACGAGCGCCGATAACTCAGTGGAAGGCGTGAAATTCGTCCACGCCAAGCCGGTGCATTTTCCGGAGATGACGCGTGAGTGGGGCAACGACAATTTTGGTAGTGCCGGCTGGATGACCGCGGCAATCAAGGACGTTGACGGCTCGCTCACCGGCACTCCCAATGCCTACGTCGTGAATAACATCGGCGTCTTGAGCGGTATCGAAGCCTGTGAGCAGAAGCCGACCTGGAACGCTGTCGTATGCGAGGGTGACCTCGGGCGCATGAATGTTGGCGGCGGCGGTGGTGGATTCGGCGGCGGATTCGGCGGCGGCAGTCGCGGATTCGGTGGCGGCCGAGCTGGCGGGGCCAGTGAAGCGCCCCCCGAGCCGCCGGTCGTTCTCAGCCGCAATGGCGTTGAGTTCACCGCCACGGGGCAAACTTCGGTGGTCGCCGGCACCGAGATCAAGGTGACCACCGAAAGGGAGGATCTCTCCATCAGCCTAAGCCAACTGGACAGTGGCTCCTGGGTGATCTTCGAGCTGCCGGGCTTCAGTACTGCCGCTTCCGGCACGGAGCAAAGCAGCGTGGATGCGCTGCGCGCGTCGAACGAAACCGCCTACTTCAAAGACGATCACGCGCTGTGGGTCAAAATCGTCTCGGCGGGCACTGATAGCGGCTCAGGCGGCCGCTTTGGCGGCGGTGGAACCAGCGTCCAGGTCAATCGGTAAACTTCAAAAGCGGCTGCTAAGCAGAAGGCCTCGGTGGGAAACCGCCGGGGCCTTATTCCTTTAGCGTGGACAGGTAGGCGATGACGTCCGCGCGCTGCTGCGGATCGGTCAGCACGCCTGCCATCGGTGTACCTGGTACCTTGGCATTCGGGTCGGCCAGGAATTCATCCAGGGTCTCGACGCTCCAGATCACTCCATACTTCTTCAGGTTCGCGGTGGCGCCCAACAGGCTCTGCGCGGTGCCAGCCTTCCGCCCCACGACGCCGAAGAGACTGGGACCTACCCTCGCGTTGTCTTCCTTCGTCACGCCATGGCAGGCCGAGCAGCTATTGGTCATAAACAGCGCCTTGCCGGTCTCGGGATTGCCGGTGAAGCCGCCGGCGTACGTGGCGGACGAGGCCAACAGGGCAGCCAGTGCGAACAGCCGGATGGGTCGGAACTGAAACATGAACGTGGGCTCTCCAAGATAACGGGCCGATTGCCCCATGCCTGGAGATGATTTTAGCAAACGTCTTCTGCTTTCATCCGCTCGCCGTCACAAAGTGCCGATGCCTTGAATCAGCAGCGCGAATGCTTTCAGAGCCATCAAAAAGCGGAATTCAGGTAGAAACGGATCCCGTCGCTGTGCTCTGAGAACCGGTACGCCATCCCGACTGCCTGAAACCTGAACCACAGGAGCTTGAACCCCCCTTCGCGCTTGGCCGCGAGCCCGATCTGCCACTCGGTCTCGACGTGATCGAAGTCCTCGTCGCCGAACGCGATCTCGGGCGGCGGCCGGTAATACCAGTCCGCGAGCACGTGCGGCATCAGCCGCATCGTTCGTCCCTTGAATTCCCACCGCGGCACTGACACGTCGAACTCGATGCCCTGCGACACCCGCAGCAGCGACCTGCGGGGCCCCGTCTCCGGGACGAAACCGGCCCATAGCAGCCCGTTGATCAGCGCCGGCCGGCCCGGCGCGTCCGGCCAGCCGAACCGGCTGCGCACGCCGAAGGCATAGAGTCTCGCGGCCATTTCGAGCCCTTCGAGCTCCGTGCCCCAGCCTGCCTGCCCCCTGACGCGCAACGCGAAGCGCTCGCCCGGAAACTCGAGCTCGATGCCGGGCAGAACCGCTGCGTGCTCGATCTCGTCGTCCGGACGATCCGGCGGCAGCTCTTCTTCGTCGAGGTTCTGGATGCCGACGGAGAACGGCAGCAGCACACGCACGCCGACATTGGGCCCCCGCCGCACGCGCGCCTCGCGCACGACGATCGACGGGGAGACCCGGAGGACTCGCGTCTCCGTCGAATCCGTCTGACGGTAGGCGCCGCTGCCGAACATTGGCGCGTATCCCCAGTGAAACGGATCGTAGTCCTGGGCTTCTTGTCCTTGCACGGCCGTCAGAGGCGCGGCGAAGAGCAGCGCGGCCACGGCCGCCGCTCGACCTCGCTGCAACGCACGCGCTCGCATCGTCCGCTCCTGGGATTTCCTGCAGTGATGCGGGCGGATGCAGTCTTCGGGCCAGCTCGCGCAGGCCGAGCTGCCGCGTCGCGCGTACGGGGTTCGCTACGCGAACCGGGCAGCGCACCCCAGGCGCTTAGCTCGTGAAATCCACGGACGCCACGTCCGCAACGAATGGATCGTTGAACGCCATGACCGCCTGGTGCGCCGGATGCCGTTGATAGGCACGCAACGCGTCCACGCTGTCGAAGGCCATGATCAACACGAGGTCCCAGCTGCGCGTGTCGTGCAGCTCGTCCCGCCCAATCTCGAGGTGGCGGATCTCGCCGATCGAGTCGCGCAACGCGCGCATCCGCTCGCAGAACGCAGCGACGTGCTCGGGGTTGGTGCCCGCGCGGTAGCGCAAAAACACGTAGTGGCGCAGCATCCGCTCAAGCTTTCCGCAAGCGTGCACCGGGAGGAATGATCGGCGGCGACGTGTTTAGCCGCTCCATCGCGAACCCCGCCGCGGCCTTATAGCGGCTCATGAACTCTTCGCGCTCCGCCGGCGGGATCACACTATCGATGTCGTCGAAGACGCCGCCGCAGCGCTCATCCAGCAAATTTAGCAGGCCGAACGGCCCGGCGCCGCGATTGCGCAGCACGACCGCGGAAATTTCCTCGCAGAGCTGGGCGTTGTAGGCGTCGAGCGCTCGGCGCGTCACGCCATGCTCGAGAATGGCCGCGCCGAGCACGCGCGCGTCGACCACCGCCTGCGTCGCGCCGTTCGAGCCGGTCGGATACATCACGTGCGCCGCATCGCCTAGCAGCGCGACATTGCCGTCGACCCAGCTCGGCACCGGGTCGCGGTCGATCATCGGATACTCGAACACTTCCGCCGCGCCGCGCAGCATCGCGGGCACGTCCAGCCACTCATAGCTCCAGCCTTCGAAGTGATGGATGAAGTCCTCGATCGAGACCCGCTTGTTCCAGTCGCCGTTCGTCCAGCCCTTGGAGTTGTCTACGGTGATTTCCGCGATCCAATTGATCGTCGCAAGCCCCGCGGCGTTTGGATTCGAGATCGGATAGAAGACGACGCGATGCCGATGGGTCCCGAGACCGACGAAGGAGGCACCGGTGCGAATCGGGACACCGGGCGTGGTGCCCCGCCACATGATCGCACCGCCCCAGTTGATCGGCGGCTGCTGCGGATGCATCTGCGCGCGCACTGCCGAGTGCAGCCCGTCTGCCCCTATCAGTAGCGCGCCTTCGATCTGGGTACGATCGCCGTCCGGCGTGCTGATCAGCGCGGTCACGCCCTCCCCGCTATCGTGATTGCGATAGCCGGTGACCTTGGCGCCGGTGCGAATGGCATCGGCGCCGAGACGCTCGACCGCAGTGCGATACAGAAGCATATGCAGGTCGCCGCGGTGCACCGAGTATTGCGGCCATTGGTAGCCGGCTAGCAGCCCGCGCGGCTCGGTGTAGACGTCCTGGCCGTTCAAGCCGACCAGCGCCCACTCCTTCGTCTGCACGCCGATCGCATCTAGCATCTCGCGCCCGATGCCAAGCTCATATAGCTCACGCACCGCGTTCGGCTGAAGATTGATGCCGACGCCGAGGGGCTTCAGATGCGCAACGGATTCCAGCACCACGCACGGTACCCCGATCTGGTGCAAAGTAAGCGCGACGAGCAGGCCGCCGATGCCGCCGCCGGCCACGAGGACGGGTGGATGTTCCATGGACGGTTGTAGAGTCTGTATTACTGGGTCGTTTCGATCGCGGCCGCGTCGGGCGCACGGCTCGGACCGGGACCCGCCGGAGCAGGATTGGTCGGCAAATACGCCGCAAGCTCCTGCTTGATTGCCGCGTATTGTACGTCGCCCGCCAAGTTCGTCCACTCGTCCGGGTCGTTCTGAACGTCGTAGAGCTCTTCGCTGCCGTCAGCGTAGCGGATGTACTTATACGTCGACGACACTACAGCGTGGTTCTCGTAGCCGTACGTCGACAGCGTCGGCTTGTCCCATTCCACCGACGGATCGCGGAGCAGCGGCAAGAGGCTGTTTCCTTCGAGATAGTCGGGAGATGGAAGCCCGGTCAACTCGACGAGCGTCGGATAGATGTCGAGCAGTGAGACCGGCGCATCGGACCTCGAACCGGGGATCGTGGTGCCGGGAGCGACGATGATGAACGGCACGTGCAGCGATTCGCGCCAGAGCGTGAACTTTCGCCAACGCTCCTTCTCGCCCAGATGAAAGCCGTGATCGCCGAAGAGCACGATGATAGTCCGATTCGCACGTCCACTCGCATCGAGCGCGTCGATCAGCCGCCCCACCATCGCGTCGGCATAGCTGATGCTGGCGAGATACGCCTGCACCGCCTCTTCGAGGCGGCCCTCCTCGACGAGCCATGTGTGAATTTCGCTCGAGTTGAGATAGCTTTCCGTGGCCACCTCGGGCACGTCTTCGAGATCGCCTTCCGGGTAACGCGGCAACACGATCTGGTCCAGAGGAAACATTGCGAAGTACGACTCGGGCACATACCACGGCAGGTGGGGCCTATAGATACCGGCGGCGAAGAATCGCGGCCCGCCGCCTTGCTCCTGTAGCTGCTCGGCGACCCAGGTCGTCACCTGTCCATCGGCAAGCGCCGAGTCCTCGGCGACGAGTCCCGCCCAATCGAACGTACGGCCGTAGGCCCCGCCATTCGCGGGGATCGAGTAAGGAGCGAACTCGTCAGGCAGCTGACGCCCCACGCTCGGATAAAAGGCGTCCCACGCTTCCAGGTCGTTGAACCCGCTCAGGCCCGATTCGGCATACGTGTGAGCATGGAATATCTTGCCGGCACCTTTCGTGGTGTAGCCGCTTGCGCGAAAGAACCGCGGCAACGTCAACTTGTCTTCGAAGACCGCAAGGCCACGCCAGTCCGGGCCGTTACCGTAGATTCCGCTCGTCGAGGGGCGCAACCCGGTCAAGATGGCGGTGCGCGAGGCATGGCAGATCGCGGACGGTGACTGCGCGTTCGTGAAGGCGATGCCGCGCGCCGCGAGACGATCGATATTCGGCGTTTGCGTTTGCGGATGGCCGTCGAGATAGCCCACCCAGTCGTTCAAGTCGTCGACGGCAATGAACAAGATGTCGTAAGAGGGCTCGTCCTGTGCGGCCGCAACGGCGGCCGCGACGAGCAGCATCAGCAGAACCGCAAATCTCGGCATGGCGAACCCTGGTCGCGATTAGTTCGTGCTCTCGTAGAACGTCAACGCTACGCCGCCCTCTCCCCTGCCCGGGTTCGAGCTCAGGTAAAGCCCGTCGTTCAAATACGCATAAGGCCCATCCACCCGCGCTTCGAAGGTGGGGACGAGCGAGCCGAAGGCGCCGCCGTTGCGCACGATGATGATCTCGCCGTCGTCCGTCTGCCAAAGATAGCGAGCGTCGATCGTCGCAGGCGGCGTCAAGGCTTGATAATCCGCCCCGCCCATCAGCACCTTGCCGTTGACTCGCCCGCTCAGCTCGCCGCCGGTGATTGGGATGATGTTGCGATTGCCTCTCTTGCTCGCGCCGACGGATTGGCTGGGCGCAAGTGTCACGTTCTCCTCAATGAGCAGCTCGCCCTGCTGCTCCGATGGCGATTTCTGGCGGTAGTCCCACGGCTGAGCCGGCATGTCCGACGGCTTCTCGATCTCTATGGCATTCGTCGTGCTCACGGGCACATCCGATACCTCATAGACCCGCAGGTCCATCGTTCCGGCGGAGGGATTCAGCTCGCGGCGCGCGACATAAGTGCCTGAGTTCAACCAAGCATGGTCGCTCTCATTCGGCGCTTCGAAGTCCATGACGATCCGGATATCGTCCGCATCGGGCCCCGTGCCGGCATTTCTCGCCAAGATGTAGCTTCCGTCGGCTGCCTGGAGCACGAGAATTTGCTCGATTTCGATCGTGCCGTTGGAGAGTGTCAACGCGAAGTCGAGCGCGCCTTCCATGACGGTTCCCGACAGTTTCGGACCGTTGACCGCCCCCTCGAGGCCGACCGCGACGGCCCGCTCGCCGAATGGCGTCGTGCCAATCTCTGCCACGCGCTCGAGCGGAACTTGCAGCTCGAAGATCAGCGTGCCCTGCTCTGGCGCGGGGATGCCTTCAGCGAGGTAGCAGCTCCAGGAAGCGTGCGGAATCAGTGCGGGTCGAGCTCGATCCGGTTGCTGTGCGATCGCGTCAACGCTCGCGACGCTCCCAATGGCGACTGCCAGCATCGGCAACATCGTACGAGCTCTTTTCGCGGCAATCATTTCTTATCCTTGTACGCCCCGCCGACGGAGACGGCACGATTGTATAGCACCCGCGCGACCCGTCCGTAATATGAGGAAGCGATTGCGGTGAGCTTCACGAGCTATCACGGGAGGTCGACCCGCGACGCTTGCTGTAATGGGGCTGCTTGATCACCGACTCGTCTGCAGACATCTTCAGAGCACGAGACGATCCGGCCCCGTATCATGTGCCGGCGTTGCATGAGGGAGAGCACGAATGACTCTACGACACGCCACCTCCGGATGGGCTGCATACGCGTCGATCGTCTTGTTACTGGCTCTGACTCTCGCATCTGCAATGGCAACCGCCCAGCCGCGACAGGGACGAGCAGGCTTCGGCCTCGACTCGCGCGCCGAGGAGCGGAGCTACCGTTTCGAAGACACGGGCGAAGAGCTGACCTATTGCGTTTTCGCATCGTCGAAGATCAACGCGGACACACCGGCGCCGCTGATCGTTTCGCTGCACGGCCTCGGCGCGGGGCCGCAGATCATGTGCAACGCGACCGCCGTCGATTTCGCCGAGGAAGGCGGCTACATCCTGGCAGCCCCGATGGGCTACAACGTCGCCGGCTGGTACGGTTCGCCAGTCATTCAACTCCGACGCGGCGATGGGCCGGCGCAAGCCGACACGCTGCCGCCGGAGACGCTGCAGGAATACAGTGAAAAAGACGTGATGAACGTGCTTGCGATGGTACGGGACGAATTCAACGTCGATGAGGACCGCATCTACCTGACCGGTCACTCGATGGGCGGAGCCGGCACGTATTACTTGGGCGCCAAGCACGCGGACATCTGGGCCGCGATCGCGCCCGTCGCAGCGGCCGCGTTCCGGATGACCGACGATCGCGCCGAGATCCTGCAGGATCTTGCAGATGCCGGCGTCGCCGTGCTGGTCGTGCATGGGGACGCCGACGAAGTCGTCCCGGTTGAAACCTCGCGCACGTGGGTCGCAACGATGGAAGAGATCGGGCTCGAGCATGAATACGTCGAGATGGCGGAGGTGACCCATGGCCCGATCATCACGGCCAGCCAGGAACGCATCTACGAATTTTTTGATAGCTACTCGAAGTAGCGGAGTCCATGCGACGTCCAGCGGCCAGGTTACGGGCCTGGAGATAAGCGAGGCGCCAGACCGAGGCCCGGTCGCCTACTCGTCCGACGTTCGGAGAGCTACATCCCATTCGCCATCGAGCCCCTGCACCACCGTAACCTGCCAGGGCTGGCAGCATACTGAGCAATCCTCGACGTAGGACTGCGGAGTTCCGCCTCCCTCATCGATCGAGATCTCGACGGTTTCGCCGCAATATGGGCAGACACTAACGATTGATTCAAGCATTGATCCACTCCGCGAACACACGGCGAATGCCAGAAATCCCGTGGCCGACGCGTCGGCCCGCTATCTTCTCAACGAGAACGCCAGCGTAGGCGTTAATGTGCGAAACCTGCTGGACAAGCTCTACGCACGGAACACCTATTCGAACCAGTGGGCGCTAGGCGAGCCGCGAACCGTTTACATGACTTTCGAACAGCAATTCTGAGCACGATGCGAGCCGGCGGATCGGGAGATGCGTCAATGGGTGATGCGTCGCAGGGCCGCTCCTTCGGTCGACGGACAGAATAAAACCGGCCCGGCCGACATTCTCCGTATAATCGTTACCTTGAGGTGAACAGACACCATTACGCTCCGGCCGGATGTAGGGAGAACACGGATGAAGCCCGAAGCTTTAGAACATGATTCAACCGGCAAGGTAATCTTCGACGAAATCTACAATCGCGACGATCCTTGCCAATATTATCTCGGGCTACAGCGGTACAACTACATCATTCCATCGGTTGCGAGGCCGGTGTTCGCCGCGCTGTATGACGCATACAGGCTGGCTCATCCCACGGGCCGGTTGAAGATTGTGGATATAGGCTGTTCCTATGGTGTAAATGCGGTGCTGCACCGCTGGGGTCTGACGCTGGCGGAGCTGACCGGCCGCTATGCGGGCTTTGCGGCCAATCGCCTACCCTCGGCCGACATCATCGAGCAAGACCGTTTGTGGCTGACCAGCCGGCCCGAGCAAGTCGCCGCGGACTTCGTTGGCGTCGATATCGCGCGCCCAGCCATCGATTATGCGTGCGCAGTGCAAGCACTATCCGCCGGGATTGCGACCAATCTGGAGCAGGATGATCTAACGCCGGATGACCACGCCGCCCTTTCGGGGGCCCACTTTCTCGTATCGACCGGGGCCATCGGCTATGTCGGCGCGAACACGTATCGGCGGCTGCTGGACGGCGTCAACGGGCGGCCGTGGCTGATCAGCTTCGTGCTGCGCATGTTCGACTATGCCCCCATCGCGCAGTTGTGCGCCGAGCGAGGCTACGTGACCGAATATCTGGAAGGCCTGATTTTCGCGCAGCGCCGCTTTGCCGACGTGCACGAGCGCGACGAATGTTTCGCGCGATTGACCGCGCTCGGCCGTGAACCCGGACCACTGGAGCGCACCGGCTGGTTTTCGGCCAATGTGTATGTGTCGCGCCCGGAAGAGGATGCGGGCATCCCGGCCATGGATTTACTGCCCGTCCACGCGGCGACGCGCCTCGAGTAGTTGAGCCGCCGTTGCTTGAGCGGCAGCGCTTCCGTCAGGGCGATGCCGCCACGCTCAACTCTCATTCCATTTCGAGGTCGATGCCGTGCCGCGCGAGCACGTCCTCGGCAAAGAGCAGCCACTGCTCGTTCGGGGTCCACGCCTGCTTCACGAGCGCATAGGCTTCCGCGGCCGGTGCATTCTCGTGCACGACCCGATACAGAAACGTGAAGGTCGACGCGCGGGCATTGACCTGGCAGTGGACGAGCACTTTACCGGCACGCGCCCGTTCAAGTGCATCGCTGAACCGCTCGAAGTCCTCGTAGGTCGGATTGCGGAACTCGACCGGAATGTTGATGTAGCGGACACCGGTGACCTCGAGCAGCCGGCTTTCGTCCGCAACGGCCCCGGAGACCGTGGCGGGAGCCAAATTCACGACGGTATCGAAACCTTCCGCCGCGAGCTTCTCGAGCACCGCCGCTTCAGGCTGTCCGGACGTGTGCAGCCGCTCATCGATGATAATGTGATTGAGCGCCAAGGCCTCCTGCTGCGCGAACGAGACGATAGGCGCGAGGGCGAAGCACACGGCGTGTAGACAGGCCAGGGAAGCAGCGCGGAGATCGATGCCGATACGTATGACCGTGAAGCTCACCATGCTCGTTCCAATAGGTAGGGTGCGGTGGTAATGTCAGCACATAATCTACCAATACTGACGCCGCGGAACACCAGTTTCGGCGAACTCGTGGGGAAACATTGTCATGATCGCACGACCTCGACCTGCGAGCATCTTGGCCGGTGTGTCGCTCGGTTTTCTTCTTGGAACCGCGGCCATACCAGCCTCGGCACAGACATCGTCGGCCATCGCCGGCATGTCGCCGGAGCGGCTCGGGCGCCTCGACGAGCATTTCCACCGCTACGTCGACGACGGCTTGATCTCTGGCGTCGTCACGTACATCGTGCGACACGGTGAGGTCGTGCACGAAGATGCCTACGGCTTGGCTGACATCGCGGCGCAACGGCCGATGTCGCAAGACACCTATTTCTACATCTACTCGATGACGAAGCCCGTCACGAGCGTGGCGCTGCTGATTCTCTACGAGGAAGGGAAATTCCAGCTCGACGATCCGCTCGCGGACTACCTGCCCGAGATGGCCGATCTCAAGCTTTACGTCGGCGAAGGCGACGATGGGAACATGATCCTTCAGGATCCCGCGCGTCAGCCGACCGTTCACGACGTGTTCCGCCATACGGCCGGCTTCCTGTACGGTGGCGGCGGCAATCGCGGCATCGACCATGCCTACGCCGAAGCCGCCCTCATGAGCGGCACGCTGTCGGAGCTTGCGAGTAAGCTCGGCAAGATTCCGCTGGCTTACGAGCCCGGCACCGAGTGGGTGTACTCGGTCTCTCACGACGTGCAGGCTCGACTGGTCGAAGTGCTGTCCGGCATGTCGTTCGACCAGTTTGCGCAGCAGCGTATCTTCGACCCCCTCGGCATGAAGGACACCGTGTTCGGACGGCCGGAGGCGCTCGAGGACCGATTCGCAGTGATCTACGGCGGCCAACGCGGGGCGCTTCAG
>CAZFJU010000130.1:0-12217 GCA_964518995.1 uncultured Gammaproteobacteria bacterium
GTCGCCTCGGGCAAGCCTCTGAACATGTAATTGCGCCGTAACAGCGCATCCGCGCTGAGCGTGAGAGAGCGCTTAACGGCCGTGTCCGAATCCATGTCGAGCTGTGCCCGCGTCATTGTCGTTCGCTATCGTGCCGACGCGCGCGGCTCGGCGCGTCCCAACCCACGCGGCGCCGGAGGACTATGCGATGACACCGCGCGCATCCGGTCTAACCTTATCGTACCGCTGCAATGCGTGCTGTGACATCATGGCGGCGCGCGCGGGCCGGGCAACCATCGCCCCCCTTCATGCCGTGCGCCGAGGATAACCGCCGATGAGAAGGGTGCCGTGGAGTCTTGCCGGCCGTTTTCTTGCCCGTGACTGGAAGTCGGGCGAGGTCCTCGTGCTGCTCGTCGCGCTTGTCGTCGCCGTGGCCGCGATCACGGCGGTCACCTTTTTTACGGATCGAGTCCGGCAGACGATGGCCCAGCAGGCGGGCGAGACGCTCGCAGCGGATCTGCGGGTCGAATCCACGTTGCCGTTGCCCGAGGAGCTGTTCGACGAAGCTGCCGCGCGGGGGCTCGGCACCGCGCGCATCATCCATTTCCGCAGCGTCGTGCTCGCCGGCGAGAGCAGCTCGCTCGCTGACGTTCGCGGCGCAACGAGCGGCTACCCGCTGCGCGGCGAGGTACAGGTCGCCGATGGGCTCGGCGGCGCCGCCCGGCCGGTCGGCGCGGTTCCAGCGAGCGGCGAGGCCTGGGCCGAGCCGAGCCTGCTCGCCCGGCTCGGGCTCGACGTCGGCGATACGATCGAGCTCGGCGCGCTGACGCTGCGAATCGCGCAGACGCTGGAGTACCGTCCGGACGAGGGTTGGCGATTCACCGAGCTCGCGCCGACGCTGCTGCTGGCGTACGACGATGTGTGGGCGTCGGGGCTCGTGCAGCCCGGCAGCATCGTCGAGCACGAGGGGCTGTTCGCCGGCGACCTCGGCGAGATCGCGCGGTTCGAGCAATGGCTGCTGCCGCGGCTGCGGGCCGAGGACGAGCTCGAGGATGCCCGCAGCCGCGGCCCCGAGGTGCGGGCGTCGCTCGAGCGCGCGGAACGGTTCCTGGTGCTGTCGGCGCTCGTCAGCGTGCTGCTTGGCGGTGTCGCGGTCGCGATGGCCGCGCGCCAGTTCGTCGCGCGTCGCCTCGACGCCGTCGCGCTAATGAAATGCCTCGGCGCGCGCCAACGCGATGTGCTGCGCTTGACCCTCACCCAGCTCGTGCTGCTGATCGGCGCGGCCGGGCTCGTCGGCAGTCTCGTCGGCTTCGCGGCGCAGCTCGGCTTGACCGCGCTGCTGGCGGGTCTTATCGAGACGGAGCTGCCGGCGCCAAGCGTGAATGGGCTTTGGCTCGGGCCCTTCACGGCGCTCGCGATCGGCCTCGGGTTTGCGTTGCCGCCGCTGCTGCAGCTACGCGGTGTGCCGCCGGCGCGGGTTCTGCGCAAGGACATCGACGCGCCGCCGGCCCGGTATCTCGCCATTTACGGCGTCGCCGGCCTTGGGCTCGGGGCGATCCTGTACGTGCTGTTGGCCGATCTGCGAGTGATTCTGTACGTGCTGAGCGGCACGGTTGCGACGCTCGTCGTGCTGTATGGCGCCGGGCGTCTGCTGGTTGCGGCGCTGCAGGGACTGCGCGGCGGTGTCGGTGTCGCGTGGCGCTACGGGCTCGCCAACATCGGACGGCGCGGGCGCGAAAGCAGCGTGCAGGTGGTCGCGTTCGGCGTCGGGCTGATGGTGCTGTTGTTGCTCACCGTGGTGCGCGCCGAGCTCATGGAGGAATGGCAGGCGACGCTGCCGGAATCGGCGCCGAATCATTTCGTGATCAACATTCAGCCGCACGAACGCGCGGCGTTCGCTGAGTTTCTCGTGCGCGAGGGCATCGAGCCGCCCGAGTTCACGCCGCTCGCGCGCGGCCGCATCAGCCGGATCAATGGCACGCCGCTCGGGGATTACGACGCGAAAGACGAGCGGGCCGCGCAGGAGCTGCGCGACGAGGTGAATCTGACCTGGGCGGAGTCGCTCGCCGAGGACAACCGCATCGTCCAGGGCGCGTGGTGGCAGCCGGGCGACACTGCGCCGCAGGTCTCGATCGAGCAGGACGAGCTCGAGGAGCTGGGGCTCGAGCTCGGCGACAGGCTGACCTACAGCATCGGCGGCATGGAGGTCACCGTGGAGATCACGAGCACGCGTCGTATCGAGTGGAGCTCCTTCCAGCCGAATTTCTTCATGGTGCTGAGCCCGCACGGCGTCGAGAACGTCGCGCACACCTACGTGACGAGCTTTTTCGTGCCTGCCGAGCGCCGGGCCGCCACTCTCGAGCTCGCGCGCGTCTTTCCGAGCGTTTCCATCATCGATATCGAGGCGACGCTTGCGCAGGTGCAGGGCGCGATGGATCGGGCGGCGCTGGCTGTGCAGTACGTATTCCTGTTCACGTTGGCCGCCGGGCTGATGGTGCTGCTAGCGGCGATTCAATCGACTCGGGACGAGCGGATGTTCGAGAGCGCAGTGCTGCGCACCCTCGGTGCGCGCCGCGCGGTGGTGCTGCAGGGCGTCGCGGCCGAATTTGCGGCGCTGGGCCTCCTGGCCGGCACGCTGGCTGCGCTCGGCGCCGGAGTGATTGGTTTCTTCGTTGCGGCGGAGCTGTTCGAGCTCGACTATTCGCCGGGGCTCGGCCTCTGGCTCGCGGGTCTAGTCGCCGGCGCGCTCGTGGTCGGTGTGAGCGGCACGCTTGCGGTGCGCTCGGTCGTCAACCACTCGCCGGTGGCGACGCTGCGCGGCGCATGAGGGTCAACAAAGGGGGAGTCGTCGCAGGAAGGTCGTCACAGACGCCTGCGCAGCTCGGCTTGAAACTCTGCGTTATCCGTTCGAAACGCCTCCAGTACCGCCCGCAGCTCTGCCGCGAGCTCGAGCGCAAGCACGTCGTCGAGCAGGCGCTCGACCCGGCCTGCCGGTTCCAGAATCGATTCCACGTAGTGATCGGAGGTTCGTCCCGGCAGGAAAATCGCGCGGACGAACGCGCCGGCTGCTTCAAGGTGAGACCGCTCCGGGTCGGACGCATGCGGCATTTCGCCTCGGGCGCGGCGCCAGTCCGCCGCTTGCTGCAGCAGCTTTTGCTGCGCGCCGGCATGCGCTGCGAGCAGATTGCTCAAGTCCGAGTCCTCGATGTGCTCCTGAAGGTCCTCGTAGAGGCCGACCGCTTCCATGCCCTCGCGGTGCAGATCGTCCAGCCGCGCGGTGGTCTCATCCTTCACAAAGCTCATGGCACGTAAACCTCGAGTGCGCCCGGCAGCACGGCGAACGTGGCCGGCGTCTGTGTGCTTCGCTCGCCGTCGGTCGCGATCCATTCGGGTCGCACGGTCGAGAGCTCGAATGCGGTGTGTCGCTCCACGATGACCGGCGCAGATTGCGGGTACACGCCCCGCTTCAGGCCGACCACACTGAGCACGTGGCGCCACCATTCGCCCGGCAGCACGATGATCAAGTCGAGCTGGCCGTCGTCGATGCGGGCCTCCTGCTCCGCGGTCATGCCGCCGCCATAGAAGCGTCCGTTCGCCACCGTGACCTGGATGGCGCGCTTCCGAACGGCTCGGCCGTCCTCGCTCCGGATCAGCACCGAGAGCGGGCGGTGGCGGCGCCAGCGGCCGGCGACGCCGACTGGGTAGGCGAGGGGGCCCAAGCGACGTTTGACGGCGGGCGACAGCTCATCATGCAGCATCGTGCTGAAGCCGAGGCCGGCGGCGTTGAGAAAATAGCGGCCGTTGACCACCCCGACGTCGATTCGGGCCGTTCTGCCCGCGACGATGATCCCCGCCGCCGCTTCGAGGTCCGTCGGAATGTCGAGGGTACGGGCGAAGTCGTTCGCCGTGCCGAGCGGGAAGACGCCGAGCGGTTTGCGTCTGCGCAGCAGCACGGGCAGGGCCGAGTTGATCGTGCCGTCGCCGCCGGCGACCACGATTCGGTCGATCTCCGGACCGCAAGCGGCCGTGAGGCGTTTCTCGAGCTCCGCCGGCGCATCCATGTCGAGGACAGTCGGCGCACCGAATGCGTCGGTCAGTATCGCGAGCGCGGGATCGAGATTGGCTGCGCCGTTGCGGGCGCCGCGGTTGATGACCAGCACCACGCGCGGCGTGTCGTTCGCGGGCTTCAGTGCGGGCTGCGAGTCCGTCGTCGCCGGGCCGGACGCTGCTGCGGAACTCGGATGGATTTCGTTCACGGCACACGAGCAGCAAAAAGCGTGCCTGCCAGCCTATCGGCCTATTCGTCGAGACGCGTCGCCCGCTGACGCTTCACCTTGGAGCGCCGGGCTTTGTCGTCGAGCCGTCGCCGCTCGGCGGCTTTCGGCGGCTTGGTGGCCTTGCGCGGCTTCGGTTTTTCCATCGCCCGCTGCAAGAGCGCTTGCAGGCGCTCGAGCGCGGCCGTTCGGTTGCGCTCGAGGCTGCGATACTGCTGTGCTTTGATCACGATGACGCCGTCGCTGGTCACCCGCTGATCGCGAAGCTGAAGGAGCTGCGACTTCAATTCATCCGGCAGCGACGGGCTGCTTGCAGCGTCGAAGCGCAAGTGCGCCGCGCTAGCGACCTTGTTGACATTCTGGCCGCCTGCGCCCTGCGCGCGCACCGCCGTCAACTCGATCTCGTCGTCGGGAATTTCGACGGTATTGCTGATTTTGAGACTCAGCGCCGTTCCTTTCCGGCGCGCTTAACGACCTCGACGATGCCGGCGTCGCCGTCCACACGCACCCAGTCTCCCGTTTCGATGATCTCGAGCGGATTGCGGTCGAGCTCCGTGACGGCCGGCACCCGCATGACGACCGCGCCGAGCGCCACCTTCGTCGTCATCTCGTTGAATACGATGGCCTTCGGTGCGCTGCCGGCCAACCGCGCGGTATGAAAGACCACCGACCAGCCCGAGGAGCCCTTCGCGCCTCGGAAGACGAGGACCTTATCCTTGAAGCTCTGGCCGCGGAGCTCATGACGCGTTTCGATAATGGTGCCGCTCTGCGCATGCACGCCGCCCCAGCCGGAGATCGTCTCGCGCGTGACGAGCGCTTCGCCTTCGGCGATGCCGCCGACGATGCCGCGGCCGCGCAGCGTGAGGGGGGCCGGAGGCTGCGGCGCCTCGGCGTCTGCGGTGCCACGCGACGTCTCGCCCGCGCTCATCGCAGTGCGCCGTTCCAGCGGCCGGTCAATGCCGCCGCGATACAGTCCGCCGTGCTGCCGAACCACGCCTGGATGCCGGTCATCGCCGGAAGGTAGTGAACCTGCTTGGCCGAGTCGAGCGCCGCGACCTTCGTGCCGGGAGGCAACGCAAGGCCGATCGCCGAGCACGTATCCGTCAGCACGCGGCCACCGGCTCGGTGGATGACCTCGATCATGCCGGCTTCGGCGGCCTGTTGCCGCACGGCGCGCGAGGTGAAAATCCATAGCCTGCAGCTCTCGCTGATGCGCCGGCCGTCGAGGAGCCGGCACGCTTCGGCGATCTGCTCGAGCGCCGCATGCGGGCAGCCGAGCATGACGTAATCGACATCCGGGTCGCTCGCGTTGCGGTTCAAGTTTTCGTAGGTGCGGCGGCGCGCCGCGGCATCGTAGCGGATCACCTCGAGCGGCCTGCGGCCGGCGAACGCCGCGTCGAGCGTCGGCGCTTCGGGCGTGACGCCGGCGATGTGATACATCTCGACGCCGCCCGACGATGCGGCGGCCGCGCCGAAGTGCTTGTAGCGAACGATGTCCGGCCTGCGCTCGATGCCGGCCAGCACCGGGATGCGCTCCTGCACGACATCGCCGACGAAATAACCGAGCATGCCCCAGTCCATCAGATCGTCGATTTCGACGCCGACGTCGATGCGGTGCGTGCCGCGGCGGCATTCTTCGATATGCAGCCCGAAGTACGGGATCTTGCCCGTCAACATCGCGGCGCTCGTGCTCTCGCGCCCCTCGGTATTCGTGCGCGCGCCGAGCACTGCATTGCAGTAGATGACCGCTGAGGATTCCATCCAGGCGCAATGCTCGCCGCGTTCGGGCACGTTGCCGGCGAGATACGGCGTGCAGGTCTTCAGGATTTCGATGCCGCGCCCTGCGGCGAATCGTTCGCCCTCGCGGCCGCGTTGCGCGGCCTCGGCGGTCGCGCCGAGCAGCACCCACTGGTCCGGGTCATAACCGCCTTGCAGGTGACAGGAGCGCGTGACCACGTTCGGCATCTCGACGAGCTCGTCGCTGTCGAGATCGAAGTGCGAGAAAATCGCATGCTGCCCGCCAGGATAGTCGCGGTAGTACTCCGCGAGAAACGGCGTCGGTTGACCGGGCACGCCGGCGACATTCGTCGTGTCCACCAGCCGCTCGGCGCCGAGCGCCTCGCCATAGCGCACGAGCAGCTCCATCGCTTTTTGCTGGGCCTTGCCGTCATGGCCATCGAGCATGGCCTGTTCTTGCTCCGTCAGTCGCATGAATGCAAGGATACCGCTCTCTTCGGCTCCGGAACAAAAGCGCACAGCGTCTGCAAACCGTTTGCGGCGGAGTACACTAGGCCCGGATCGACACGGTTTCAGGAAAGATCTTCGGAATGATTGAACTATTCACGGCATCAACGCCGAACGGGCATAAGGCCTCGATCATGCTCGAGGAGCTCGGCATCGAGTACCGGGTGCGGGCCATCTCGTTCGAGAAGATGGAGCAGAAGGAGCCCTGGTATCTCGAGATCAACCCGAATGGCCGCATTCCGGCGATTGTTGACCATGACGAGGCGGGCTTCGCCGTGTTCGAGTCCGGCGCCATCCTGGTCTATCTCGCGGAAAAGACCAGGCAGTTGCTGCCGGCGGATGTGAAGGGCCGCTCGCGCGTGATGCAGTGGCTAATGTTCCAGATGGGCGGCGTCGGCCCGATGATGGGCCAGGCTAATGTGTTCTATCGCTATGCGCCCGAGAAACTGCCCTATGCGATCGAGCGCTATCAGCGTGAATCGCGGCGGCTGCTCGAGGTGCTGAACTCGCAGCTGGCGAAGCACGAGTATCTGGCCGGTGACTACTCGATCGCCGATATCGCCAACTGGTCCTGGGCACGAACATACAAGTGGTCGGGCGTCTCGCTCGAGGGGTTGCCGCATCTGCAACGCTGGATCGATGCGATTGCCGAGCGGCCGGCCGCGCAACGCGGTGTCGCCGTGCCGGACTACCGCGATATCGACGAGATGGTTCGGGAGGCGGATGCCGCGGTGAGCAAGGTGCAGGGGATGCTCGCATGAGCGCGCGCATCGACGTCGACTCGATCGTTGCCTTCGATGTCCACGCACACGTCGAAGCCTCCGTGCGCGAGCCGCAGGATGCCTCGGCGAAGAAATTCCAGGACGCTGCGCAGCAATACTTCAAGCACGACACGCCGCGGCCGACGATTCCGGACATCGCAGCCTACTATCGCGAGCGGCGCATGGCCTGCATCGTGTTCTCCGTCGACGGCGAGCGTGCGCGGGGCCAGAAGCCCGTGCCGAACGAGGAAGTCGCGGAGCTCGCCGCCGAGCATGCGGACGTGATGATTCCGTTCGCAAGCATCGATCCGGGCCGCGGCGCCGATGGCGTGCGCGAGGCGCGCCGGCTCATCGAGCACTACGGGGTCAAGGGCTTCAAGTTCCATCCGCAGTTTCAGGAGTTCTTCCCGGACGACCGGATGGCCTACCCGCTCTACGAAGTCATCGCCGAGGCGAAGCTCCCCGCGCTGTTTCATACCGGTCACTCCGGCATGGGCACCGGTCTGCCGGGCGGCGGCGGTGTGCGTTTGAAGTACGGCAATCCGATGCATATCGACGACGTCGCCGTCGATTTTCCGGACATGCCGATCGTGCTCGCACATCCGTCCTGGCCGTGGCAGGACGAGGCGCTGTCGATTTGCCTGCATAAAGCTCAGGTGTACATCGATCTCAGCGGCTGGTTGCCGAAGTATTTTCCGCCGCAGCTCGTGCACTATGCGAACACGTTGCTGAAGCGCAAGGTGCTGTTCGGGTCGGATTATCCGGTGATCACTCCGGATCGCTGGCTCGCCGACTTCGAGCAGGCGGGTTTTCGCCCCGAGGTGCGCCCGCTGATCTTGAAAGACAACGCAATCGAGCTGTTCAAGCTGCGCAGCCCGGCAGATTGAAGTCGCCTGCCGGCCTGGTTTCGGTCTTATATTTGGCGCTGCCAACAACACGAAGGGGGAGATCATGAGCGTTGCGATTGCCGCACAGCCGGCGCTTTCGCCGGCCGCTGCAAAGTTTCTTCAGCATCCGCCGCGCCTGTTCATCGGCGGCGAGTGGGTCGAGCCGATCTCAAAGGCCGTTGTGCCGGTCTTCGATCCGGCGAGCGGCGAGCAGATTGCAGCCGTCGCGGATGCCAACGCGGCCGATGTGGACCGCGCCGTGCAAGCCGCGCGCCGCGCCTTCGATGGCGGAGCGTGGCGGCAGCTGCTGCCGGCGCAGCGTGAGGCGCTCATCTGGGCACTTGCCGATCTGATCGATCGTCACGCGGACGAGCTTGCCGAGCTCGAGAGCATCGACAACGGCAAGACGAAGTTCATGGCGAGCATCATCGATATCCCCGGCAGCCGCGACTACTTCCGCTACATGGCAGGCTGGGCGACGAAGATCGAAGGCTCGACGATCGACATCTCGGTCGGCCAGCGCGGCGGGGCGTTTCACGCCTACGCTCAGCGCGAGCCGGTCGGCGTGGTCGCGCAGATCATTCCGTGGAATTTCCCGCTCGCGATGGCCGCCTGGAAGCTGGGCCCGGCGCTCGCCGCCGGCTGCACGTGCGTGCTGAAGCCGGCCGAGCAAACGCCGTTGACTGCGCTTCGCCTCGGTGAGCTGATCCAGGAAGCGGGCTTTCCGCCCGGCGTCGTCAACATTGTGACCGGCAACGGCGAGACCGCGGGCGCCGCTTTGGTGACGCATCCGGGTGTCGACAAGATCGCGTTCACAGGCTCCACCGAGGTCGGCAAGAAGATCAATATCGCTGCCACGGACTCGCTGAAGCGGGTATCGCTCGAGCTCGGCGGCAAGTCGCCGGTCATCGTGTTGCCCGATGCCGATGCAGAAGCCGCCGCCGCCGGAGCGGCATCGGCGATCTTCTTCAATGCCGGGCAGGTGTGCGCAGCCGGCTCGCGGTTGTATGTGCACCGCAAGCTGTATGACCGCGTCATCGAGCAGCTCGGCGGTGCGGCCAGCGCGATCAAGCTCGGCCCGGGGCTCGATGCGGACACGCAGATGGGGCCGCTCGTGTCGCGCGAGCAGCAGCAGCGTGTGCTCGACTACATCGAGTCGGGGCGCTCGGCCGGCGTTTCGGTCGTCGCCGGCGGCGCCCGGCCGGAGCATCCGGGCTACTACGTGACGCCGACGGTGCTCGCGAACGTGAAGCCGGACATGCGGGTCGTGCAGGAGGAGATTTTTGGGCCGGTGGTGGTGGCGCAGCGCTTCGACGATCTGGACGAGATCGCGGCGCTGGCGAACGACACGCCGTACGGCCTGGCGGCGAGCATCTGGTCGAACGATCTCACGGCGGTGCATCGGCTGCTGCCGAAGATCAAGGCGGGCACGGTGTGGGTGAACTGCCATGGGCCGGTCGACGCGAACATGCCGTTCGGCGGCTACAAGCAATCGGGGTTCGGGCGCGAGCATGGGCGCGTCGGCGTCGAAATGTACACGGAGCTGAAGTCGGTGTGCATCGCGTTGTGACGGGCGGCGGGCAGCGGGGCCGGCGTTCGTCTCGTTCATGAACCGTGAGCGGTTGCCGGCGTTCGTCTTGTTCATGAACCGTGAGGCGTTGCGGGGGCCGCGCTCGCGCGTATTCCGCCGTTTGCGGGACCGCTGTGAACCCATCCATGGGCGCTGCGGGCGCGCCATCCCTGGCGCGCACGCTCCCGCAAACGGCGGAATACGCCCGAACGCGGCACCCCGCGACGCCCGCGTCAGAAGTACTTGTTGAACCCGCCGTCGACCTCGATCGTCGTGCCCGTCATGTAACTGTTGCGCTCCGAGACGAGAAACGCCGCCACGTTGCCAATTTCCTCCGGCTCCGCCCAGCGCCCGAGCAGCGTCTGATTCGCGATGCCGACACGCACCAGATCGGCCGTGACATTGCGAACTTTCGCCATCGCTTCTGCCCGCGGTCCCCACGACTCCGTCTGCGTGAACCCCGGGCAAATGTTGTTCACCGTGATGCCGACGGAACCGAGGTCGCCGGCCATCAGCTTCGAGAATGCGATGATCCCGGCATTCGGTATCGTCGTGGAGAACGTCCCCGGCATGAGCTGTTTGCCGGTGACGCCCGAGACGTTCAGGATCCGCGGCGCGCGTCCGTTGCGCAGATACGGCAATGCATATCGCGTCGTATACACCGCAGCCATCAGGTTCACGTTCAACGCCGTCGCCCATTGCTCGGCGCTCATCGACTCGAGATTGCCAGGAATCATCCCGCCGACGTTATTCACCAGAATGTCCAGACCGCCAAGCTGCTCCGCGGCCGCGGTCGCGAATTCGCGGCAGCCTTGCTCGGTCGCGAGGTCCGCGACGATGCCAACGGCTTTGACGCCCAACGCTTCGAGCTCGGCGACGGCGCGGTCGAGCCGCTCGCGGCCGCGTGCCGACAACGCGATGTGGCAGCCTTCCTTAGCGAGCGCGGTGGCGATCGCGAACCCGATGCCCTGGCTCGAGCCCGTGATGGCCGCGAACTTGCCCTTCAAGCCGAGATCCATGCTTTACTCCTTTTGCAACGACGAGCAGCGATGTGGTTTCCGCCGAATCAGCGCAGCGCGGACTTCAGCTGCTCGACCAGTAAGTCCAACTGCTCTTTCTCCACGATCAGCGGCGGCGCGAGCCGGATGACCTGCTCATGGGTGTCTTTGCAGAGCAGGCCGCGCTCGAGCAGCTTCTCCGCGAACTCGCGTGCCGTGCCCGCTTCGGGCGCGATCTCGATGCCGACGAGCAGCCCACGGCCGCGGATCGACTTCACGTGCGGCGACGCGAGCGTGTCGAGCCGGTCGAACAGATAGGCGCCGAGCTCGGCGGCGCGGGCCGGCAACCGGGAATCGAGGATGACCTCGAGCGAGGCTTCGCCGACTGCCGCGGCGAGCGGGTTGCCGCCGAACGTGCTGCCGTGGTCACCGGGCCGGAAGAGGCCCATGATGTCGGCCGACGCGATCACCGCCGAGACCGGATATACGCCGCCGCCGAGCGCCTTACCGAGGACGAGCAGGTCGGGCTTCGCGTCCGGCTCGTGCTGATAGTCGAACAGTTTGCCGGTGCGGCCGAGCCCGGTCTGAATTTCGTCGAGGATCATCAGCACGTTGTGGCGGCGGCAGAGCTCCCGCACTTCGCTCAGATAACCCGGCGGCGGCACGATGATGCCGGCTTCTGCCTGAATCGGCTCGAGCATGAACGCGACGGTGTTCGGCCCGATCGCCTGTGCGAGCGCCTCGCTGCGCCCGAACTCGATGGTCTCGAAGCCGGGCGTGAATGGACCGAAGTCCTGCCGGTACTGCGGCTCGCTCGAGAAGCCGACGATCGTCGTGGTGCGCCCGTGAAAGTTGTTTCGGCACACAATAATCTCGGCTTGGTCCTGCGGCACCCCTTTGACGCGATAGCCCCATTTGCGCGCGAGCTTGATCGCGGTCTCGATGGCTTCCGCGCCGGTATTCATCGGCAGCGCCATGTCCATTTGCGCGGCGTTGCACAGCTTCTCGAGGAATGAGCCGAGCCGATCGTTATGCACGGCGCGCGAGGTCAGTGTGAGTCGGCCGGCTTGGGCGAGCAGCGCCTGCAGAATGCGCGGATGACGATGACCCTGGTTCAGCGACGAATAGGCGCTGATGCAGTCGAGATATTTGCGGCCTTCGATGTCCCAGGCGAACACGCCTTCCGCGCGCGTGATCACGACGGGCAGCGGCGCATAGTTGTGGGCGCTGACCCGCTCGGTCTGCGCGATGACTTGATCGGTTCGTTTCACAATGTGTACTTCGCTTCTGCGCCGCCTCGGCGCGCGAGGATCTGCTGACCGAACAGGCTTTCCACGAGCTCGACGGCAAGCTCCGCGGTGCTGTTGCGGTCGTCGAAGGCCGGGTTCAGCTCCATGATGTCGAGCGAACGCATCAAACCCGAATCATGAATCATCTCCATGCATAGTTGCGCTTCGCGGTAGGTCGGGCCGCCCGGAACCGTAGTCGGCACGCCGGGCGCGAT
>CAZFJU010000131.1:0-4054 GCA_964518995.1 uncultured Gammaproteobacteria bacterium
CGGAGCGGCCGATGAGGCCGACCTTTTCACCCGGCCGGATGTGCAGCGACAGATCGTCGATGACTGCGGCTTCTGCGGCGTAGTTGAAGCTCACGTGCTCGAAGCGGATTTCGCCGCGGGGCACGACCAGCGCCCGCGCGTCCCGCCGATCGGTCACGGTCACCGGCTGCGCAAGCGTCTTGATACCGTCCTGCACTGTGCCGATGTGCTCGAATAACTGCGCGATCTCCCACAAGATCCAGTTCGACATCGAGCGGATGCGCATGACGAGCGCGATGGCGACGGCAATGGCGCCCAAGGTCGCCGCCGCCTGATTCCACGCCCATATCGCCATCCCGCCGATGCCGACCAGCAGCGCCGCATTCAACGTCTGCAGTGAGACGGTGAGGCCGGTTACGAGCCGCATCTGCCGATGCACGGTGGTAATGAACTCGCCCATGGCATCACGCGCGTACTTCTGCTCGCTCTCCGTATGCGCGAACAGCTTGATCGTTTGGATATTCGTATAGCTGTCGACGATGCGCCCGGTCATCGTCGCGCGCGCATCGGACTGCTCCATTGACACTCTGCGCAATCGCGGCACGAAGTAGCACAGCAGCGTGATGTAGCCGCCGAGCCACACGATCAGCGGCACGGTGAGCAGCGCATCGGTTTGTGCGAGCAGCACCAACGTGCCGGTGAAGTAGACGACGACATAGACCATCACGTCCATGAGCGTCGTGACGGTCTCGCGAGTCGAGACCGCCGTTTGCATGATCTTTTGCGAGATGCGCCCGGCGAGCTCGTCCTGATAGAAGTGCAAGCTTTGCCGCAGCATGTGGCGATGGCCCAGCCAGCGGACGAGCATCGGATAGTTGCCGAAGATCGTCTGATGGATCACCAACGACTGCGCGAATACGAGGGCCGGCAGCCCAAGCGCGACGAGCAGCGCAATCGCCAAAAGCTCGCGGCCGTGCTCGGCAAAGAAGGTGCTCGGCTCGGCGTCGGTGAGCCGGTCGACGAGCGTACCCATGTAACCGAACAGCGCGATCTCGGTCATCGACACCAGGGCCGTCAGCACCGACATCAGGCCGAGCCATGGGAGCACCGGCCGTGATGCGTAGCGGAGGAACGACCACAGCCCGTGCGGCGGCGTGCGCGGCGGCGCAGCGGGAAAAGGGTCGATCCGAGTCTCGAAGAAGCGCAGCATGCAATGGTCTCCCGTCGCTACGGAGAGCGCGGCGCCGGGCCGAGGAAAGGCCCCACGGTCGGCGGCCGAGAGGGCCGCCCGTGCAAGAGTCCCGGAAGCGCGTTCGGGGACCGCGCGCGCAGAAACCAATATGTTAACCCCGATGCGACGTGCGCCGTGCCTTTCCGCGGCGCACGTTGGATCGAGGTTAAGACTTCGGGCCGGGCTTAGGGTAAAGGCGGGAGCCCGAAAGCCCGCGGCACCTCAGACCGCGCCGCCGGGCCCCGCGGGGTGCGGATGTCGTGATCCCGTTACTGCGCCGCGTTGATATTTACGGCCGCATCGGCGGAAGGCGGACGATAAATCTCCAGAAAGCCGCCGACGCCGGCGTCGGCGCGCTGCGGGAGCGGCTCGCCGGCGGCGCGGGCCTCGGCCACTCGGCGTTGGAACTCCTGCTCGGCGCGCAACGCGTTCGCGACGAAGAAGTTGCCTTCATGGCAAGAGTACTCGAGCACTTCGTAGTCCGGTTGCGTCGTAAGCGTAAGCCGGAAGGTCCACGGCCGCTCGAACGTGCGCGGATCGTCCACGGTGACGACGTAGTCGATCATCTCCGGATCGATACGTGTGAAGCGCTCGGTGAGCTTCAAATCCTCGCTATGCCGCGAACGGCCAATGCCAAGCCGATCCGTGAAGTTCGTTGTTTCGACGACGAGCGTATCGCCCTCGAATCGGCCGGTAGAGGAGCCCATATATTGACGCACGCCGGGGTCGGCCGGAGGGCGGCCATCCAGCGGGATGATGCGTGTATCGTGCAACATCTCGTAGCTGATAGCGACCTCGGTCGGTGACTGCACGATACGCATCGCATCGCCGTATAAGGACGGCATGATCGAGCCGGTGATCCCGCGCGTGATGCAGCGGTCGTAGTACGAGAAGTCTGCGGTCGTGTAGAACGGGCCGTTGGCTTGGCCGGCGCGCGCATCGGCTTGACGCTGCCGCCCCTCTTCTGTGAGCGCGGGCATACGGCCGTTCTCGGGCTCTATGATATAGGACGTATAACCGAACGTGCGCGTGCCGGTCTCGGCGGAGTCGAGGGCGCTCAACTGGAGGCGGTCGCCTTCGTTGTCCTGACTGGCAGCGAGCGCGGCAAGGCCCCCGGCGCCGCCCGACAGGCGCTGCCGAAACTCCTCGTCCGTAAGGTGTTGCCGGGTGCCGTATTGCGGCTGACGTTCCATTGCGATGCCGGTCATATCCCGGCTCGTGAAGGTGCCCTGCAGATCCGGGTCGCCCCACGAAAGCCGCGGTGCTTGCCAGGCGGGGTCGCGATTCGCTGCGGCTGTCTGCTCCGCGGGCAGCGGCTGCGAGTCGCCGTGATCTTGCGCAGACGCCGGGACCATACCGAATGCGGCTACGGCTCCCACGCCCGCGAGCGCTGCTGGCAGCACCGCACGCCGGAGGCGCAGCGCACATTCCGAGCGTCGCCCGGCCGGATGCTGCAGCTCACTGGAAAACGCATTGACCGCCCTATTCAGGGTACGCATACTCAGTTCTCCCGCCACAAAAGCCTCTGAGGGTATGGTAAAGCGCATGCGCCGCGGACTTCCACTCGCCGCCTTGGGCGGTCTCGCTGCCGCTGCAGCGGCTCTCGTACCGGCGGTCGCTCAAGAACGCGAACGCCCGGAGCGGATCGGCGATAAGCCGAATCTCAACGGTATCTGGCAAGCCATGAACACGGCGCACTGGAACCTCGAAGGGCACTCGGCCGAAGCGATCGAGGAGTTCTGGCAACTCGGTGCGATTGCGGCGATCCCGGCGGGGCAGAGCGTCGTCGTCGAAGGCACGATCCCGTACAAGCCCGAGGCGCTTGCCAAGCGCGACTCGAACCGCGCCGGCTGGCCCGCTTCGGATCCGGAAGCCAAGTGCTATATGCCGGGCATTCCGCGCGCCACCTACATGCCTTATCCGTTCCAGATCGTGCAGGGCGAAGGCGACATCATCCTGTTCGCATATGAGTACGCGAACGCCAATCGGCCGGTCTATATGAATCCGGACGATCATCTGATCGCGCCCGTCGATCTTTGGATGGGCCGTTCCAATGGTCGTTGGGACGGCGACTCGCTCGTCATCGAGGTCAACTCGAGTATCGATCAGACGTGGCTCGACCGAGCCGGCAATTATCACAGCCCCGCAATGGTCGTCACCGAGCGCTATACGCTGCTTAACGACCACGTCATGCAGTATGAGGCCACGATCGACGATCCGGAGGTGTTCACCGAGCCGTGGACGCTTCGCATGCCGCTCTATCGCCGCGCAGAAGAGAATGCCCGGCTGCTCGAGTTCAACTGCGTGGAGTTTGCCGAGGAGCTGCTCTACGGCGAATTGATGACGAGGGAGCCCGCGGCGGAGGAGCCGAGCGGCGCATCCTCGCCGTAGCCCCACCCATATCGAGGTTTGTCAGATGCTGCATCACGTCCTCGCTGCTTCCGCCCTGATCGCCATCGTCGGCATAGCCGACTCGGCGCGAGCCCATCACTCGTTCGCGGCGGAGTTCGATATCAACCAGCCGATCCAGCTCAGCGGTGAGGTGGTCCGGATGGAGTTCACCAACCCGCATTCGTGGATCTACCTCCGCGTCACGACGGACAGCGGCGAAGTGCAGGAGTGGGCCATCGAGGGCGGGGCGCCGAACGCGTTGATCCGGCGCGGCTGGAATCGGAACTCGCTGCCTGCGGGCACGCCGGTGACAGTGCTCGGCTACCGCTCGAAAGACGGTGCGTTCCGAGCGAGCGGCGGCGCGGTGACGCTGCCGGATGGGTCGAGCCTCGACGTCGGCTCCACCGGGGTCGGCGCGCCGAGCGCGGACTAGGCCGCGAGCCGATGGCGCCG
>CAZFJU010000131.1:4154-6464 GCA_964518995.1 uncultured Gammaproteobacteria bacterium
CCCGTGCCCGGAGAGCCCATGAATAACCGCTGGCCATCCGCCAGCACGAGATCGCGCCCGTTTGCCCGATTCGCACCGTTCTTGGCTCGATAGCCCTCGATCGTGATCTCGGTGCCGGGCCGCACCGTATCGCGCGTGAAGCCGCGACGGAAGAGCGTATTCGGCGTGCCGCCTTCAATCATCCAGGCCGTGGTCGTGCCGTCGTCATTGGTGACCTCGAGATGCAGCCACGTGTGCGGATTGATCCACTCCATGCGGGTGATCGTGCCGTGCAGCGTGACCGGTTGATCGGCATCGAACTCCGCGGCGAACGAATGATGGGCCGCCGCGTGATGACTGAACGCGCCGAAGAGGAGTGCGCCGAGCGCGCCCGCGGCGACGACGTTTCGCGTGATCATTCCGAGCCCTCCTGCGCTGCAGCATGGGCCGCAGCCGCTTGCTGGTCCTCGTAGCGTGCGTTCTCGAGGATGTTGCGCAAGCCGTAGTTTCCTTCGTGGCAGGCGTACTCGTAGAGATCGCCTTCCGCGGTGCGCATCCGATAGGCGGCCGTCCACGGTTGGACCCAGACAGTGGCGTCCTCCACCGTGATCGAGAAGTCGATGTCGTCCGGCCCGATACGGGTGTAGCGCTCGGTGAGGCGCATGTGCTCGCCGGAGCCGCGGTACGTGGATCTGCCATCGAAGTTGCGCGTCTCGACGACGAGCGTGTCGCCATCCCACCGCCCGCGCGACTCGCCCATGTAGCTGCGCACGTCGGTGAACGGCCGGCCGTCGAGCGGTATGATCCTCGTTTCATGAATCATTTCATGCACGATGGCCACGAGGCCCGGCGCCTGCGTGATGCGGATGTTGTTGTTATAGAGCCCTGGCAGGATGCTGCTTGGCATGCCGCGAGTGATGCAGCGCTCCATGAGCGTGCGATCGAGGTATGAATCTGCCCGGCCGCCGGGCGCACCGGCAGCGCGCGCGGCGGCCTGCCGTTCTGCGGCCGCGGTAGTCAGCGCCGGCAGCCGGCCATTGGGGGGATCGACGATCAGCGACGTGCGCCGCGATTCATCGACAAAGCGGCCGGGATCCGTCATGTACTGCGCGTGCACGAGATTGGCCGGGGTGTTTTCGTCCGGCGGCTGATCCATGCGCCGGGCGGCGCCGGCTTCGAGCTCGGCGATCTCCTCGGCGGTAAAAAAAGCCCGGTCGCCAAACTCGGCTCGGCGTTCCAGCGGGGTGATCGTGCGATAGTCCCAGACGCCTTCGAGATCCGGATCGCCCCACGCGGTACGCGGAACCTCATAGGTCGACTCAGCAGCGGCCGTCTGTGCCTGTGCCGATGCGCTGGAAAGCGCGAGTGTCGGCGCAAAGGCCGCGACCGCCAGCACGTGAAGCTTCGTGCGCATCGCTGACTCCATCGACTTGTTTCGCCGGATGGTAGCACGCGGCCGTGCCGGCGGTGCGATCGCCGCGCGGCCGCGGTGATGCCGGCGGTGGAGCCCGCCGGCGTAGCCGCGGCCGGGCTGTCACCGGCTATTCTTGCGTCAGGTAGGCCGCCAGCTCATCGAGCTCGGCATCCGTGATTTCCGTCTTTCGAAACGGCGCCATCATCAGGATTCCCTCGCGGACGAAGGTCTTGATCGTCTCGGCCGGCAGATCAGTACGCTCGAGCAGCACCGCCGGTAGCGCGCCGTCGTACTTGATCTGCAGCGATTGCGTTCCGGGGTGGCCCGGCCCCGGCGCGTGACACGGCGCACACCAGTACTCGTAAACGGCCTTGCCGCGTTCGATGTCAGGCGACTCCTGAGCCGACGTGCCTGCGGCGGGCAGGCCGAGCGCCCCAAGCGCGAGAAGTGCCGCACCCGGCACGGCGAAAGTCGAGCGCCGCAACGTCATCTCAAGCGTCCTCCCTAAGGTGTTTTGGCCAGACGCCATAGCGGCCGGCGGCCAGGATGCCGTTCGGATCGACCGCATCCTTGATCCGCTCGCGCAATCGGCGCAGAGCATGGTCGTTATAGGAGTAGGTGTCGGCGATGATCTTCTGAAACACTGTCGGCGCGCGATACTCCGCCCAGCCCTGTGCGGCCGCGAGCTCGACCCAGCGTTCGAACGCCGCGCGAATCTTGCGGTTCTCGTCGGCATTCTTCGAGATCGGGAACATGATGAGCCCGACCAGCGAGCGCTCCCAGTTCGTCATGAACACGGGGCCGACGATGCCGAGATTTTCACCGCCGCTGACCTCTTCGAGGTTCGTGCGGTAGAAGTCGCGGAACTTCATCAGCTCCTCGCCGTCGCGCGGAATGATCGGCGAGAAGCCGATGTG
>CAZFJU010000131.1:6564-12171 GCA_964518995.1 uncultured Gammaproteobacteria bacterium
GGAACTTCATCAGCTCCTCGCCGTCGCGCGGAATGATCGGCGAGAAGCCGATGTGGCCGCCCGGCGGATTCGGCTGCATCGGGCTGCGGCCGAGCAACGAGAAGGTCGACAGGTTCGGGATGCCGAAGTTCACGAGCCGCACGCGCTCGCGATCCTCGGGCGAGAGTGGGGTGCGGATCAGCTCACCTTCGTTGAAGCGAGCGCCTTCGATCGCCGAGAACTTGTCGCGCGCGTACTCGAGCTGAGCGCGAATGACTTTCTCCGGACCGTAGATCGGCAGCGTCAGCGTCCACGCCGGGCCGCCGCCGCCCTGCCCGAAGCCGCCCCCGCCGCCAAGCTGTGTCGAGCCGTTCACGACGTGCTGGTTTTCCAGCAGGTTCAACGTATCCATCAACGGGATGATGTCGCGCTCGTTGAATACCTGGATGGTCGCGGAGATATAAGCCTCCGGCCGCGGCATCAGCCAGAAGCCCATCTTGGTGACCACGCCCATGTTGCCTTGGCGAAACAAGCCGTCGACCCACGGGCCGTAGCCCCACTTGTTCTGCTGCCACGTCTTCGAGTTCGGCACGGCGCCCATGCCGGTGCGGACGATTTCGCCGTCGCCGAGCACGACCTCCATGCCGCAATGCGCGCCGAAGTGATCGCGGAACGGATACGCCGTCCAGCCGCCGCCGCCGTCGAGCGCGTTGCCGATCACGCTGCCCCAGCCCGGATCGGGCGGATCGATCCAGACGTCGAGCCCGTTCTCTTCGATGTGATTGTAGAGGTCGAAGTAGCTTACGCCCGGCTCGACGAGCGCATACGCGTTGCGCTCGTTGACCTCGAGCACGCGGTTCATGCGCTTCAGATCGAGCACGACGCTGCCGGAGTGCACGGGCGCCGAGCCGCCGTATGCAAGGTTGCGCCCGGTCGAGATCGGATAAAGCGGAACGCGGCGAGCGTTGGCCGCGCGCACCACGGCTTGCACTTCCTCGACGGTCGATGGAGCGACCGCGGCGGACGCGAGACGTTCCTCGGGCTCGCCCCAGAAGGGGGAATAGGCGTCACGATAGAGGGCGACGTCCTCGTCGGACGAGAACACCCACTCGGCGCCGACGGCGTTACGGAATTCCTCGAGCGCGGCGCTGAAATCTTGCTCGCTGATTCCGGGCGGGAGAATGGCCATGTCAGGTCCTCTCAGACGATGCCGCAGAGCGCGGCGCGATGATCCAGGAATAAAGCTTTGCCGGCTCATGAAGATGCGCGGCGAGCGCGGCGTCGGAAGGGCGTGTATCGCGCGCCGGGGCAAGGGTCGTGCCCACGAGGGCGTCGGCGAGCGCGCCCGGCCAGGCACTGCCCGCGCTCTCGAGCTCGCGCGCGAGGCGCTCGTCCGCCGTGCGCACAACGCGATGAATCGCGACGCCGTGCGCGACGGGCTCATGCTCCGCCTCGAAAACGACCCGCAGCCCGTGCTCCCACGCGAGGCGCTCGAGCAGGAACAGCGCGGGGCGCTCGGTCAAGCCGGCGATGGCGGCCGGCGCCTGTCGCCAATGCGGCAGCAGCTCCTGCTGCCACAGGTCGGTGATGTCGCCCGCGATCGGGCGGAGCGGTGCGCCCAGCAACGCGGCGCGCGCTCCGAAACCGCGCGCCTCGGCATGGCGCGCGTCGAAAATGACCGCATCGAGCACGGCCGCGGCATGGTTCTCCGCGAAAGCGGCGCGGCCGGCCAAAGGCGCGGCCGACAGCGCAGCCGCCGTTTGCAGGAATTCCCGCCTGTTCGTCACAAGTCTCTCCTTCTCGACCCGGTCCGGGCCGTTGATACGGCGTGGCCTAAAAGCCACGCCGTTCGGGAGGGTGGCGGATGACGCGCCGTGGCGTCAAGGGCCCACGGCGTGCGTCGCACACAGGCGCCGCGCGCCGCGCGGACGTGCATGGGCCGCGCAGCGGCGGCGGACCGGCCGTCTAGAGGCTGTCGAAGAACTGTTCCTGACGGCGGCGCTCGGCGGCGTCCGGAAGGCGTCCCATGGCGGCGCCGAAATTGTCGTCGACATGGCTGACTCGGCGCGTGCCCGGGATGGCTACGGTAACCGCAGGATGCGAGATGATGTACTTGAGGAAGAACTGCCCCCAGCTTTGGCAGTCGAAATCAGCCGCCCACGGCGGCAGCTCGACGCCTTCGACCGCGTCGAACAGCGAATTGCGGCCGCCGCCGCCGAACGGAATGTTGACCATCACGGCGACGCCTCGGTCGGCGGCCAGCGGCAGAAGGCGCTCGGCCGCGCGCCGATCGCCGAGCGAATAGTTGATCTGGATGATCTGCACCTCTTCGTCCCGAAGAAGCTGCTCCATCTCGGCGTGCTGATCCTCGGACGACGTCGATGCGCCGATGTAGCGAATGCGGCCGGCCTGCTGCCATTCCCGCATCACCGCAAGCTCGCTGGCGGTATTCGCGAAGTTGTGCACGAGCATCGCGTCGATCACATCGGTTTGCAGGCGGTCCATCGCGAGCTGCAGACCTTCCTCGCCCTGGATCTGGCCGCGGATATCCGTCTTCGTGACGAGAAACAGGTCATCGCGGATACCGAGCTCGGCCGCGAGGTCGCCTATGACGATCTCAGACGTGCCGTAGACGGCCGCCGTGTCCATGACCTTACCGCCAAGCTCGACGAATCGGGCCATCGTATCGCGCAGCGGCGCGCGCTCCTGCTCGGACTCGTCGACATTATAGCGGTTCGTTCCGATGCCGATCGGCGGGATCATCTCCCCGCTGGACGGAATGGTCTTCTGCACGACGGTACCTGGCTGCGCGAGCAGGCTCTTCGTGCTGACCGAGGTGCCGAGGAGGACCGCTGCACCTGCGCCGGCCTTGAGCGCTTCTCGTCTGGAAAAGGTCATGGATGAGCTCCCGTAGGTGGTTGTGTAGTCGGAAAGCGTATGAAATGCCGCAGTGCGGTGGATGCCTTCGCGCCGAGCGCGATGCCGCGGATCTCAGTTGTCCGGCAAGGCGAACACATAGAGCGCGTGGCCGCGGTTCGGCACGCGGATCTCCGGCGTCACGACCGCCGGCACGCCGCGCGGGCTGCCGCCGCCGAGCCCGGTGGCGACGGCGACGTACTGCCTGCCGTCGACTGCGAACGTGATCGGGAACCCCTGTACCGACGTCGCGAGCCGCGTCTCCCACACGACCTTGCCGTTGCTCACGTCGACTGCCTTGAACTGCCGATCCATATCGCCGACGAACGCGACGCCGCCGGCTGTCGACAACACCGAGGTCAACAACGGCGCACGCTGCTCGAGCGCCCACGTCTCCTCCAGCGTGTCGACATTGAAGGCGCCGAGCTTGCCGACGTTGCCGTCGCTGCCGGGCATCTCGTAGAAGCGCCGATCGGCGCCGCCGCCGCTGCCGCCGCCCGCGACCTGCTCGATCTCGTGCGCGCGCAGCGAGACGCAGGTCTGGCTGAGCGGGATGATGAGCTGGCGTGACGGCGCATGAAAGCTCATGGCATGCCAGTTCTTGCCGCCGGCGGTGCTGGGGCAGCCGTCGATCCACTCGCCGAACTGGTAGTCGGCGATGTCCTCGCGATAAGTCGGCCGGCCCGTCTCAGGATCGAAGCTCGCCCAGACGTTCTGGAAGACGGTTTCAGCGTGACCGAGATACTCGCCGGTGACCCGGTCGTTCTTCCACAGCACGCCGTCCTTGCCGACCGAGAGCACCCACTTCTCGTTACCGGCATCGACGAGCACCCGTTCGAAGACCACGTCGAGGTCGAAGGCCTCGGCGGGCGCGTGCGAATAATGCCAGGCGAGCTCGCCGGTCGTCGCATCGACGGCCACCGTCGAGTTCGTATAGAGGCCGTCGTCGCGCGCGCTCATGCCACGGCTGACCGGCATCCACGGCTTGGCTTGCGCGGTGCCCCAGTACGTCAGGTTCAGCTCCGGATCATAGCTGCCGGTAATCCAGGTCTCGCCGCCCGCGCGATACAGGTCCGGCAAACCGCCCCACGTGTCGCCGCCCGGTTCGCCGCTGAGGGCGATCGTGCGAAAGCGCCAACGCTGCTCCGTGGTGACGGGATCGTAGGCGCTGATGAAGCACTTGTTCTCCTCGTAGATGGCGCACGTGCCCATTCCTTGAACGATCAGCCCGTTGGCGATGATCGGGCCGCTGTTCGAAGCGTAGACGTCGGGCATCTCGATGCTCCAAACGAGCTCGCCGGTGCGCGCGTCCAGGGCAATCAGGTAGGCCTCCTGCGCGGTCACGGCCCAGCGCGCCGCGCTTTGGAAGATCAGCAGGTGGTCATAGAGCGCCAGCCCGCGCGGTGCGACCTCGGCACCGACGCTATGCTCCCAGATCAGCTCGCCGGTTTTCGCGTCCAGGGCTTGGACGATGCCGCCCGTATTGGCGAGATACATCGTGCCGTCATAGACGACCGGCGCGGGCTGGTTCGTGCCCCCGTCGCGCATCGGCCAGACCCATTCGAGCTGCAGCCGGTCCGCATTGGCGGCCGTGATCTCGTCGAGCGGGCTGTAACTCGTCGCGGCGTAGTCGCGCCGGATCATCAGCCAATCCGCCGGATCGGGCTGACGCAGCATCTCATCCGTGACCGGGATGAAGTCTCGAACGCGCCCGGACACGGTGACGCCGACCGGCTCGGGACGTGCGGCGGAGGCCGACGCCGGGAGACGCGGCTCCCCGGTCAGCCCGTCCGCGATTCGCGCTGCTGCCGCCGCAGTCAGCGGAGAGTCGCCCGGCTCGCCGCCGTTCGCCTGCAGCAGGAACGCCGTGAGCCCGAGATAGTCGTCCTCGGTCAAGGTGCCGGGGCCGGTGGGCGGCATCGTCGAGCGGATCTGCTCGACAAGCTCACCGGTGCTGCGGTTACCCCACTTCGCGACGAATTCCCGTCCGCCGAGAAGCGCATCGGGTAATTGACGCAGAGTCGGACCGTGACAGATGGTGCAGTGCTGCTCATAGGCCGCTTGCCCAAGCGCGGCTTGCTCCGGCGTGAACGGCAGCGCGGCGCCCGGCAACAGAACCCACACGCATGCGCAAAGTGCACCGGATGCCGTTCTCGATGGCTTCATGTTCAAGCTTCTCTTTTTCATCGTTGTTCGGGAGGGGACGTCGTCCGGTCAGCCGCATCGAGTCGAGCGATAGCGGGACGTCCGAGTGGTGCGATATGAGCCGAAATCGGCGCGGGCGTCAACGCGCGGATGCATCGGCACCCGCATCAGCCTTGTGCCGCAGCATCCAGCGCGTCGATGCAGCATGCAGCACGATGACCGTGAGTGCGCCGAGGGCGACGAAAAGAAACAGGTATGCGGGCCAATGGATTCCGCTGCGCCCCGGAAAGTGGCCGGCGAAGTAATCGAAGCCATTCGCGAGATAGCGATAAACGCCCCAGGCCGAAAACAGCAATGCGAGCACGGTGAAAATCAACGCGAGCCAGATCCCGACGAGACGGTCGCGCACGGCCGCGAGTGATGCGAGCACATAGCCGAACGCGACCGTGCCTGCGATCGCGAACAGCACGCCGGAATAGATTAGCGCGAACAGCGCAAGCACGCCGATTGACACTGCGAGCTGCAGCGCTTTGAGCAGCTTCACGCGCGGCCGAGTCATTGATGTTT
>CAZFJU010000132.1:0-6916 GCA_964518995.1 uncultured Gammaproteobacteria bacterium
TGATGAACAGCTTACTGTTGTCGATGCCCGGGTCGCCGGTCGTGTACTACGGCGACGAGATCGGCATGGGTGATAACGTCTACCTCGGAGACCGTAACGGCGTACGTACGCCGATGCAGTGGAGCCCTGATCGCAACGGCGGCTTCTCGCGGGCTGATCCGCAGAGCTTGTATCTGCCGCCTATCATGGATCCGGTCTACGGCTATGAGGCCGTGAACGTCGAAGCTCAGAATCGCGCGCCGTCGTCGCTGCTCAACTGGACACGCCGCATTCTGGCCGTGCGCTCGGCGCATAAGGCGTTCGGCCGCGGATCGCTCGAGTTTCTGCATCCGGGCAATCGCAAGATCCTCGCCTACATCCGCCAATACGGGGACGATACGCTGTTGTGCGTTGCAAACCTCAAGCGCACGGCGCAAGCCGTCGAGCTCGACCTGCGCCGCTTCAAGGGCTACGTGCCGATCGAGCTCATGGGCGGAACGTCATTCCCGCCGATCGGGGACCTGCCGTATTTTCTGACCTTTACCGGCTACGGCTTCTATTGGTTCAAGCTCGAGGCGCACGCAGAGACGCCAAGCTGGCATGCGCAGTTTCTTGCGCCGGCGCCGCCGCCATGGCTGGTGTTGTTCGACGACCTCGCGAGCTTCACGCCGCGGGGCGACGGGGAGCGGCAAGCGCTCGTTCAACGGCTGAGTCACCAGCTCGAGACGGAGGTCTTGCCCCGTTATCTGCGTCAGCAGCGCTGGTTCGCCGCGAAGAATCGGCACGTCGAGACTGCGGTGCTGCAGGAACGCTGTGAATGGACCACCCGGCGCGGCAAGTGGCTGATGACCGCGGTACAGGCCCGCTTTGCAGACGGCGGCGAGCAAACCTATTTCCTGCCGCTCGCGATCGACTGGGGGGTCGAGCGGGCGGGGCCCGAGCATGCCGCGGCGCTTGCACGGGTTCGGCAGAAGGCGGCGACCGGATTGTTATTCGATGCGCTCGCGGACGAGGATTTTTGCCGCGACCTGCTCGAACGAATCATTCGTCGCGACGACGAGCCGGTGGGCTGCGGGGGCGGCATCCTGCGCTTCGTCGGGACACGCGCGATGGAGGAGCTGGCGCCGACCCATCTCGACGCGGCGGAGGTGCGGCGGCCGGCGACAGAGGGTTCGAACTCGGCGTTCCTGCTGGGGGAATCGCTGTTCTTCAAGGCCTATCGCCGGATGCGCGCCGGCACGAACCCGGAATGGGAGATGGGCCGGTATTTGACCGAAGTATCGCCATGCTCGGCAGTCGTGCCCGTCGCGGGAGCGATAGAGTACGTCGGTCCGAACGACGAGGTCGCGACGCTTGGGCTGCTACAGGCCGCGACGAAGAATCAGGGCGACGGCTGGGGGTACACGCTGAGTTACCTCGAGCGCTTCATAGACGATGCGCTGACCCGCGCTGCCGGCGAGACGCCGGAGAGCGCAAGCCATGCCGATTACCTCGTGCTCGTTCGCCGGCTCGCGCAGCGCACCGCGGAGTTACATCGTGCGTTAGCGGTCGACACGGATGATCCGGCTTTCAAACCTGAGCCGTTCGATGAATCGCACTTGCGCGAGTGGGTCGGGCGGGTCGAGCAGGAGCTCGAAGAGACGGCCCGTATGCTGCGCGAGCCGGCGGAGCCATTGCCGGACAATATCGAGATTGATCAGGATCGACTCGAGCAGCTACAGGCCGCCCTGCACGCAAAGCTGGCGGCTTTGGCCGCGCAGCCGGTGTCTGCCGTACGCACCCGTTACCATGGCGACTATCACCTCGGTCAAGTGCTGATCTCGTCGGCCGATTTCGTCATTGTCGACCTCGAGGGCGAGCCGGGCCGCGATTTCGATGCACGCCGAGCGAAGGCGCCACCGCTCAAGGACGTCGCGGGCATGCTGCGGTCGTTCGACTACGTGCGCCGTGTCGCCGCGCGTACCGTTGGCGTGGAACGCCACATCGATCGGGTAGAGCTCGAAGTGCTGCTCGAAGGGTGGCTGACCGCGACAAAGCATGCGTTCCTCGACGAATACCGGGCGGCGATGGAAGGCTGCGCGGCGTACCCGGCCGATCCCGACGATGTCGAGGCTTTGCTCGAGGTCGCGACGCTCGAGAAGCTTCTTTACGAAGTGCGCTACGAGCTGCGCAACCGCCCGGACTGGCTGCCGCTGCCGTTGAATGCGCTCGCGTCGTTTGTTTAGCGGCGTAAGCGGCAGAACACCGCGTGCGCGCACTAAAGTTGCCCGAACAACCACGGTCTGCGGCGACGCCCGTGCCCCTACAGCGGGCCCTTGAAGACTAGGACGAATAGCCGGCGCGAGCGACTTCGGCTCGCGCCGGCATGAGTCTACAGGGTCAGCTCGCGTACCCCGCAGATGACAGACATGATGACTAGCTCGTTCAGCGATGTCGCGTCCATCTTCTTCATGATGTGCGCGCGGTGGTGCTCGACCGTTCGAGGGCTGATGCCGAGCTCCCGGGCGATCTGCTTGCTCGAGTTGTCGCGGACGACCATCGACATGATCTGCCGCTCGCGAGCCGTCAAGGTCGCAAATTTCTCCAGCACGTCGGAATTTTGTTGCTCGTTCTCGCGGCGGCGACGATGCCAGCTCAAGGCTTCGCCGACGCTGCTCAAAAGATCGCGGTGGTCGACCGGCTTCTCGAGAAAGTGAAACGCGCCGCTCCGGAGCGCGGTCACGGACGTCGAGACATCGGCGTGACCGGTTAAAAACACGATGGGCACATCGTCGCCGCGGGCCGCCAGCTCCTGTTGGATCTCGAGGCCGCTGAGGTCGGGCATGCTGACATCGAGAACCAGGCAGCTTGCCTCGTCCGGATGGTAGTTGCGCAAGAACTCTTTCCCAGAGCTGTACGGCCTAACCTGCAGACCGGCGTTCTGCAGTGTCAACGCGAGAGCGTCGAGGAAAAGAGGGTCATCATCGACGGCGTATGCCGTCCCTTCGAGAGTTGTATTGCTAGTGTCGTTCATTGGCAAGTAACGTAAATGAAAAAGTGGTGCCTTGGCGCGCCTTCGGGGTCCATGCCCAAAGGCGGCCGCCATAAGACTCGATGATAGTACGGCTAATCGACAAGCCCATGCCCAGCCCATTTTTCTTAGTCGTATAGAATGGCTCAAAAGCTCGCCGGCGCTGCTCGTCCGTCATGCCACAGCCGCAATCAGCGACAGAAACTCTGACGATGCCGGATTCCGGCCGATCGCTGACGACGATCACCTGACGGTCCTTCGCGGGCATCTCTTGCACGGCGTCGATGCCATTCTGCAGTAGATTGAGCAGCACCTGTTGCAGTTGCACCGGATTGCCGCGCGCGCTGGGCAGTCGGTCTGCGAGGCGCAGCTCGATTCGGCTATCGTGCTCCTTGGCATAGGCGCCGGCTAGCTTCGCGGCGTCTCTCACGACCGTATTGATGTCGAGCTCCTCGATCACCGCTTCGCGCTTGCTGAGGAATGTGCGCAGCCCCTGCACCGTCGCGCGGGCATGAGCTGCCGCGGCCGTAATCTTCTCGACGATGGCTTCGATTTCGGCCTCGTTGACTCGGCCACCTCCCATGCCCTGTTTAGCCGCATTACAGTAGAGGGCGATAGCGCCGAGTGGCTGGCTCAGCTCGTGGGCAAGTGCTGCGGCCATCTCGCCGCACGAGTTCAGCCGTGCAGCGTGCGCCAGATCATTGAGACCGTCGCGGTTGAGCCAGCGCTGCTCGGTCATGTCGGTCAACGTGATTTGGCAGCGGCCACGCGTCGACGCGCCATGAGGATCGCGCCTTAACATCCTGACGCTGTCGAAGCGCACGTCGCGAGTGCGTCCGCGCCGATCGTTGATCCGAAATTCAGCGCTCAACGGTTCGTTGCTATGACATGCGTTGCGCAGATGCTCGAGAAAGCGCTTGGCATCGCTCTTCGCAATCCAACGCGAGAACAGTTGCCCGGCGATCCAGGCGCGCGGGAGCCCGAGCATAGCCGCGGCAGCACGGTTGATTTCCTCGACGCGGCTGTCGCTCGTGAGCACGACCGCGCCGACTGGGGCGAACGTGAACAGGTCGGCGTATCGCTGTAAAGTGCCGACCAGCTCTTCATCATCGCGTACGACGCTGTGTTCCATATGAGTTAAGGTGCGATTGGTGTTACTACCGAGCTGTGCAACTCGCGTGCCAACAGTGGGGGAAGTTGCGTTCGTGGAACAACTTGCCGCTTTTGGGCCTTTCGTCGGCATTGCGCGCGCTGGCGAAGTGTTCAGCGGCCGCCTACGCGTGCGGATTTGACCGATTCTTGTATTTGAGCTTTGCTTATCTGCGTTGCCGAGCCGAATGTTCGCGTCGGCACCGTATCTCTCGGAGCTGTTGGTATGCCACGCGGCTTTCATCTGGCACGGATCGCGGGAATCGATGTTTATCTCGATTGGAGCCTCGCGATCATCTTCTCCCTCGTCACCTTCAGCCTCGGGGCGATTGCCTTTCCGTCATGGCATCCCGAATGGAGCGCCGCGACGAATTGGCTGACTGCGGTGGCGGCCGCGATCCTGTTCTTTGCGTCGGTGTTGATCCATGAGCTGTCGCATGCGCTGGTCGGGCGCCGCTACGGCATAGAAGTGCCGACCATTACATTGTTCGTCTTCGGCGGCATGGCACAGATGCGCGAAGAGCCGCAGGCGTGGCGACCCGAGTTGCTGATGGCGATTGCCGGCCCCATTACGAGCCTGTTGCTCGGGGGCCTGTTCATCTGGCTCGGCAGCGTATCCGCCGGGCCACTTCCGGAAACGACCGATCCGCAGGTGTTCCTGAGTGCACTGAACCCGATCGCGACACTGTTCTTCTGGCTTGGCCCGATCAATGTGGTGCTCGGCGTCTTCAATATGGTGCCGGGCTTTCCGCTCGATGGCGGGCGCGTATTGCGCGCCGCGCTATGGGGCGTCACCGGCGACATGGTGCGGGCGACGCGTTGGGCGTCGAACTCGGGGCGCTTCGTCGCTTGGCTGCTGATCGCAACCGGTTTCGCGATGGTCATCGGTATCCCGGTGCCCTATCTTGGCACGGGGCTCCTGGGCGGTCTGTGGCTCGCCTTGATTGGCTGGTTCCTGCACAACGCTGCCGTCGGCAGCTATCGACAGTTATTGGTGCGCGAATCGTTGCTCAGTGTGCCGGTCACTCAACTGATGAGCACTGCGCAGAGCACGGTGACCTCCGATCTCACGGTGAAGCAGTTCGTGGACGACTATCTACTACGCGGTGAGCAGCGGGCGTTTGCGGTGCTGCATGGCGACCGGCTTGTGGGCCTGGTATCTCTAAAGGATGTGCACCGCTTGCCCAGGGGGGAGTGGGAGCACCGGTCGGTGAAGGACATCATGACGCAAGCCGACGCGCTCGTCACCGTAAACCTCGAGAGCAACGGGGTCGATGCATTGAGCGCACTGAACGAGCAAAACTTGAATCAAGTGCCTGTGGTCGATCGCGACGGGCGTATCCGCGGCATCATCCGCCGAGAAGACGTGCTGCGCTGGCTTGCCGTGTACGGAGACCCGGAACTCGGTCTGGCCGCGAGACCGCGCATCCGACCCGATCCGGGCTCATCGTAGAGGACTAGGCTGATCACAAGATGGCCATGCAAGGGCTGGTGACCAAGGCTGCAGGCCGGCCATGTCGAACGCTTCAGTCCGGCGCTGCTGCCGGCGGATCGTTGCCGGCATGCCCGTCAAAAGCGGTGGCGTATGCCGATGTGCATGTTGTCGTCGACTTCGCGATCCACCTCGAGGTCGAACTCGAACATCCGATAGCCGATGAAGACGCTGGTCGTGTCGCTGAGGCGAGTTTCGGCGCTGACTGACACATCTTTGATGTTGTCGGCGTTACCGAACGTAACGATGTCGGGCGCGTAGAACGCGGTGAGCGACACCCATGAGTTGCGGCTGCGGCCGAGGTAGTAGCTCAGGCGACCGCCGAGCGCGATCGCGAAGACATCTTGGCTTTCGACCGTCAGGAGCGCGCCGTACGCGCGCGGGCCTGCTTCGAGCGACCAGTACGGGCGCCTGTCTGGCGTGCCGATATCGAAGAGCATATCGGCCATTCCGATCAGGTCACGATCTTCGTTGAAAAACACGCCCACCCGAGCCTCGTTGCGCCCGAGATCGCCAACGTCCATCTCGCGCCCATAGAACACTTGTAACGCGTCTTCGCTGAGGTAAGCCTCGATGGACTGGGCGGCTACTGTGGGGCCGGCGTCTGTCGGCGGCTGCGCAAACGCCCACATTGGCAGCAGCGCCGAAAGGGTGGCGGCGCTCAGCAGGCGAACGCGGGGGAGAAGCGGGGTGGTATTCCTCATTGCGAGCTCTCGTGTGAGCCGTGTAGCGGCCGCGTAAAAAGCATCCATGCGCAAGTAACTGTCCTTGAACTGAGGCGCGCATCCACCTTCCTGGAAGGTGTGCCCATACGCGGCCGCTCAAAACGGCTTGTGTTTAACACTAAATCGTCGGTCTTCGTCCGCGGATGAAGAAGACGATCGCGAGAATCAGACCGACGATAAACAGAATCCACGCGATATTCGCGGCGGTGCCGGCTACGCCGGAGAAGCCGAGGACTCCTGCAACGATCGCGACGACAAGAAATATCAGTGCCCAGTAGATCATATTACCTCCTCAAGAAAAGTTGCCGACGAGCCGACGTCAGCTTGTGGTTGAACGCTTCAGATCACTCGTTCAGATAACGGTCCAGACCGTCGAACATCGACAGCTCATCTCGCAATCGCCGGCGCTCGATGTGATCCTCGATTCGCCGCCACGCCGGCCGTTCGGGGTCGTCCATGGATTCCAGAAGGGCATCAAGGTCAAACTCAACGTCGTATGCAATGTTCATGTGCAGATGCTCCTTGCAACCTGGTCATACATGCTTGGCAGCTACATGCGTA
>CAZFJU010000132.1:7016-12093 GCA_964518995.1 uncultured Gammaproteobacteria bacterium
ATTCACCATGATCGTTCGAGGGGGTATTCGAATGAGTTGCCGCAGCCTGGGTACGGTGCTCCCATCCTTGCATCTCGTTTCGACCAGCAGAACGGGGCTCGCCGCAACGAGCCTCTGGCGGCTCTGCCGCCGCTCGTGAGCGGCTTGGGCGTCGCCGCCCGGAGCGGCGTGCTGCTCGTGGGGGCAGCAGTGTGCGCAAGCTTTGGATTCTGGCTTGGATATGCCGAAAGCGCCGAGCGCGGCGCCGCCGTCGAGTCGGCGCTCGTCATCTGGCAGCAGCGCTTCGAGGAGGATCGGCGCAAGCTCAACGCACAGCGCGACTCAACGGACGCGTGGCTCGACGGCGCGGCCGCGCAATTGAGCGGCATGCAGGCCGGCATCGTGCTGCTCGATTCGCTTGCCGCGCGGCTCGTCGAGCGAACCGGGCTCGACGGACGTGAATTCAATTTCGGCGCTGAGCCAGGCATGGGCGGTCCCGAGGAGGTGTCGATCGAGCATGCTGTAGCGCCTCCCCAATGGGAGGTCCTGGCAGGAATGCTGGCGGATCAAATCGAAGATCGACGGCGCCAAATGGGCATTCTCGAAGACGTGTTGAAGTGGCGGGATCTGCGCGCCGCGGTGGTGCCGGACGGGCGTCCCGTGAAAGCCGCGTATGTATCTTCGCCTTTCGGTCTGCGCATCGATCCCTTCACAGGCCGGCAAGCCTCGCATCGCGGAATCGATTTCGCCGGGCCGTCCGGCACTGAGATCGTTGCCGTCGCGGCCGGGATCGTCACGTGGTCTGGGGTCCGCTCGAGCTACGGTAAGGTGGTCGAAATCGACCACGGCGACGGCCTCGTCACACGTTATGCGCACAACTCCAAGAATCTGGTACAGGTGGGTGATGTGGTCACTCGCGGGCGACCGATCGCCGAGCTTGGCGCCACCGGCCGGGCAACCGGGCCAAATCTGCATTTTGAAGTGTTGCAAGACGGCGAAGCGGTCGATCCGCTGCGGTTCATACAATGACGGCACCGGTGCTTCATGAGCGCGCGAGGGGCGGAGTATTGCTAGCCGCGTGCACCATCATGGCGGCCGCTTGGCTCGGCCCGCTTCCCGCCCTCGCTCTCGAGCAGTTCGCAGCGCAGGCCGCGCTGCATGTCACGCTCGTCTCGATCGCTGCGCCGCTGCTCGCGTTGAGCATGGCAGGATCGAGATTCGATCCGGTGGGCTGGTGGCCGCGCGGCCTTTCTCCGCTTGGGCTCTCCCTGATCCAGGCCGGCGTCGTCTGGGCGTGGCATACGCCCATGGCTCAAGGGGTGGTGCGCGCGGAGCCGGGGCTGTTCTGGATGGAGCAGGCCACGGTATTCCTTGCATCGGCGCTGCTCTGGGTCTCCGTTCTCGGCGGCGACAAGACGACGCGATATGAGCGGGTGGGAGCGGGCATTATCGCGTTGCTTATGACGTCCGTGCACATGACGCTGCTCGGCTGTCTTTCGATGATCACCAGCTCACCGTATGTCGGCGCTGAAGCGGTGTCTTCGCTCGCCGATCAGAAGTTGGGTGCGATGCTGATACTCGCCGGGGCGGCGGTGGTCTACTCGGTGGCCGGCGCGCTCCTGTTGGCGGGACTGCTGAGGCCGCAAGAAGCCGCGTCGGCGAGAGTTACCACGGCAGGCGGCCGAAGCTGAAGCGCATCGACAGGGTCACGGTCGAAATATCACCGCTCTGATAGTCGACACCCACGCCGAGGTCCGGGAAGAAGTACCAGCGCAAACCCGCGTTGACGATGGTCGCAGACGAGAAGCGGCGCTCGGTCAGATCGATCTCGCCATAGGGTGACGGACCGGCGGATGCGAACACCTCGATCGGCTCGCGCGGGTTCCAGCGGAAGCCGAGACGCGCGCCGACGCCCGATGTATCGGTGTCGAAGTCCTCGCCCGCGAGGCTGCCGAAGTCGAGCTCGCCGGTATCGTAGCTGAGCTCGAAGGTCAGATCGAAGTTGGGCGCGAGCTCGCGCTGGTAACCCGCTCCGAAGCGCGAAGTGATCAAGTCAAACTCGTCGGCGATCGAGATTTCCGCAAGCGGACTCATGATGTGCGCGTCCATGTCGATGATCGAGCTGTTGAACGCGCCGACGAGGTAGAAGCTGCCCGGTAATGCGAGCGACCCGGCGACGGAGATGCCGTCGCCGTCGTGCGTCTTAACCGTCACGGTCTGACCGGGGGTGGGGGATTGAATACCCTCTGCGTCCACGCTGGTCGCCAGCACTCTGAAATCGACGTAGGTGTAGCTCAGCTCGGAAGCGTGAGCCGCCGCCGAGATGGTGCCGCCGAGCGCAAGAAGCATCGGTGGGAGGTAAGCGTGTCGCTGTCGCATCAGTATTCTCGCTTCCTGGCTTTCAGCCAGCTCGAGCCGCTTGGCTAATCTGGATTCCGTAAACGCGCACGGTGACGCAACGCCATGTGCCCGGCGAAGATCGCCAGCAGCGACCAAAACCCGACGAGACCGATCGCACCGCCGCCTCCGCCGCCGCCGGCTTCGCGCGCCCTGACCTCGACGGCTCTCGTCAAGGTGGGCGCGGTATTGCCGGACAAATCCGTGACATTGTACGAAACCGTGTAGCGGCCGATCACCTCGCCATTGACGGGGTTGTCGACCACTATGCGGTCGGAGATATCGCCATCCATATCGTCGGCCGCGGTCGCGCCCGCGTCGACGTAGGTCTCGCCGATGATTACGGTGACCGTGGGCTCGCCGACCAGCGTCAGCCGCGGCGCCGTGACATCGCCCCGGCCAAGATTGCCGCGACCATCGTTGAGGAATACGGCAATCCCTTCGGCCTCCGCGACCGCCACGTCGGGCCGTCCATCGCCATTCAGATGTCCTGCGACGGCCGCGCTGGCGGTCGTGGTAGCGAACTGCTCGGCATTGAGCACGAACGCGACGTTCGCGGCGCTGCTATTCCGGAAGATCCGATGGCCGCCGACCGTGGAGATCACGACGATGTCGGAGCGTCCATCGCCGTCGAAATCGCCGCTCAGCACCGCCGCAGTCGGAGCTCGGGCGAGCTGCGCCGCGGGAAAGAATGACGGCGCCGCATTCGATGTGTTCAGGAACACCTCGTCGGTCGCCGGTTCCCCGCTGCGTCGGCCGAGCACGAGATCGGCTCGACCGTCGCCGTCGAAATCGCCGGCCGCGATGGATGAGCCGGCGCCGGTCGCGACCTCGAACACTTGGGGCGCACCACTTGCGAAGCTCACGACGGCCGCGTTGGCGCCCTCTCGGGCGTAGACGAGCTCGAGCGGACCGCCGGCCAGAACGTCGGCGGCGGCGATATCACCGGAGGCGCCGCTGATGCCGGTTCTGACTGCCCGGAAGCGTCCGCCGCCGGTATTGCGGAACACGACGTTGGCGCCCGTGCCGCGTCCTGAGAAGGCGATGTCGAGCCGACCGTCGCCGTCCACATCGGCAACGGCGACGGCTGTGCTGTCCGCGCCGCCGGCCAGCGGCGTCGGCATGAAGCTTCCGCCGCCGCTATTGAGCAGCACGCTATGTGTCCCATTGGCATTGGCGACGACGAGGTCGACGGAGCCATCGCCATTGAGGTCTGCCGCGGCGATGTCTACCGCGTCCATCGGCCCGCTGACCGCGATCGGAGTCGGGTCGAACGCGAGTCGTGCGGCGTTGTCCGCGGCGGGGCGGTTCAAGAAAACCAATACCGGCCGGCCAGGGCCCATCGCAGCCGCGAGGTCGTCGTGACCGTCGCCGTCGAAGTCGCCTGCGGCGAGCGCCTGTACGCCCGGCGCGCTGAGCCGCTGGGCCGGGCCGCTGCCGAGGCTGCTCGCGACGATCAGCGTCACGGAGGCCGAGTCGTTGTCGTCCATATCGTCGATCGGCACGAGGTCGGTAATCGTGATAGTCGCCGCCGCATGAATCTCCGCGGCTTGCTGGGCGCGGGCCGTCGCCTTGATCGTGCGGCTGGCGGTTCCAGTAAGCCCGGCGATGGCGCAGCGCACGACCACGGCATTGGTGCCGCGCTCGATCGAGCAGCCGGCATCGTCGACCGACGCGATCGTAAAGGGTGCGCCCGCGTCGAAGCGGATTTCGAGTGCGGCGTTGCCGACATCGACGCTCGACCCGTTTGTAACGGTGAACGAAAACGTCGCCGGCGAGCTGGCGAGAACAGGGTTCGGCGTGACGGCGGCCGTCACCGCGAGATCGGCGTGACCGGCCGCAGTGACTCGCAGCGTGAACGTCGCGGCGGAGGAGTCCGACGAGTCGCTGACCGTGAAGCGAACGCTGTGGACGCCGGCGGATCCGAGCACGGCGGGCGTTCCCGCGATCAACCCGCTTGCGGCGTCGATGGTCAGACCGGGCGGCAAGCCGGTGGCCGAAAACACGAGCGTATCGCCTTCCGGATCGGTGACGAAGTTAGCGAGCGCGAGTTGGAACGGGATGCCTTCGCTCGCGCTTTGCTCCGGGACGCTGTCGATGCGAGGCGCATCGTTCACCGGCGTCACGTTGATGGTCACCATTACGGCGTTGCTGGTTGCATTGGCGTCGCGCACGCGCGCTTCGACCCGGATTGTGCCATTGAAGTCCTGGGCGGGAACAACGGTCCGGCCATTGCCTGCAATCGTGAAGCTCGCGCTGGCCGGCGGCGGAGTCAGAATGACGGTGAGCGCGCTAGGGTCTTCGTCCTGAGCGTTGAGCATCGTCGCGGTGATCTCGAGCGGCGTGTCTTCCGGCGTCGTCAATACCGGCGGCGGATCCGGCAGCACGGGCGGCTCGTCGATGACAACGATATTCAGTGTGTACTGGCCGGACGCCGAGGCACTGCCGTCCGATGCGCGGACGGTGACGGTATAGCTGCCTTCCTGGGCGTCCGTTGGGGTGCCCGAGATGACGCCGGATGCAGAGTTGATCGAAAAGCTTGCCGGCAAACCTTCGGCCGAGAAGCTTAGCGTATCGTCATCGGGGTCACTGAAGAACGTGCTGGCATTGAAGCTGTACGGCTGTCGCGAACGAGCCTCTTGCACACTCGGGGTGATCGGCCCGTCGAGCACCGGGGCGCTGTTGGCGGCCTGGACGTTCA
>CAZFJU010000133.1:0-12079 GCA_964518995.1 uncultured Gammaproteobacteria bacterium
GGCCTCGTTCTCGAAGCCATCGGCCGGATTCCCGGGCACCGTCCAGAATCGCCAATCGAGCGCGCCCGTCTCGGCATCGTATGCGGACACATAGCCGCGCACGCCGAACTCGCCGCCCGAGTTGCCGACTAGCACGCGGCCCTTGACGACCCGCACGGCGCCGGTAATCGAGTAGCGTTGGCTAGGATCGATCGTCAGCACGCTCCAGACCTCGCCCCCGGTGCCTGCATCGAGCGCGACGAGCCGGCCGTCCAGTGTGCCGACGTAAATTTTACCGTTCCATGCGGCGACGCCGCGGTTCACGACGCCGCAACAGACGTTGACCGCCCACTCGCGCGGCACCTCCGGGTCGTAGCGCCATAGCTCGGTGCCGGTCGCGGCATCGTAGGCGAACACGTTGCTCCACGACGAGGATAGATACATCACGCCATCGACGACGATGGGCGTGGCCTCCTGGCCGCGATTCAGCGGGATGTCCGCATACCATGCGAGCCCGAGCTCCGCGATGTTGTCTGCACGGATTTGCTCGAGCGGGCTGTAGCGCTGCTCGTCGTACGTGCGGCCGTACGAGAGCCATTGGCCCGGCTCGTCGTCTGCGGTGAGCAGCCGTGCCGCGTCGACGGCGGCCGGCCCCCGCTCGTCGGTCTCGGGGGTAGGTTGACCCTCCTGGCCGTATGAAGGGGCGAGGGCGAGTAAGGCGAGCGGAACGCTCACGGCGGGGAAGAAGTGGCGCATGGGGGCTCCGAGGATTAATCGCCCGAAGGATAGAAACTCCTCGCAGCCCCGTCCAGCAACCGCCGAACCTGGTGCGCCGAGCGTAGCGCGCCTACTCGGCGATGGACACGTTGTCGAGCCGGAATCGGTCCCCGTCGCCTTCGGCCGTGAACGAAATCGTATCGAACGGCGCATCGGAAACGATGCCGAAAAAGCCCATGTAGCCGCTGCCTGCGTAAGGAAGAATTTCTGTCAGATCGAGCGAGTAGTCCAGCACATGCAATGTAGTGTGGTCGTTGCTGGTAGGGCTGCCGTCCTCGCCGAAGCCGACGCCGTCCACTGAGTAGACGTCCGCTGCCCAAGCGCGGATCGGCGGATCGAACCGCAGCTCGAGTTGCTCCGTGACCGGCCCGCCAGTGTCGAACCGCAACTCGAGCCCTTCGATGGTTTCAGCGTTGGCGCCGCCGCCGGTGCCAGTCGTGCCGACGAAGATGCCGGTGGGATGAGGATCGGGCGAGGTGTTGCCGGCCTGCGGCGAGTATCCGCCGGATTGCTGGAAATAGACGCTGAAGTTGCCGACCGAGGTGACGGTGTCGACCGGCACATCGATGTTGACCCCATTGAAGTCGTCGGTCGCGATCTCGCCGCCCCGCGCTGTGACGGCGGACGACCACGCCGCGCGACCGGCTTCGCCGCGATTGGGCGAATTGACGGCGCGCTCGGTGCCGTCGACGAAGATGATCATGACCTCGGCATGGGCAGGCACGGTAAGAACTATGCTCGCCGCCATGCTCGCGCCAATAAGCCCGAGCGCCGACGCCCGCCGCGCGGCTCTGTCGATAAGCGGCCGGGGCGAGAGTGGGGCAGTGGCCGCGCGTGATGCGGACCCGCTCAAAATCATTGACACGTTATTCGTCGGCATGAACTCTCCCGGATCGCTGCGGTTCTAGGCGCATGTTAAAACCCCCGAGGCGCCAATGGCCTCAAGGTTCCCGGGTGCAGTATGTCACGACTGTCGATAAGATTAGAAGAGTAGTTTATTGTATGCGCCACTATTAGGTCGTCTGTAAAAGTGCTGCGGAGCATCTTTCGCGCGGCCGGAGTCACCGCTCGACCGGTGCAGGCCAAAGAACCTGTTCGATCTACGATGTGCTTCGGCGCCGCGCCGCCACCTCGGGCGAGGTCCTAATGCCTTTAGGCTTCGCGTGGACGTTTTCCGAGCACCGCAACTGAACGAGCGGGCGCTTCTTGTGCAACAAAGAATAACCAGGCGGTATAGGATCATGAGCGTAAAAACATTTATCCGTTGTAGGGTCTTTGCACAAACTCGCGGCGTGGCCGTCACGAGCTGCGCGCTGCTGCTGGCAGCGCACTTGTCGATCCTGGGCGCCCACGCGCAGCCCGGGGAATCCGCCGCAGAGGTGCCGGACGATCAGATCCTCATCGGCGCGCTGGATCTGCATGCGCATCTCGATCCCGATGGTTATGGGCCGTTCAACGCCGGCCGCTCGATCGACGTGCTCGACCTGGCCGAGCTGGCCCAGGCCGCAGGGATGCGCGGATTCGTTATCAAACAGCATTACGACCAGTCGGCGGATTCGGCATACCTCGTGCGTAAGCTTTATCCGGATCTCGAGGTGTTCGGCGGGCTCGGCACGAATTTCGCCACTGGTGGGCTGAATCCGCACGCCGTGCGACAGATGGCAGACGTAAAGGGCGGCTGGGGGCGGATCGTATGGATGCCGACGTGGGACGCAGAGCACTACGTCCGCAACCATGGCAACGACCGCGATTTCATCCCGGTTGCGCGCGATGGCGAGCTGTTGCCCGAAGCGAAGGCGGTGATCGCGGCGGTTGCGGAGACCTCCGGTAAGACTCGCATAAGCGAAGGCCGGGTCGTGCTGGCGACCGGCCATAACTCTCCCGAGGACGTGCTGCTGATCGTCGAAGAAGCGCGCCGGCTCGGCCTTGAGGTCATGGTCACTCATCCGATGCTCGATTCGGTTGGGATGAATGTAGAGCAGATGAAGCGTGCGGCGGAAATGGGCGCGTATCTCGAAGTGGTTTCGGGGTTTACCCGGTTGCCGGAGATGATCGAGGATCGCACGTCCAAGATACGAGAGATCGGTCCCGAGCACTTCGTGCTGACGAGCGATCGGGGGCAGGGTCGCGGTCCGGAAGGCGATGACGGGCCGATGCTCAATCATCTCGAGGGTCTCGTGCTGGCGGCGGACGCGTTCCGTGAACACGGCTTCACTGAGCGTGAGCTCGAGATCATGCTCAAGGAGAACCCGGCGAAGCTGCTTGGTCTACCTGTTCTGGATTGACACTATTTTGGGGTCCGCTCGGCCGCGCGCGTAGGTCAACTGGCGCGCATACCTATGACTCGCGGCCGCAGATCGCTCGCAATCTTCGCGCGGCGTCGCTACCTTTCCGGTTAAGGCCTTGTTGTGCCGCTCGGCCGGCCCGAACGGCATTCGGACTCGATCTGACCAGGGAATAGTCATGCGTACATTCGCCATATTGTCTTTCTGCGCAGTCGTTTCGTTGGGCACGTCGACGCTCGCTCAGCAAGGGCAGTCCGACATCAATGCAGAGCAATCGCGCAGCATGGCCAACCAATTGTTCGAGCCGATTCCGGAGCAGGTGTCGGAAGTGCGCGGTCGAACGATTTCGCCGGAGCGAGTCGAGCTCGGGCGTATGCTGTACTTCGAGCCGCGTCTTTCCCGCAGCCACTTCATCAGTTGCAACAGCTGTCATGCGATCGGCACCGGCGGGGCCGATAACGTGCCGACCTCCATCGGGCACGGCTGGCAGAAGGGGCCGCGCAACGCACCGACGACCTTCAACGCCGTGTTCAATATCGCTCAGTTCTGGGACGGCCGTGCAGCGGACTTGATGGAGCAGGCGACCGGCCCGGTGGAGGCCGGGGTGGAAATGAACAATACGCCCGAGCGGGTCGTCGCGACGCTGCAGAGCATCCCGGCCTATGTGGACGCCTTCGAGCAGGCCTTTCCCGATAGCGACGAGGCCGTCAGCTACGAGAACATGGCGCTCGCGATCGAAGCGTTCGAAACCACGCTGCTGACGCCGCACTCGCGTTTCGACCGTTTCCTCGCCGGTGAAGACACGCTGACCAGTGAAGAGCTGGAAGGGCTGTCGCTGTTCATGACCCGGGGCTGTGTGACGTGCCACAACGGCGTCAATCTCGGCGGGCAGTCGTATTTCCCGTTCGGCGTGATTGCGCGACCGGGCGCCGAGCTGCTGCCGGAAACGGACAAGGGCCGCTTCGCGATTACCGAGACGCCATCCGATGAGTATGTATTTCGCGCGAGCCCGCTCCGCAACGTGGAGCTCACAGCACCGTACTTCCACAGCGGCCAGGTATGGGACCTCGCGGAAGCCGTGCGCATTATGGGAAGCGCGCAGCTTGGTCAGACGTTGAACGATGACGAAGCGCAACGCATTGCCGACTTCCTCCGGACGCTGACCGGGGAGCAGCCGAGGGTGGAGTATCCGATTCTGCCGCCGAGCACGCTCGAAACACCGCAGCCGATCTACGAAGATGCGTTTGGGGGCTAGCGAAGCGGGCGGCCGCGGATGCGCTTACCGCTCCAGGCGTTAAAGACGACCTGGAGTATCTTCGTCGACTCGTTCAGGTCTTTCATCGGCCATGAGCCGCTTCGCCTCGCCGCCGCGCTCTCTTACTACTCGCTGCTGTCGATGGCGCCGTTGCTGCTGATCGTGATCGGCATTGCGGGGTTTTTCTTCGGCGAAGGCGTGGTTAGCGACGAGCTGGTCTCTCAAGTCGGTACGTTGACGGGCGAGGAGGGCGCAGCTCTCGTGAGCACGGTCATCGAGAATGCCGAGGGGCTCGACCAGGACGTCCTCTCGATCGTGCTCGGTGGGAGCCTGATGTTGTTCGGCGCGACCACCGTATTCGCGCAGCTCCAGGGCGCGCTTAACCACGTCTGGCAGGTCGAAGCGGCCCCTGAAAACGCGTTTCTAGGCTTCTTGCGCCATCGGGTGCTGTCGTTCGCGCTGATCCTGAGCCTCGGGTTTCTACTGATGATCTCGCTGGTCGCGGGTGCGATTCTCGCTGCGCTGCAGGGGTATCTCGACACCCTCGGCTTCACGACGGTCGGCTGGTGGCGCTTCGTGAATACGTTGGTCTCGTTCGGGTTTGCGACGCTGTTGATTGCGATGATCTTCAAATATCTGCCCGATGCGAAGATCGCCTGGTCCAACGTCTGGCTCGGCAGCATCATCACATCTTTACTGCTCCTCGCCGGAAGATATTTGATCGGGCTCTATCTTGGCCAAGCCAGCATTGGCTCGGTCTTCGGTGCCGCCGGTTCGGTGGTCGTGTTCATGGTCTGGGTCTATTACGCTGCGCTGATCTTCTTCTTCGGCGCGGAGATTACGCGCACCGTTGCACGTCATCGCGGGCAGCGCGTCGAGCCGTCCGAGCACGCGACGCCGGACGAGGCCGCGACTCCATGAGATCATTCGGACGCCGAGCGATCGGCTGTCTGCTGGTGCGTGTCGAGAGTCCGGTAAGAAGCCGAGCGCTCGCGCGCTGCTATCTGAGCTGCTGGAGGCGCTACCCCTAACGCCATGGATTGGCGCGAACCACTCAAGTTCATCGCCGTCGGCTTGATCAGCCTCGCGATCAACTATGCCGTGTTCCGTGGGATTTTCTCCTGGCTTTCTGGCGGAGCGGCCGCCGCGGTCGAGAGCATACCTTTGACGGCGTCGCACGCGGCCGCGGTCGCTACAGCCGGCGGCTACAGCGCCGGCGTGACTAACGGATTCTTCCTGAACAGAGCTTGGACTTTCAAGGTGCCGCCTGCATCGGGCCAAGTCCAGCGTTTCGTCGCATTGAACCTGTTCAGTCTCGCGTTGGGAAGCTTGGGCGTTGCGGTCCTCGTCGACCGGCTCGGCTTGGCGGTCGGGCTTGCGTGGTTCGTGGCCACGGCGGTCACGACGGCGCTGAACTTCGTCGGCAGCAAGCATTGGGCGTTTGCGCGCTGACGATCTGACTATTCCGGCATCAACAGCTCTGGATCCGATAGCAGCAGCCGGACGAGATCCGCTTGGCGCGTTGCGCCGGTTTTTTGGAACGTGGACTTGATATACCAACGCGCCGTTTCATAGGTCAGCCCGGCTTGATCGGCGGCGTCACGTAGCGTCAACCCCTGCATCAGGGCGGCCGCGAGACGCGCTTCGGAGCGGGTCAGCAGAAAGCGTCGGCGCAGACGCTCGATTGGCACCTGGGCCTCCACCCCGGGGTCGGTAACGAGCAGCGCGACGGCGGCCCGCCGGACATCGAACGGATCGCTACCCTTCGGCAGCGGTAATGCCAGCACCGACAGCGGCGGCGCACCGTCGCCCCGGTCGACATAGCAGGGCTGAGGAGCCGGTGCATCCGGCCGGCTTGACACCGCGATGGCTGCGCGCACAGCTTTCGTCAATGCCGTTGTGCTCGAGCGACGAGTGGCTCGCAGCTGCCCGTGCATGACGGTCAACCCGTTGCGCTGCCCGATTAGCTGCGCGGCGAACGCATTCGCTTCGAGCACACGGCCGTCGTCCGCGAGCAAGATGACACCGAAGCGCAACCGATCCAGCACGTGCCGAAGCTCGCCCGCTTCCGCGCGCGCGGCGGCGAAGCGCTCGGCGACTCTCACGGCCGTGATCAAGTGTCGTACGAGGCTCTGGAACCGTGCGGTCTCGGACGCAGTAAAGGGCCCGGCACTTTCTGGCCGATACACGAACAGTTTCGTTTGCCGCTCTCCTGCCGCGGAGAGGTTCACCCCTAACGTGTAGATGAAGTCTTGCGGCTTCATCCATTCGTTGAACAGGGCGGTACTGCGGTAGTAGCCCGGTTGGCGGTGATACTCATCCAGCGATCCGTCGTTACGGATGCGTCCGACCGCTTGCATCGCATCGAGCGTCCAAGGGTTGTCACAGAGATAATGATCGACGTAGCTCTTGACATAAGACGTCGAGATTCCGCACAACGAGATCAGGCCGACATCGCGGGCGGCGAGGTCACCCACGTAAATGCCTGTCGCGATCGCGTTGTAGTGCCGCGATATCGAGCGCATGGCTCGCGGCCAGGCGCCCGGATCCACTGCGGCGGAGTAGGCGAGATCGATGATCGTATCCATCCGGCACGTCATTCCGTTTATGCTTCGCGGATTGCCGCATTCTCGCGGGCGGCCTTACGCCTCGCGCGTATAAAAGAACACCAAACTGGACAAAGTCAACGTTGGAAGCCGGCCTCCCGATCGATGTCTTGCTGCCGATTGTCATCGCCATGATGATGCTCGCCGTCGGTATGAGCCTGCGGCCGGCGGATTTTCGCGCCGTGGCCAGCGCGCCGCTTGCTGCAGCGATCGGTTTGCTCGGAATGTTCGTCGGCTTTCCGTTGCTCGCCTTCGCGCTCGCGGTGATGTTTCGGCTCGAGCCCGCTCTCGCCATTGGGCTCGTATTGCTCGCCGCCAGCCCGTCTGCCTCCACATCGACCATGTTTACGTATCTCGCGCGCGGGGATGTTGCGTTGTCCGTTGCGTTGACCGCAGTGAGCAAGGTGGTGCCGGTGCTGACGGTGCCGGCATACGTCAGCTTCGCCGCCCAGACATTTGCCGGTGAGCGAATGCCGGTCGCAATTTCGTTCGCGGATACATCCGAAGCGATCGCGGCGACGATTCTGCTGCCCACGCTGCTCGGCATGGCGTTGCGCCGTTACTCGCCTGCCGCGGCAGCAGTGCGGCCCTATATCGCACGCGGCTCGATTATGCTTCTGATCGCGCTGATCGGCGTGCTCGTGTGGCGCGAAAGGGCCGCGCTGCCGCAGATGTTTGCGTCGTCCGGCCCGGCCGCGCTCACGCTATGTGTGCTCGGCATGGCGGGCGCCTTCGGCGCCGCGTCGATCGCAGGGCTCTCGGAGCGCCAACGGAGCGCGATCACGATCGAGATCGGCATGCAAAGCGGCGGCACATCCATTGCGATTGCTGCCGGCGTGCTCGGTGCGCCGGCAATGGCTGTGCCCGCGGCCGTCTACTCGTTGATCATGTATGTCATGGCCGGCGCGTTCGTATCGCTGGTGCGGGCCGGGCAGAAGCTCTCGCCTGCCGACGTTGCCGCGTGATGGCGCCGACACCTCTACCAGCGATAACCGAGGCGCAATCCGGCAGTGCGCGGGGCGCCCCAGAAACGCTTGACGCCGCTCGTCGGGTCGCGGCGTAGAATCGTCTCGGCGTACAGCTCGTCGGTAAGATTGCGCGCGTAGATCTCGGCGTACCAGCGCTCGCGCGCTCCCCTATACGCGAGCGAGGCGCTCAGCAGGCCATAGCCCCGCTGCACGAGCGCCGGGTCCGAGTACAGGCTAAACGACATCGTTGACTGGCGGCGATATTCGGCACCGAGGACGAGCTCGCCTCCGGCAATAGTCCACGCATGCTCGAAGCGGGCGTTCGTGGACAGACGCGGAGCCTGCGGCAGCTGGCTGCCGGCGCGATTCGGTTCGATCGTAGGATTGTTCGGGTCGATGGACACGAACTCGTCGAAGACGGCGTCCAGCCATAGGGCGCTTAGCGAGATGAAGGAGCCGGTACTCAGCACCCACCGCACGTCGAGATCGAGCCCGGTCAGCGATGCCTCGGCGGCGTTGATCACGATCGGGAACGTGCCGAGCGCGGCATCGTTTGGCGGCGTATCGAGCTGCATGTCGCGATAGTCGTAATGGAAGAGCGCGGCGTCGACGCGCATCCCTCCGTTTGCGAGCGTTGCCTTCAGACCGAGCTCGACTGCATCGAGTCGCTCGGATTCGAACGGCGGCTGCACCGATGAGGTATTGAAGCCGCCGGGCTTGTGTCCGCGCGCGAGGTTTACGTAATAGAGCCGGCCGGTGCGGGGCATGAAGTCCGCGCCGAGCTCCGGTGTCGCGGCGCGCCACGTGCGCTGTTCCCGTTGCGCGGTCATGGCGGTGCCCGCGGTGCTGGTGACGGTGCGGGCGAGATTGATCCGGCGTGTATCGTCGTTCCAGCGTGCGCCGACCCGTGCTCGCCACCGGCCCACCCGGTAACCGAGCTCGCCGAACACGGCGCGCGAGGTGGTGTCGATCTGTGCGTCCGGATAGCTGCGCGTACCGTTGATCGGCAGGTGCGTGTCGAGAATCTGCCGGCCGTCTTCGTCGAGCAGAAATCCGCCGAGGGTCCAGTCGAGCGGGGTGTCGGTCGCCGACGTGATCCGCAGCTGCTGGGTCACCGAACGCGAGCGGCCCGAAGGGAAGTTCGCCGCGAAGTCGGCGTTCGTGCCGTCGAGGTCTAGCGCGAGGTCTGCGGCGGTCGAGAGGTACGTCGTCAGCGAGCGAAGCATGAAGCGTTCGCGCTGCCAGATGAGTCGCGCGCCGTAGCGCTCCGACGCGATGTCGATCTGCGGCGCCGTGTTTTCGGTGACTTGCCGAGGATTCGGCGGCACGACGCCGCCGTGCGCGATGCCGCCGTTGACGCCGACACCGATCATCGGCTGCGAGCCGAGCGCTCGAGAGCTGTCTTCCCGCTGACGCTCGGCATCGACGATGAGCTCCAACGACTCGCGCGGGAAGTAGCGCATCTTCGCGCGCCACGCGCGGTGATCCTCGTCGTTCTCCCGGATGCCGAGCTGAACATTCTCGACGTAACCGTCGCGCACGGCACGCGACCCGGCGACGCGAAAGCTCAGGGGTGTGCCGTTGAGCGGCAGATTGGCGGCTGCGCGAAAGCGCCGCTGCGCGTAGTTGCCAACCGTGATCTCGGTATAGCCTTCGGCCGTGTCGCCCGGAGCGCGGGTATGCACGCTGACGGCGCCGCCGACGACGTTGCGTCCGAGGTGAACGGCCTGCGGACCTTTAATCACCTCGACGCGTTCGACGTCGAAGAAGTCGACGATCGTATGGTAGGCGCGCGGCATGTACGCGCCGTCGATAAACGTTGCGACGCTCGACTCGGCGCCCGCCGAGATGATCTCCGTGCCGACGCCGCGCAGGTACGGTTGGCCGAGCACCGAGTTGGTCCGGAACACGAATCCGGGCACCCGATACTGCAGGTCGATCGTATGGTGGATCGCTGCCGAATCGAGCTCCGCGCCGGAGACGCTACTGATCGATTTCGGCACGGTGTGCGCGGCCGCCGGGCGCCAATCCGGCGTGACGATCAATGTCGGCAGTGCAGCAGCGGTCGCGGCGCTGCCATCCGACTCCGCTGCAGCTCGGGCGAAGCCGGCTGCAAGGGCGAGCCCTGTCGCGACCGATATCAGCGAAGCGGCGTGCGGGAGTGATGTCATCGGCCCAGAGATCGCAGCGGCGCACGGGGGAACGCACGCGTGCGGGGACGATAGCAGCCCGCTGCGGCACGGCCAAGCGCGTGGTTGCACTGGATCGCGCGTGCCGGGTGTGGCTGCCGGCCTGGGGGCGAACAGGAGCCGCGCTCCCGCATCTCCCAATTGGGAGATTCGTTAACCGCCCTGTGCTCGCAGAATCACTTCGGACGACCCCGTGAACGGCCGAGCGTACATCGCTCGATCACGGGAAAAGGCCAAATACGAAACCAGGGAGTTGCACAATGCGTATGTCGGATCGGTGCGGAGGGTGGGCGGCCGCCCTCTCGGTTTGCTTCCTCATCGCCCACGCGGCATCAGCGGACGACGACGTCGCCGCGGGCGTGGTCGGAGCGGTGATCGAGAATCCCGATTGTGTCGGAGCCGCGATCGCGAATCAGGCGGTCGAGGAGGGATTGAGACGAGGGGGCAGGCGGCTGCTGAGTCGGCTTGGCATCAATGCCGACCGTAACGCTGCGCCCGTTCCGTGCGAGCCGGGCTCGAGCCGTTCCGCGGGCGATGGCGAGCCGGCTCCCACCGCCGAGGCAGCGCCCGCGCCGACGCCGCGGGGCGGCGTGTTTAGCGGGCTACGGCAACAGCGGGCCCAAGGTCGGAGCTCACGGGATTGCGGCGCGTTGGGAGCCGGCTGTGCCGATGGGATGGCTCCGCTGGTCGCCTGCATGCGGGAAGTATCGTTCTGGGGCGAGATGGCCGCCGCGGTGGAGCGTAAGCGGGACATGAACACGTGGTCGCCGGAGCAACTTGCGGAGCTCAATGCAGATATTGCCGCGATGCATGCGGCGCATGCGGCGGACGCCAACCGTGTGACGCCCGCCGATGCGTCCCGGCCGGACCGGCATCTCGACTGGCTGACGCCAGAGGAATACTCGGCGGCCGCGACGGCTGCGTCGCAGAAGCTGAATGCGCACCGGGACGAGTGCAATCGTAAGCATGCCCGGTTCTGACCGTCTCCCATAACGGCAGGTTGATCCTTCATAATCGGAGATCCTTCCGCAGCAAGGTGACCGGGCCATGGCTCAAGACGCTGTCGCAATCTCCAGGGCCGATCTCGAGGCGTGGCTCGCCGGCTACAAGCGCGCATGGGAGCAGAAGGACGGAGACGCCGCTGGGCGGCTCTTCGCGGCGGACGGCCGCTACTTCGAGACGCCGTTCTCCGCTCCGTTCGAGGGGCCGGCCGGCGTGCGCGATTACTGGGTTCGCGTGACTGCCGACCAGCAGGATGTCGAGTTTCGCTACGAGCTGATATCGGTCGACGGCCACACCGGCATCGCGAGCTGGTCGGCGAAGTTCATCACGGTGGCGGGCCGGACGCCGGTCGAGCTTGGCGGCATCTTCGTGCTGGACTTCGACCAGAGCAAGCGCTGTGTGCGGCTGCGTGAGTGGTGGCACGTTCGCTGAGCACCGTGCGGGCAGGCGGTTGTGAATGAGTCGCTGATGCACCGTGCGCTGCAGATGGCCGTCGACAACGTCCATGCTGGACAGGGCGGACCCTTCGCCGCGCTGGTCGTCCAGGGCGAGCGGGTCGTCGGTGAGGGCACGAACCGCGTCACCAGCGTCAACGATCCGACGGCCCACGCCGAGATCGTCGCCATCCGCCACGCGTGCGCCAGACTCGGCGCGTTCCAGCTCGAAGGATGCGACCTCTACGTCACCTGCGAACCTTGTCCGATGTGTCTCGGCGCAGTTTATTGGGCGCACATCGGCCAAGTGTTTTTTGCGGCGACGCGGCAAGATGCGGCGGACGCCGGTTTCGACGACGTGTTCGTCTATCAGGAGATCGCGCGACCGATCAGCGCGAGACAGATCCCCATGCAGCAGGTGATGTGCTACGAGCGAAACGGACCGTTTGACGCATGGCGCAACTTCACCGCGTGGATCGAATATTAGCGGCCCGCGAGCGGAAACCGGAAGCCCGCTGCCCGCTCGCGCCGGTGCGCGTCTCGTGCCCTACAGCGACATGTTGAAGGTCACGTTGTAGCGACGA
>CAZFJU010000134.1:0-12027 GCA_964518995.1 uncultured Gammaproteobacteria bacterium
CTGCTGGTGCCCGATCACGATCCGGTCTACAAGGTCACCATCATCCCGCGCGGCCGTGCGCTGGGCGTCACGCAGTTCCTGCCCGAGGAGGACCGCTACAGCTACTCGAAGCAGCGGTTGATGAGCTCTATGAAGAGCCTGTTCGGCGGCCGCATCGCGGAGGAGCTGATCTTCGGCCCGGAGTACGTCACGACCGGCGCGTCGAACGACATCGAGCGCGCGACGGATATCGCGCGCAACATGGTCACGAAGTGGGGCCTCTCCAATCGCCTCGGTCCGCTGACCTATACCGAAGATGATGGCGAGATATTCCTCGGCCGCAGCGTGACCCGCCACAAGCAAGTCTCGGACGTCACGGCGCACGCGATCGACGAGGAAGTGCGTCAGTTGATCGACACCGCGTACACCGACGCCAAACGGTTGCTCGAGGAGAACGAGCACAAGCTGCACATGATGGCGGAGGCGTTGATGAAGTACGAGACGATCAACGAGGAGCAGATACGCGACATCATGGGTGGTCGTACCCCCAAACCGCCCGAGGATTGGGACGAGCCGTCCGAGCCCGGGGTGCGTGCGGCGGAGCCGGATGTTCAACCCGCGCCGGCGTTCGGCGGTCCGCACGGCCAGGCCGGCCCGGCCGGTCAGCACTAGGCGTCACAACACGGCCGGGGACGACAGGGCGTCCACCGGCCTTCGTCATCTCGAGGTTCCATGACCAGGCGCTACTTCGGCACCGACGGCATTCGCGGTCCTGTCGGCACTGTTCCTATGACCGTCGATTTCGCGCTGCGGCTGGCGAGCGCTGCCGCGCACGTGCTTGCGCCGCAGGGCGGCACAGTGCTGATTGGCAAGGACACCCGCGTTTCCGGATACATGCTCGAGTCGGCCCTCGAAGCGGGCTTCGTCGCGGCCGGTGTCGACGTGCTGCTGACCGGCCCGCTGCCGACGCCGGGCATCGCCTATCTGACCCGGAAGCTTGGCGCGGATTTCGGCATCGTCATCAGCGCTTCGCACAACCCGTACTACGACAACGGCATCAAATTCTTCGGCGGCGACGGTGAAAAGCTTTCCGACGCGCTCGAGGCGGCCATCGAGTCCGGCCTGGCCGAAACCCCGGTCACGCGTAAATCTGAGAACCTGGGCCGCGCAATGAAGGCCGCGTCCGCACGTAACGACTACATGGCGTTCGTCCGCGGCACGATTCCGGCCGGTATGACGCTCGACGGGCTCAAGATCGTCGTGGATGCCGCGCACGGCGCCGGCTATAAGGTGGCGCCGCGCGTGATCGCGGAGCTCGGCGCCGAGGTCGTGCCTGTCGGCTGCTCGCCGAACGGGCGGAACATCAACGACAACTGCGGCTCGACCCGACCGGATCTGCTGAAGCTCACCGTTGCGGGCGTGCGTGCGCATGTGGGGCTCGCCCTCGACGGCGACGGCGATCGTGTCGTGATGGTCGACGAGCGCGGTAGTCTCGTCGATGGCGATCGGCTCGTCTATATCCTCGCGCGCGATCGGCTCGAAACGGGCAGCCTACGCGGCCCCGTGATTGGCACGGTCATGAGTAATCTCGGTCTAGAGCTTGCGCTTCGCGAGCTCGGCGTCGACTTCCGGCGGGCCAAGGTGGGTGATCGCCATGTGCTCGCGATGTTGAAGGAGCACGGCGGAATGCTCGGCGGGGAAGCCTCGGGCCACATCGTCTGCCTCGATAAGACCACTACGGGCGACGGGCTGATTACCGCGCTACAGGTGCTTGCGGTCATGCGCCGCACCGGCAAGCGCTTGAGTGAGCTGGCGGGCGGAATGCCGCAGCTGCCGCAGACGCTGCTGAACATCCGCGTGGAGGGGCCGCTCGATCTCGAGGGCACGCCCGAGATCCAAACCGCCGTTGAAGGCGTGACGAGGGCGCTCGGCCCGCGCGGCCGGGTCGTGCTGCGCGCTTCCGGCACGGAGCCGGTCGTCCGCGTCATGGTCGAGGGCGAGGACGCGGCCGCGGTTCAGGCGCATGCGTTGTCGATCGCAGATTCGGTGCGCGCGGCGTCCGCAACCGTTGATTCTCCGACGGTCGACACTTAAGCTCTCGGCCCCGCAATGCCGAGATTTCGATTATGAACCCTGTGCGCAGCAAGCTGGTCGCCGGTAATTGGAAAATGCACGGCTCGCTGGCGGCGAGCGGCGCGCTGGTTGATGCGTTGACGAGCGGCGTGGGTTCGCAAAGCGGCTCGGCAGCAATGTTGCTGTGCCCCCCGTATCCGTACCTGAAGAGCGTGGCCGATCGGTTGGCCGGCTCCAGTATCCGGCTCGGGGCGCAGGATGTCTCCGCGCGAATCGACAGCGGTGCGTACACGGGCGAAGTCTCGGGCGCCATGCTGAAGGACGTCGGTTGCACGTATGCGATCGTCGGGCATTCCGAGCGACGCACGCTGTTCGGCGATACGGACGAGCTCGTGGCGGCGAAGTTCCAAGCGGCGCAGGACGCCGGGCTCACGCCGATCTTATGCGTCGGCGAGACGCTGGAAGAGCGCGAAGCGGATCGAACCGATGCAGTGGTCGAGCGGCAACTGAGCGCCGTGCTCGACGCGGCAGATGTCGCCGCGTTCGCAAATGCCGTGGTCGCATATGAGCCGGTATGGGCGATTGGCACGGGCAAGACGGCGTCTCCTGAGCAGGCGCAACATGTTCATGCGCAAATTCGGCGGATGCTCGCCGCGCGAGATGCTACAATCGCGGCCAGCTTAATCATCCTGTACGGCGGCAGCGTCAAAGGCGCCAACGCCGCTGATTTGTTTGCCAGGGAAGATATCGACGGCGGCCTGATCGGCGGCGCGTCGCTGGAAGCATCCGAATTTTTGACTATCTTCGGCGCGGCTGTCTCAAACTGAAGGCGGCGGGCGGAACGGGCGAATGTTGCAATCGATCATATTGATCCTCCACGTGCTCACGTGCCTGATGATCGTCGCGCTTGTCTTGCTGCAACGCGGCAAGGGGGCGGACGCGGGCACGGGGTTCGGCGCCGGCGCGTCGGGCACCGTCTTCGGTGCGCGCGGCTCGGCGAACTTCCTATCGAGGGCTACCGCAGTGCTCGCGACGACATTCTTCGTCACGAGCCTCACGTTAGCATTCTTTGCGAATACGCCCACGGCGCCGCAAAGCATACTCGAGCGCTCCCAGCCCGGCACGACGCAGCCGGCGTCGGAAATCAGCCGCCCGCCGACGTTGCGGGATCTAGATTCGCCGCCCACAGTCCCGGACAATACGCCCCCTTCGGACGTGCCGGGAGTGCCCGGGGACGGAGCGCCGCCTTAGGAAGACCTCGAATAAAGCGCATCACGCGGATGTGGTGGAATTGGTAGACACGCTGTCTTGAGGGGGCAGTGGCGCAAGCCGTGTCGGTTCGAGTCCGACCATCCGCACCACCTATTACGACAAGACTCGCCCACGCCGAATTGATACAATTCGCGCCGGCTGATCGGCCAAGGCCGGTCACTTCTGCACGGCCGGCTATCCATCGGTCGATTTTTTGTCGCCGCCCGTACGGCGGCGGCAGTACTTACGCTGTAGACAACAAGTATGCTTGCAAACTACCTGCCAGTCCTGATCTTCCTGGGCGTGGCCGGCGTGCTCGGCGCAGTACTGCTCTTCGCCGGCTTTGCGTTCGGCCGCGGCAGCAAGGATGCCGAAAAGCTTTCGGCATACGAGTGCGGCTTCGAACCGTTCGAGGACACACGTCAACGGTTCGACGTACGTTACTACCTGGTCGCGATTCTTTTCATCATCTTCGATCTCGAGATCGCGTTTCTTTTCCCTTGGGCCGTATCGCTCGATGCGATCGGCATCTTCGGCCTCGCGGCGATGGGCGTTTTTCTGACGCTGCTCGTGGTGGGCTTCATCTATGAATGGAAGAAGGGAGCGCTGGAATGGGATTGAGCACGGAAGCAGCTCGTCCGGCAGCCGACAGAGATCTGCCCTTCGATGTCCCGGAGGTCATGCAACGGGGCTTCGTTGTCACTCAAGTCGACAATCTCGTGAACTGGGCGCGCACCGGCTCGTTGTGGCCGATGACATTCGGGCTTGCCTGCTGCGCCGTGGAGATGATGCACGCGGGTGCGTCCCGCTACGATCTCGATCGCTTCGGCATCATCTTTCGGCCGAGCCCGCGCCAGTCGGACGTGATGATCGTTGCCGGCACGCTCGTCAACAAGATGGCGCCCGCGCTGCGTAAGGTCTACGACCAGATGCCGGAGCCGCGGTGGGTCATCTCGATGGGCTCGTGCGCGAATGGCGGCGGTTACTACCATTACTCGTATGCTGTCGTCCGCGGCTGCGACCGCATCGTCCCCGTTGACGTTTACGTGCCCGGTTGTCCGCCGACGGCCGAAGCGCTGCTGTTCGGAATCATCCAGCTGCAGCAGAAGATCCGGCGTACCCATTCGATCGCACGTTGACGAATTCGGGCGGGCGGCGCGAACCGCGCCCGGCCGCACGGCCGTGCGAACATAAGTTGTGACGAGACGACATGCGAACTGAACAGCTTTCGCCAAGACTCAGTGCGCTCGCGGAAACGATCGACGCGCGCTTTGCGGGTCAGCTCGAGCGGGCGTCCGCCGAGCTCAATGCGGGGCAACTTGCCTACGAGGTCGACGCCTCGGCGCTGCTCGAAGTCTGCCAGACTTTGCGCGACGACGATGCCTTTCGCTTCGAGATGTTGATAGATCTCGCTGGTGTAGATTATCTCGTTTATGGCCGGGACGAATGGCAAACGGAGAGCGCCACCGGCACGGGGTTCAGCCGTGGCGTTCATCGCGGCTACGATAACATCCCGCTCGAGCGCACCGATCAGGATACGACTCGCTACCGACCCAAGCACCGTCTAGCCGTGGTTTATCAGTTGATGTCCATTACACACAACTGGCGGTTGCGGTTGCGCGCGTATTGTCCGGACGATATGCAGCCCCTGATCGACTCGGTTACCGGCATCTGGAGCGGCGCAGACTGGTACGAGCGCGAGGCGTTCGATCTGTACGGAATTCTGTTCCGCAGGCATCCCGATCTACGCCGTCTGCTCACCGACTATGGCTTCATCGGTCATCCGTTCCGCAAGGACTTTCCGATGGTCGGCGAGGTCGAGATGCGCTACGACCCCGAGAAGGGCCGGGTCGTGTACGAGCCGGTCAGCATCGAGCCGAGAACGCTCGTGCCGAAGGTCATTCGCGATGATCATCGATACGAGCCCGAGCTCAAGGATCAGAGCAATGCCTGAGATCGAAAGCTTCACCATCAACTTCGGGCCGCAGCACCCGGCTGCTCACGGCGTGCTCCGTCTCGTGCTCGAGCTCGAGGGCGAGGTCATTCACAAGGCGGACCCGCACGTCGGCCTGCTGCACCGCGCGACCGAGAAGCTTGCGGAGACCAAGCCCTATAACCAGTCGATCGGCTACATGGATCGGCTGGACTACGTCTCGATGATGTGCAACGAGCACGGCTACGTGCTCGCGATCGAGAAACTGCTCGGCGTCACGCCGCCGATTCGCGCGCAATACATCCGCGTGATGTTCGACGAGATTACGCGCATCTTGAATCACCTCATGTGGCTCGGCGCGCACGGCATGGACATCGGCGCGATGACGATGTTCCTCTACTGCTTCCGCGAGCGCGAGGACCTGATGGACTGCTACGAAGCGGTCTCAGGAACGCGGATGCACGCGACGTACTATCGCCCGGGCGGTGTATATCGCGACTTGCCGGAGCAGATGCCGCAGTACGCGGCGGCGCGGCATCGCTCCGAGAAGGAGCTGAAAGCGATGAACGAGGCGCGCAGCGGTTCGCTGCTCGACTTCATCGACGATTTCGTCAAGCGCTTTCCGGGCCGCATCGACGAGTACGAAACGCTGCTCACGGACAACCGCATCTGGAAGCAGCGGACGGTAAACATCGGCGTGGTATCGCCGGAGCGAGCCATGCAGCTCGGATTTTCGGGGCCGATGCTGCGCGGGTCCGGCATTGTTTGGGATCTGCGCAAGCAACAGCCGTACGATGTATACGACCGTCTCGACTTCGATATCCCAGTCGGCACCAACGGCGACTGCTACGATCGCTATCTCGTCCGCATGGAGGAGCTGCGTCAGTCGACTCGCATTATCGAGCAGTGCATCGAGTGGCTGCGCGAGAACCCCGGGCCAGTCACCATCGCCGACCCGAAGATCGTGCCGCCTCGCCGCATCGAGATGAAAGACGACATGGAGTCGTTGATTCATCACTTCAAGCTGTTCACCGAGGGGTACACCGTGCCGGAAGGCGAGGTGTATGCGGCGGTCGAAGCGCCGAAGGGTGAATTTGGCGTATATCTGATCTCGGACGGCGCGAACAAGCCGTATCGCGTCAAAGTGCGTGCCCCAGGCTTCCCGCATCTCGCCGCGATGAACGAGATGGTGCAGGGCCATATGCTTGCGGACGTTGTCGCAGTGATCGGCACTCAGGATGTCGTGTTCGGGGAGATCGACCGATGAGCGACAGCATCACCACCACCAGCGGCGCGCACTCAGAGGTGGGCAAGGCCATGTTGTCGGAGCATGTCCGTCAAGAGATCGATCATTGGGTGGCGAAGTTTCCGGAGGGCCGGCAGCGCTCAGCGATCATTGCGGCGCTGCATGCCGTTCAGCACGAGAACGAGGGTTATCTCACGCGGCCGCTGATGGATGCAGTGGCGGAGTATCTGCAGCTGCCGCCGGTTCAGGTCTACGAAGTCGCTACCTTCTACTCGATGTTCGAGACGAAGCGGGTGGGGCGGCATCATGTCTCGATCTGCACGAACATCTCGTGCATGCTGCGCGGCTCGGATGAAATCGTTGCGCATGCCGAGCGTAAGCTCGGCATCAAGTTGGGGCAGAGCACGCCGGATGGCCGCATCTTCCTCAAGCGCGAGGAAGAGTGCCTCGCCGCGTGCGTGGGCGCCCCGATGATGATGGTCGATCACGTGTTCCACGAAAATCTGACGCCGGAGAGGGTCGATGAGATCCTCGACGCGCTCAAGTGAGGAATGACGTCGTGACGGAGCAAAACCTCGTTTGCTTTGCGACGCTTCAGTTCGATCGCGAACCGTGGCTGCTCGATAACTACTACAAGGTCGGCGGCTACGAGGCGTGGAAACGCGTGCTGAGCGGCGAGCTGGATCGCGCGAAGATCATCGACGAGATCAAGGCATCTGGCTTGCGCGGCCGCGGGGGCGCAGGCTTCCCAACCGGGCTCAAGCTCTCGTTCATGCCCGCGAGCGCTCCAGGACAAAAATACCTCGTCTGCAACTCGGACGAGAGTGAGCCGGGCACCTGCCACGATCGAGACATCCTGCGTTACAACCCGCACTCGTTGATCGAAGGCATGGCGATTGCCGCGTATGCGATCGGCGCAACGGTCGGCTACAACTATATCCGCGGCGAGTTCATGGCAGAGCCTTTTCCTCGCTTTGAGCATGCGTTAAAAGAGGCGTACGAGGCGGGCTGGCTCGGTACCAATATCAAGGGCTCGGGGATCGACTTCGATCTGCACGCGTTCATTGGCGCCGGCGCTTATATTTGTGGTGAGGAGACTGCGCTGCTCGAGTCCCTCGAAGGCAAGCAGGGGCGCCCGCGCTTCAAACCGCCGTTCCCGGCGCAGTTCGGCCTCTACGGCCGTCCCACTACGATCAACAACACGCAGAGCCTGGCCTCGCTGCCATCGATCCTGCACAAAGGCGCGCAGTGGTTCGCGGATCTCGGCGTGAAGGGCTCCGGCGGCACGGCAATCTTCTCGGTCTCGGGGCACGTCGAGAAGCCCGGCAACTACGAGCTGTCGCTCGGCATTCCATTCCCGGAGTTGCTCGAGGTCGCGGGGGGCGTACTCGGCGGCCGCAAGCTCAAAGCCGTGATCCCCGGCGGCTCGTCCGTGCCTGTTCTGCCGGCCGAGACGATGATGGGGCTGACCATGGACTTCGACACGGTTCGCGCGGCCGGCAGTGGGCTCGGCACCTGTGCGACGGTCGTCATCGACGAGACGACTTGCATGGTGCGGTTGCTGCGCCGTATCTCGCGCTTCTATATGGCTGAGTCGTGCGGCCAATGCACGCCGTGCCGCGAGGGCACCGGCTGGCTCTACCGCATGCTGACGCGGATTATCGACGGCAAGGGGACGCACGCAGATCTGGACCGCCTCGTCGATGTCGCGAACAAGATCGAGGGGCATACCATATGCGCGTTCGGTGATGCCGCCGCGTGGCCCGTGCAGAGCTTCATCAAGCACTTCCGCCACGAGTTCGAATACATGGTCGAGCACGGCGGGCGCAGTATCGTCGAGAAGCTGGGCGTCGCGGCATGAGCTCGAGGACGTAACGAACATGAGCGACGACACGGTCAATATTGAAGTAAACGGCGTACCGCTCGAGGCACGCAAGGGCGAGATGCTGATCCAGGCGACGGATCGCGCGGATATCTACATTCCGCGGTTCTGTTACCACGGGAAGCTCAGCGTCGCGGCGAACTGCCGGATGTGTCTCGTCGAGGTGGAGAAGGCGCCGAAGCCGATGCCGGCCTGCGCCACTCCGGTCGCAGACGGCATGAAGGTATTCACGCGCTCGAAGCGCGCGCTCACGTCGCAAAAGGCGACGATGGAGTTCCTGCTGATCAACCACCCGCTCGACTGCCCGATCTGTGATCAGGGCGGCGAATGCGAGCTGCAGGATCTCGCGCTCGGCTTCGGCAGCGGTGTGTCGCGTTACACGGAGAAGAAGCGAGTCGTGAAAGACCAGGACCTCGGTCCGTTGGTCTCGACAGATATGACTCGCTGCATCCACTGCACTCGCTGCGTGCGCTTCGGTACCGAGATCCAGGGTATTCAGGAGCTCGGCACGATCGGTCGGGCCGAGAACGTAGTCATCAGCACGTACGTCGAGCGCGGCGTGCGGCATGAGCTGTCCGGCAACATCATCGATCTTTGTCCCGTGGGCGCGCTGAACAACAAGCCGTATCGCTATAGCGCGCGGGCGTGGGAGATGAACTCGAGGCCCCTCATCGGCGCGCACGATTGCGTCGGCTCGCATGCCTACGCGCATGTGCTGCGTGGGCGCATCCGGCGCGTGGTTCCGCGCCATAATGAGTCGGTCAATGAGACGTGGCTTTCCGACCGCGATCGCTTCAGCTGCCATGGTCTTTATACCGAAGATCGGCTGGCTCACCCGATGATCAAGACCGACGGCGAGTGGCGCACGGTGACATGGCAGCAGGCCCTCGAGGTCGGGGCGCGCGAGCTCGTCGATACGCTTGCCGGCGAGGGCGATGCGCTCGGGGTCATCGTGTCGCCCAATGCGACGCTCGAGGAAATGTACCTGCTGCGCCGCATTGCGGAGCGGCTCGGCTCACATAACATCGATCATCGCCTGCGACGACGGGATTTTCGCGATCAGAACGCCGACCCGGTGTTCCCTTGGCTCGGCTGCTCGATCGAGGGCATCGAACGATGCGATTCGATCGTCGTCGTGGGCTCGAATCTGCGCATGGAGGTACCGCTGCTGGCGCATCGGGTTCGCAACGCAGCCCTCGACTGCGCGGACGTGACCTTCATCAATCCGCTCGATTACACGTATTTCTTCGAGCACGCCTTCGTCGAAGCCCCGGTCGAGCGCATGGTGCATGCGCTAGGGGCGGTCGTGCTGGCCGCGGCGGAGGAGTCGGGCAAAGCCGTGCCGCGGGTCGTCGCCGGCATCGCGGGCGAGATCACGGTCGAAGACACGCATCGCGCGGCCGCGCGCAGTCTGCTCGGCAAGGAGCGCCCACTGATCGTGCTCGGCCATATCGCCCAGCGGCATCCGCAGTTCGCTGATTTGCGCGCGCTGTCTGCCGCGCTGGCCGAGCTGACCGGTGCCGAGCTCGGCTACATCGCGGAAGGCGCGAATGGCGTCGGCGCTGCCATCGCCGGCATCCTGCCGCACCGCGGCGCGAACGGCGCGGAGGTCGAGGATCCCGGCCTCGATGTGCAGGGCATGATCAGCTCGCCGAGGCGTGCTTATGTGCTGTTCGGCGTGGAACCGGGCGATGACATCGCGAACGGGCAGCGGGCGCAGCAAGCACTGAAGTCGGCCGACTCGGTCGTGTGCTTCTCGCCCTACGCAACGCCGGAGCTGCTCGATTGCGCGAACGTGCTGCTGCCGATCGGAGCCTTTGCCGAGACTGCAGGCACGTTCGTCAACGCGGAAGGCCGGTGGCAAAGCTTTGGAGCGGCCGCCGACTCGGTCGGTGAGGCCCGGCCCGGGTGGCGCGTGCTGCGGGTGCTCGCCAACCTGCTCGGCATCAATGACATCGACTATCGCACCGCGGAAGACGTCCTGACGGCCGCCCGCGCCGCGATCGGCGAGGTTCGACCGAGTAACGCCTACGCGGGGCAGATCGAAGCCGGCATCGAGACGGAGCACGTGCCGCTCGCGGAGCTCGACGTGCCGATCTACTCGGTCGACTCGGTCGTGCGGCGCTCGGAGCCGCTGCAGCGCACCGTCTTCGGGCGTGGCGCAGCAGTGGAGGGGGAGATCACCGAGGTCAGGTTGCAGAGCGCGGGATGAGCGGTTTGTTGCTGATGTTCGAGCCGTACTGGCTCATGCTTCCCGAGATCGTTCGGGACATCGTCGTGATCGTGCTGAAAATCATGGCGGTGCTGGTACCGTTGATTCTCGGCGTCGCGTACTTCACCTACGCCGAGCGCAAGATCATCGGTTTCATACAGCACCGGCTGGGGCCGACTCGGGTCGGATTTCGCGGGCTGCTTCAGCCGTTCGCCGATCTGTTCAAGATGATGTTCAAGGAAGTGGTCATACCGAGCAATTCGAACCGCTTCCTGTTCGTGATCGCGCCGATCGTCTCGCTGATACCGGCATTTGCCGCATGGGCCGTCGTGCCGCTCAGCGACAACTTCGTCATCGCGGATATCGATGCGGGTCTGCTGTATGTGCTCGCATTGACATCGCTCGGCGTGTACGGCGTCATCCTGGCCGGCTGGGCCTCGAATTCCAAGTACGCGTTCCTCGGCGCGATGCGCTCCGCGGCGCAGATCGTCGCGTACGAGATTGCAATGGGCTTCGCGCTCGTTGGCGTGCTGATGGCGGCGGGCAGCTTGAATCTTGGCCAGATCGTGCTCGCGCAAGCCGGAACGAGCATCTTCAGCTGGTTCTGGCTGCCGCTCTTCCCGCTGCTGGTGGTCTATTTCATCGCCGGCATCGCGGAAACGAACCGCCACCCATTCGACGTCGCCGAAGGCGAGTCGGAGATCGTGGCCGGGTTCCACGTCGAATACTCCGGCATGGGGTTCGCGCTGTTCTTCTTGGCCGAGTACGCGAACATGATTCTGATCGCGGCGCTGACGGCGGTGTTCTTCCTCGGCGGCTGGCTGTCGCCGTTCGCGGGTATTCCAGGTCTGGACGGTACCTGGCTCGCTGCCCCGAGCGTCGTCTGGCTTGGCCTGAAGATGGCGTTTTTCTGCTTTATCTTCTTGTGGATTCGCGCGACGTTCCCGCGCTACCGCTATGATCAGATCATGCGGCTCGGTTGGAAGGTCTTCATCCCCGTCACGATCGTCTGGATCGCCGTCGAGGGCATTATGGCGGCGTTGCAGGTAGGGCCGTGGTCGGCTTGATGGCGGACGAGCCCATTTCCGCCGGCATGGAGGCGAGATGTATCCACTAAAGACATTCTTGATGACGGAGCTGGTCGCCGGGCTCCGCGTCACGCTTCGGCATCTGTTCACGCGTAAGTCGACGATTCGCTACCCGGAGGAGAAGACGCCGCAGTCGCCGCGGTTCCGCGGCCTGCACGCGTTGCGACGCTATCCGAACGGGCAGGAGCGCTGCATCGCGTGCAAGCTTTGCGAGGCGGTCTGCCCGGCGGCGGCGATTACGATCGAATCCGCCACGGGGGCGGATGGCACCCGGCGCACGACGCGCTACGACATCGATCTTTTTAAGTGCATCTACTGCGGCTTCTGCGAGGAAGCTTGCCCGGTCGACGCGATCGTCGAAAC
>CAZFJU010000135.1:0-10614 GCA_964518995.1 uncultured Gammaproteobacteria bacterium
ACCTGACTCTGCGGCAATCCGCTTCCGCTAACGTATGATCCTGACTGGCACTGCCAACGGTCCGTACTCCGGCCAGTTGGTCATCGAAATCTCGCCGGCGATCTCGATTCGTTTCGTTCGTCGCACAAGGCCTTCGATCGCGACCTCGAGCAGCAGCCGTGCAAGCGGCGCGCCGGGGCACATGTGCGGGCCTCGTCCGAAGGTCAATAGATCCCGCTTGCGTCGAGTCAGATCGAATTCGTCCGGATTGTCGAAGACGTCTTCGTCGCGGTTGCCGGAGGTGAACACCGCCGCGACGACGTCGCCTGCTCGGACGAGCTTATCGCCGAGCTGCACATCATGCCGGGCCGTTCGCGCAAAGCCCCGATACGGCGTGTAGAGGCGCAGCATCTCCTCGACCGCATCCGGAATAAGCGAGTTGGCGTTCTTGAGCAGCGTGTGATGCTCTGGGTGACGAGCGAGATGCACGACGGCGCTGCCAATGAAGGTCGTCGGGGCGACGATGCCCACCATTAGGAACTGCCGCAGCGCACCCAGAATCATTGCGTCCGGCAACGCCTCGCCTTCGATTCGGACGGCGAGGAGGCTGCTGATCGGATCGACGTCCGGATCCTGAGGGTGGGCCTTCCGGTCCTCGATCAGGTCGCGCGCAATGCCATACAGCTCGTCGCTGTACTTGCGGACGTTGTCGTCGTCGCGCCGCTGCAGCGCCATGTTGAATTCGGAGCCGACGATGCGAATGCGGCGCGCGTTGTCATCCGGCAGCCGAAAGAAATCCGCCAGCACTGCAATCGGCAGGATGAACGAGAAGTCCCTACAGATATCGCCTTCGCCTCTCTCGAGCAGCGGCGCGAGCAGCTGATGCACTTCCTGCTCGATCTTTGCACGCCAGGGCCCGAGCTTGGTCGGCGTCATCAGCCTCGTGATCGCATTGCGATACGGCGCGTTGCCTGGCGGGTCGAGGTGGAGCGGCGGGCGGCGCTGAGTCGTCGCCACGCGCGGCACGACGTTTTGGATCGTCGTCGTGAACGTCTGCCAGTCCGTCAGCACGCGCACGATGTCTGCGTACTTCGTGACGGCCCAGAAGCCGCCCATCGCATTGCTATATGCCACAGGACACCGACTGCGCAGCTCCCTGAACATCGCGTGCGGGGAATCGAAGTCTTCCTGCACGTCGGCATCGAAATCGGCTTGTCGAGTCGTGTCAGACATTCTTCGAGTTATCCATAAACGGCGTTCGGCAACCATAATGATAGCTCGGGGAACGCGATCACAATCAGCAGAAAACCAATGAGAAGCGCAACGAACGGCGCTACTCCGCGGATCGTCTCGGCAATCGGCGCCTTGCCGATTTTCGACAGCACGAAGAGATTCAGGCCGATCGGCGGCGTCAGGAACGCGATCTCCATGTTTACGATCAAGACGATGCCGAAATGGATGCGATCGATGCCGAGGCCCGCGAGGGTCGGCAGCACGATCGGCGTGACGATCAGCAGCACTGCGATGGCGTCGAGCACGGTGCCGAGCACGATCATGATCAGGCTCAGGAACAGCAGAAACTGCCACGGCTGGAGATTTTTGCCGACCGCGAAGTCGACGATCGCTGTCGGCACGCCCGTGCCGGTCAGCCAATGAGCAAACAACATCGCGAACATGACGATGAAGGTGATGGCGCCGGCCGACTTCACGGCGTCGGTGATCAGGGAGAATATGTCTCGCCCGTGAATCTCGCGGTAGGCGAACATCGCGACCGCAAGTGAGACGATCGCAGCAAGGGCCGCCGACTCGGCGACCGATACGTAGCCGCCGTAGATTCCGACGAAAACCACCAATGGAATGAGCAGTGCCGGAACCGCGCGTACGTTTCGGGCGATGAACTCCTCGCTCGACGGACGTTCCCCGGACACATATCCCTTTCGGCGCGAGTAGAGCACGACGAAGACGGCTAGAATCAACGCCTGCAGCAGCCCGGGCACGACACCGGCGAGAAACAGGCGTGCGACCGATTCGTTGGCGACGAGGCCGTAAAGGATCATCGATAGGCTCGGCGGTATCAGAATGCCGAGCGTGCCGGCCGCACCCAGCGTCCCGAGCGCGAAGTGCCGGTCGTAGCGCTTCGCGACCATGATCGGTATCAGCAGGGTGCCCATCGTCATCGCAGTGACGACCGACGAACCCGATACGGCCGCGAAGAAGGTGGTGCCGAGCACGGCCACGAGGCCGATGCCGCCGCGCATCCAGCCGACCCAGGCTTCGGCTGCTTCGATCAGCACACGCGCGACGCCGCCGCTCTCCATGAATTTTGCGGCGACGACGAAGAACAGCACAGCGACGAAAGCCGACGAGTTCAGACCGCTGATCGCGGTCAGCGCGGCATCGAAGAGCGGGCGCCCCTCGAGCGCTAGCATGCCCATCGAGACGACCCCGAGTGCGACGAAAATCGGCACACCGAAGACGAGCAAGCTGAGCAGAACGGCAAGGGCGGCGACGCTAAGCATGTCCCGACTCGCGCTCGAGGATCAGCGACAGCGCAACGCGTCCTGCGATCAGCAGCATCCCCATCGGTAATGCCAGGTAGAGAACCCAAGCTTGCGGGGCCTGGAGCGTCGAGGCGCTTCGCTCATCGAGCAGGTGTGCGAATAGCACGCCCTCGACGCCAAGCCATAGCATCAGACTGCAGAAGGCCAGCATCAGAACGTCGATACTGATCCGGAGACGCCGGCGGGCGCGTGCGGACAAGATATGCACGAATATCTCGGCCGACACGTGCTCGCGGTCCGCCGTGAGCGTGCCCCCGCTCAGCAGGCTCGCCCATACGATCAAGTAGACCGTGACCTCCTCGGTCCAGTCGACCGCAAGTGCCGGGGCGACGCCGCGGACGAGCGAGCCGTAGAGGAATATGCCGAGCGCAAGCACGACGATGAGGCCGATGACACCGGTTTCGAAGCGTCGCCAGTATCGCCCGAGCTCATCGAACCGATTCGCCGTCGTCACTGCAGCTCGGTAAGCCGCGCTTCGATCCGCGCGACGAAATCCGGATCCATTCGGCCCTGCCTGACGAGCACATTCTGCTCGGCGAGCAGCTGCGCACGCATGCGCTGTTGGTCTTCCGGCGCCGGCGAGTAGTTCGCTATCCCGTGCGCGGCATTCGTCGCTACGCCGTTGTCGAGCTCGGCCTCCGTGTACTCTCGCGCCCACGCCTCGGCTTCCTGCCAGCCGCGCTGAACCGCATCGCGTTGACGTGCCGTCAGCCGCTGCCAAGTGGCCCGACTTACGAGCGGCAGGTAGAACCCCCAACCGGCGACATCGCGGAAGGCATAGCGGATACCGGCGTCCCAAAGCTTGCCGCCCGAGATGGTGAGGTCGGTCATCATTCCGAGCCCGTCGACCTGCCCTTGACTCAGCTGCAGCACGGTCTCGCTGCGCGGCGTCGCGACCGGGAATGCGCCCATGAAGCGGAGCATCACGACGAACAGAGGGCTCGGCGGGGTCGACAGCTTCAGGCCTCGCAGATCTTCGTACGAGCGGATGACTTCGCGCGTCGTGTACGCCGTATTGTTCGGGGCATACTCGAAGTGCCCGCCGGGCACGAGTATGCCTTTTCTCTCGAGGCGGCCGTACAGCTCGAGGCCGAGCGGGCCGTCGAGAATTGCGCGCACCTGCTCGCGCGTCGCGCCGAAGAACATCGGCAAGCCGACGACGGAAAGGTTCGGCTCGAAGCTGCTCAAGGTCGAGTTGGCCTGGACGCTCAAATCGAGCGCGCCGGACGCCAAGGCCTTGATGGCGCCGGCGGAGCCGTACAATTGCCCGCTCGGGAAGATGCGCACGGCAAGCTCGCCGTCCGAGAGTCGCTCGATCGCTTCCGCCCAATGCTCCGATGCAAGGTTGCGAGCGTGGCCCGGCGGCGTTTCAAGGGATAGCCGCAGCTCGAGCGATTGCGCGCGGGTGACTTGCCCGCCCAGCAGCGCTGCCGCAAGCAGCGCCGCCGCGGCGACTCGGAGGCCTGGCCGGCTCACTCAGAGGCCCTTGCTCTGATACTCCCAGGACGGATCCTCGCATAGCCCGCAGCCTGAACCGACGAAGGTTTGGGAGGCTTCGGCGCTGCCGCGCAGTTGCCAATCGAGCCAATCGACGACGACCTCAGCCGCCGCGCCGCCGTTCGGCTCCCAGTACGTACCGCCATGGCCCTTATCGATACTGGCCACAGCCACCGGCACGTGCTCGATCTTCTGGTAGTCGTCCATGCCGTTCGCGTACGCGATATCGCTTGGGCCGCCGAGCACGTATAGGGTGGGCGTGTGCAGGTCTTCGAGCCGCGCCTTCGTCTCCACCATAGCGCCCATCCGCGTTTCGCCCTCGACGAAGAGCCCGCTGTTCATGACGATGACCGTCTTCACGCGCGGGTCGGCTGCGATCGTCAGCGCCTGAATGCCGCCGCAGCTGAAACCGGAGATCGCAACCTGATCGGGGTCAATGCGCCCGTAGTAAGGGCTGTTGGGGCGCTCGTTCTCCGCGAGCGCCCAGTCGATCGCGGCGCTGAGCTGCGCGGGACGCGTCGGCGCGTAGCTCTCGATGCTTGCGCCTTCAGGCCGCGGCGGCGCGTCGGTCTTGCCGGGGCCGTTATGGATGCCGCCGGGCGCGATCGCGACGTAGCCGTGCGAAGCGATGTTGAGCAGATGCAACCGCGCGCTCGCACCGTCGTTCGAGCAGCCGCCGTTGCCGAACACGTACAGACCAAGCTTGGTGTCGCCGAGCGCCGCGAGATCGGCCGGCCGGTAAACCACCTGATCCGGCAGCCCGGGATCGATTACCTTGAGCGGCGCAAACGGTCCGGTGCCCGGACTGTCTGGAATGGCGTCTTGATTCTGCGGCGGCTGCCCGGAGGCGACGCCGATCGCAGTCATCATCACGACTGCGAGGACAGCGGATACTCTTTGAGTGCTCATCGTTATCACCGTTATCGCTCCGGACGATCGGGTTGCGGGTTATCGTCGCAGCAGCGATGCTACCGGCAGTTGTCACGACTGTCAGCCAGAATGAGGGGCGCCTTATGCCGAGCCTGCACCGCCGAGCCGGAACCGTGCTGCCGATAGGGATACTGAGCGCTGCGTCGCTGGTCACGACGCTGTGGGCGGCCGATCCCACGGGATCGGGACCCGAACCTGCCATCGTGTACTCGGACGAAGCGCTGCCGACGCACACCCTCTATCGGCCCGAGAACCTGCAAAGCCGCTATCCGGTCGTGCTTTGGGGTAATGGCTCGTGCGTGAATAGCAACTTCGGCTACCGGGAATTCCTCGTGGAAGTTGCGTCGCACGGCTTCATCGTTGCGGCGATCGGCCCCTATCGCGATTCACCGGCGCCGCGCACGCCGCGACCGGCCGACCCGGCCGAGTGGCCGCCGTTCGAAACGCACTACAGCCAGATGTTCGATGCGCTCGAGTGGCTCGCCGCCGAGAATGATCGCGAAGGCAGCCCGTTTCACGGCAAGGTGGTGACCGATAAGGTGGCAGTGATCGGCCACTCGTGCGGCGGGCTGCAGTCCGTGAAGGCTGGCGTCGATCCGCGCGTGACCACCGTGCTCGTGCTGAACAGCGGCATGATGCCGGACGGCGATCAATACATGGTCCGTCACGAGCTCGAGCGCTCGATTCTCGATGAGATGCATGCACCGATTGCCTACTTCATCGGCGGCGAAGCCGATATCGCTTACGTGAATGCCGAGCTGGACTGGGAGGCGCTGCAAGCGCTTGATATCCCGGCGATCAACGCCAACATGGACGTCGGGCACGGCGGGACGTACAACATGCCGAACGGCGGGCCTTTCGGCCGCGGGCCGCTCGCGTGGCTCGAGTGGCAGTTGCAAGACGACGCCGAGGCACGGGCGATGTTCGTCGGCGAGCAGTGCGGGCTCTGCACGGATAGCGAGTGGCGCTTGCGCCGTCATTTTCCGGAATGACGGCGGGGCGGCGAACGGCCACGGCTCCCGTCAGCGGAAGAGGGTAGGGTTGCCGCTCGTTTAGATCGCACTCTGCCCAGGTTCTGCGTCCGCTGCATCGGCAAGGGGAAGCGTGAAGTGGAACGTCGCGCCGTGGTCGGGGTTGTTGACGACCCATATCCGTCCGCCGTGAGCTTCGACGATTCCTCTGGCGATAAAGAGCCCGAGGCCGGTGCTCTTCCTCCCAGCCGCGTCGTCCTTGAAGAAACGGTCGAACAGCTTCGGTAAGTGCTCGACGGGGATGCCGGGCCCCGTGTCCGACACGGCGAACCGCGCCATCTCGCCGGACCGTGCGATCGATAACGCGATCTCCCCGCCCCGGGGCGTGTACTTCAGCGCGTTCCCGAGCAGGTTCGACAAGACTTGCAGAACGCGCTGCTGGTCGGCATGCACCCGGATACCGGGATTGATCACGAGATCGCGAAAATGCACGTTCTTCGAGCGGGCGGCAGGACCGAACATGTCGACGGCTTCGCGAAGCAGGTCGTTCACCGCACAGATTTTCTTTGACACGGAGAACCGACCGGCCTCGATGGTCGTCAAGTCGAGCATGCTTTCTAGCAGCGACGACATATGCAGCGTCATGTTCTCGATCGAATCTGCCTCCCTGCATACCCCCTTGGGGTCGTCTCGCAGCTGGCGCAGATACGCGGCTTTCAACGCGATTGCGCTGAGCGGGTTGCGCAGGTCGTGCGCAACCATCCCCATCAGATCGTTGCGGGAAACCATAGCGCGCCGGGCTACGTCGCGGGCGTTTTGCTCTGCCTGGTAGGCTAGGGCGACGCGCCGCGCGAAGAACCATGTCACGACGATACCGACGATCGCGAGCAGCGCGATAAGCGTATAGAACTGCATCGTGAGACGCGCGCGTTCCTCGGCTGCCGCAACGTAAATCGCCTCGAGCGCTCCCTCTTTGTGCTCCACCAGCCGATCGAGCGACGCCTCGAGAGCCTGCTGAAGCGGCAACAGCTCCTGCTCGAATCGATTCACCAGGGCGGCACCGTCCTCGTCATGCTGCCGTGCAACGACGAGCTCGTTCTGTTCCCTGACGAAGTTTTTGGCGTCCGCCGCGACCTCGGCTACGACCGGACTATTGGCGGCCGCCGTGACCTGGGCGCCTTCCTGATCGAATCTTGACGACGCATGCGTTAGCCTCGCGAGCAGCGCCGGATCTCCCGTGAGCAGATAACCTCGACCGGCCGAGACCATGACCTCGCCGGTCCAGCGAAGACGCTCTACGAGCGTTATCTCGTGCTCTCGCGCTCGCAGATGCGATACCTGGGCCGTAGCGACTACGTCGAGGCCGCGGATCGTCAGCGTCATCCCAGTCGTAAGCAGTAGGGTCGCCGCGGCGCCCCCGGCCATGGCCGTCGCCCAAAGACGTTTCACTTCACCCTCGCTCCATCGACTGTCTTGCCGATGTAATCGCGCTCTCGATCCGTTCATCGTATAGCGATCAGCCCTGCGGGCGGCATGAGGAACGATCGCGGGTTATACCTATCACGCCCGTGCGTGCGGAGCGCCGATAATCGATGGCGACGGAGGAGCGGTTGCAACCTCGCGGAGTCATCGCGCCTCTCAAAGCCTATGTCAGACCACACCTCGTCATCCTCTGGGCCGGAAGCTTCCGCCCTCGAGGCTGCTCGAGCGCAGCTAGATTGGGAAAGGAGGTCCGTCATCGGCCGCGTAGCGCGAAGTAGATTCCCGCGAAGACGAACGCTGCGCCGACGAGGTGATAGACGTAAAGTCGCTCGCCGAGAAAGACCATTGCGAGAATGGCGCCCGAGACGGGAATAAGGTTGACGAAGATTGCGGTGCGATTGGCGCCGATGGCGCGAATCGCAATATTCCAGCTGAAGGTGGCGAGCAACGTCGGGAAGACGGCGAGATAGAGCATCGCGGCAACGACTTCGGCCGTGAGCACGAATGGACCGACGTAAGCCGCTTCGATGAAGTAGGCCGGCAGCAGCAGCACGCTGCCGGTCGCGGCGATCAAGAACATCAGCACGAGCCCGTCCGGCGCGTACGCGCGGCGCGGGAGCAATACGGCGTAAGTCGACCAACCGAGCACGGCGAGCAGCATCACGAGATCGCCGACGTTGAGGTCGAGCCCGATCAGCACATCGAGATCCGCCCGCCCGATCATCACGACGATGCCGACGAACGCACAAGCGATACCGACGCGCTGCGCGGGCGAGAGACGCGCACCGGTAAGCATCCACGCCAGCAGCGCCGTAGTGGTCGGCTGGACTGCATTGACCAGCACGGCATTCGTCGCTGTCGTGTAGTACACGGCAATCACCGACAGCGTGCTGCCCGCCACCATGAACGTCACGAGGAACAAGAGCGATGGCCAATGCGCACGGAGCTTCGGCCACTCATCCGGTAGCCTGCGGCGCATCCACGGCAGCAAAATCACCAGCGCGATAATCCAGCGCGAGAACGAAAGCGCGAGCGGCGGAACACCGACGCTGACCGCGCGCGCGACCACCGGCGGGCTCGAGTAGATGATCATGCTCAGCGCCGCCAGCAGGTACGCTGTGCGCGGACCTACCCTGGCCCGAACGCGAGTGTCCGTGCTCAACGGTCTTTAATCCGACGTGCGCGGGCCGTAGACGGGACTAGGTTCGCCGAATTCGTAAGCGCCGAGATCGGGTGCGCTGCCGTTTGCGTTGTCGTTGACGCCGGGTAGCCGCACGCCGGCGTCGATGGCGGCACTGTTCGGCCGCAGCCTGAAGTCGACGGCCGCCGGATCGTGCAGGGTAGAGGGATTCGAGCGATCGAGTGGCGCCACGTGCACGAAATCGTCGTAGTCGATCAGGATGCTGTGCGAGTCGTTCCCTGTCGCTGCACGATAAGCCGCGAGATCCGCATACTGCCTCCGGACCAGGTTGTGATAGTCGACGAGCGTGTTGAACTCGGGCGAGGTCCACGCAAACGAATGCTCCACTCCCGGATTTGGCCGAAAACCGTTGTAGTCCGAGCTCGAGTAGTTGGTCGTCGTCTCCACGGCGAAGACAGTGTCCGCCGCACCCTGCCCCAGAATGAGATTGTTGCGATAGTGCTGGTTGGCCGCCGGCCCCATCGAGAGCACTTCTGACGTAAAGGTATTGTGGTAAACGAGCAGACCGGCGCTGTTGGCGGTGAACTTGACCGAGCCGCCTTCGGGCGCGTGGTAGACCACGTTGCGGATGAAATAGACGGGGCCGCCCAATATCGGTTGCGTGCTCAACGACCGATGTGCCTGGTTAAAGCAACGGTTGCGCAAAACGCGCACGTTGTGCATTGCGCCGTCGGCTTCGATGCAGTTGTCGTCAACGTTGGTGATATCGTTGTTGTAAATGTCGATTGCTACGGGCATGCGGTCGCGGATGACATCCGGATTGCCGTCCGGGGCGCCGTATGTCGCGTGGTCGATGCCGTCATGGAAGTTCGCGACGTAGTTGTGCGCGATGACATGCCCGGAGCCGTACACTTTAACGGCAAACTCGGAGAGCACGGGTGTGGGGAAGCCCGCGGTGGATTCCCACACGCTGCCGATCCATCCCTCCAGGCGGTCGGGATGGCTTTTGCCGATGAATACGTTGTCGGCAATGTAAAAATCCTTCGATCCCGACCAATCCGTATAGATGCCGCGGCCGACGTCCTCGAAGCGCGTGTTCTTGACCGTCAACCCCACGGCGCCGCCGAGCCCCTTGTAGCCGGCCTGAATAGCCACTTCCGTATTGCGGATCGTGAGACCTTCGAAGTAGAGGTAATCGGCGCCGGTTACGTCGAAAAGCATGAAGTTGCCGTCGCCGTCGAAGATCACTTCGCCATCGCCTGCGGCGCGAATCGCAATCGGCCGCTCCCGGCTGCCGCTCTGACGGAAGCGGTAAGTGCCGTCGAACAAAAGCCCCTGCGAGTTGGCGTAGCGATAGCGGTCCTCTTTATAGACTCCGGCGTGGACGAGAATCGTGTCGCCGGGCTCGACCCGAGGCGGATAGGCGTTGAACCAGTCTGCGCCGTTGGCGCGCGTGTAATAGGCTGCGAGTAGACCGGTGAAAGCCGGTTCTTCGCGTTCGCCCTGATAACCCGGAGGGTAGACGTGAAACACGCGGCCGTCGGCAAAGGGCTCGGGTTCGGCGCGAGTGCGCAATTTCATCGATCTCTCGGTTTCCCCGCGTGTGCCGTCCGGATCGGATAGCGTGAGCGACACCTCGTACTCCGTATCCGGCTCCAGATCGATGATGCTGCCCGCGAACATATTCGGAACCACATAGTCGAACGCGCCATAGGTGTCGAGAAGCTCCTCGCCGAATAAACGAAGCAACGGCATGCCTTCGTGCCAATTCGTGTCGCCGGCTCGGCGGTAACGCACTTCGACCGATGCGTTGCGGTTCTCGTCACCTTCGATGTACCACTCGAAACCGAGCGCGATCAGCGTGGGCGGCTCTACGACCAACTCTCCAGCCACCACGCTGCCCGGCGCGCGCGGGGCGAGCTCGTCGGCAGCGGTATCGGGGCTCGTGGATGACCCGGCGCAGCCGCCGAGGGCAGCCAGAATGCCGAGCAGCGCGACGGTGACCCAGGCCTTAACATTCATTGTGCGTTCGCAACTGATTTCGTGCCCCTTT
>CAZFJU010000135.1:10714-11965 GCA_964518995.1 uncultured Gammaproteobacteria bacterium
CCGCACGACTACGGTGCAAGTAGATGGCCGATACGACCAAACCATCCTGGATCGTCCGCATTCCCACTCCGATCTGGCTGATCGGCCTAATACTGTTGGCGCTGCTAGCCGATTGGTCGCTTCAGCTGGCGACGATTCTGCAGCACCGACCGACCGGCATCGTGCTGCTCGTCGCGGGCGTGGCGCTCACCGGCTGGGCGCAGCTCACGTTCAAGCGGCACAGTGCGGAGATTTATCCCTGGGCCGAGGGCCACAGCACGCTGGTCACCAGCGGGCCGTTTCGGTTCTCTCGAAATCCGATGTATCTCGGCCTGATCGTCCTCGGTGTCGGCGCCGCGCTCATCGCCGGCACGTGGCTAATGTGGCTGGTGCCCGTTCTGCTGTTTGTGCTTGACAACTTCGTGATCATTCCTTTCGAGGAGCGTAGCATGGAGCGCGCGTTCGGAGATGCGTACCGCGACTACCGGGCGCGAGTGCGGCGCTGGATCTGAAACCTTGGGAGGGTGTGATGAGAACGGGACGCCCGTGCTTCGCGGGAATCTGCGATAAGCCTGATCTTGGCCGGCGACGCGCGCTGACGAGCGCATCCGCATGCGCCGCGACGCTCTTGCTTCCACAGGCGCTCGCCCAGGAGGCGTTGCCTCAACCGGAGAGCTGCACGATCACTCCGGATTCAGGAGAAGGTCCGTTCTACTTCGATCCGGACCTGGTCCGTTCGGACGTCGCGGACGGTCGACCGGGCGCGCCGCTCGAGTTCGCCGTGCAGATCAAGCGTGCGCGCGATTGTGCACCGCTCGCGGGCGTGCGCCTCGATCTGTGGCAAGCCGATGCGCTCGGCCTGTACTCCGGCTATGAGCGCCAGGAGGGCGTCGGCGGAATCTCGATAGCCCCCGCGCTCGGTGCGACCTTCCTGCGCGGCACGCAGTTCACGGACGCTAACGGCCTGGTCCGATTCACGACCGTCTATCCGAGTTGGTACGGCGGGCGCACGCCGCACATCCACTTCAAGGTTTTGATCGGGACGCGAGAGGTGGTCGCGGGTCAAGCGTTCTTCGACGACGAGGTCAACGCAGAAATCTTCGAGCAGTGGGAGCCGTATCGCGAGCATTACACCAAGCGGCGTGCATTCAATGCAAACGACCCGCTCATCGATGCCGACGGCGACGGTCGCGTCGACGGCGTCTTCTGTGAGATCGAGCGCTATGACCGCACCGGCCTCTCGGCGACGGCGACGGTGACCGTCGACGACGT
>CAZFJU010000136.1:0-11839 GCA_964518995.1 uncultured Gammaproteobacteria bacterium
GCGTTTGGTGTGCTGCTCTCGCCGATGTTTGCCGCGGCGGCGATGAGCTTGAGCTCCGTGTCGGTGATCGCGAACGCGTTGCGGCTGCGCCGCGTGCGCGTATGACGCACGCGGACGCGTGCTCTAGCGCGCGCGGCGGCCGGGTAAGTGCTTGCCCGGGAAGCGAGGCGGGGCGAGCGGTGCGGACTCCTCGGTCGTGACCGGCTCGAGTCTCGCGAGCTCGACGACGTTCGCGGCGTCGATCTCGACGAAGCGGCGCGGATAGGGCGGCTTGCCGCGGAAGTCGACGGTGCGCACCCGCTCGCCGATCCGGCTCTCATCGACCGCAACTCGCTCGGCGACGGGCTCCAAGCGCGCAATCTCGACGGTCGACAGCGCAGCCCGAGAGGTGACCCGCCGCTTGAACGGCGGCTTGCCTTGGAATTCCGTAATCATGACCCGCTCTTGGCCGAGCGAAGCCACCGCCTCGCTGGCCTGTGCCGCGCCGGCGGCGGCCGCAAGCAGCGCGGCTCCACTCGCGCCAGCCGCGAGCGTGGCGAGCGCGCGGGTGCGCGTTTTCCGCGTTTCCATCATCGTGATAGCCTCGTACTATGCAACTGATATGGCCTAAAAATCATAGGTTTACATTATAGGCGCGAGAGCGCCGGGGACCTACAGCGGGGTATTGCCGATGCGCGTGGCCCAAAGCATTGCGATCCGCGTCACGGAGGCCGATTTCGCGGCCGATCAGGCGGCGATCCGCGCCATCCGCTTCGCCGTGTTCGTGGACGAGCAGCGCGTCCCCGCAGAGCTCGAGATGGATGATCGGGACGCCGTGTGCATCCACGTGCTCGCCTTCGTCGACGATGCACCGGTTGCCACTGGCCGAATCGACGGTCGCCTGCAGGGCAAAGTCGGGCGAGTCGCCGTGCTGCCATCGGTGCGCGGGCTCGGCGTTGGCCGCGCCGTCATGGCCCGGTTGCATGAGATCGCTCGCGGAGCCGGGTTGACCTCAGTGTGGTGTCACGCGCAGGTCGCCGCGCGGCCGTTCTATGAGCGGCTCGGTTATTGTGCGGTCGGACCGACCTTCGACGAGGCGGGTATCGCGCACGTGCGGATGGAGTGCTCGCTCGAGGAAGCGCCGGCGCCGCATGCGGCGCCGTGAGCCGTTGCCGATCAGCGGCAAGCGTCGTTCAGGCCAGTCCTGCCCGTTCAGGCCGCCGAGGCGGCCTGGCCGTGCGATCGCTGCCGTGTGCGCACCGCTTCTGCGAGCCGCTCGAGCACCTCTACCGACGTGGACCAACCGATACAACCGTCGGTCACGCTTTGCCCGTAGGTCAGCGGTCCCGTGCTGAGATCCTGCCTTCCGGCGACGAGGTGACTCTCGATCATCACGCCGATGATCCGTGAGTCACCGTTTTCGATCTGCGTCGCGATCTCGGCGCAGACGGCTGGCTGATTCTCCGGTTTCTTGCTGCTGTTCGCGTGGCTCGCATCGATCATCACGCAGCCGCGCAGCCCGGCGCTACCGAGCAGCGCGCAGGCCGCCTCGACCGAGGCGGCGTCATAATTCGGCGCCTTGCCGCCGCGCAGGATGACATGCCCATCGGGATTGCCGGCGGTCGCCGCGACCGCCGAGCGGCCGTCCTTCATTACGGCGAGGAAATGATGCGGATGAGCCGCGGCGCCGACGGCGTCCACCGCAATCTTCACGTTGCCGTCCGTGCCGTTCTTGAACCCCACGGGGCACGAGAGCCCGGAGGCCATCTCCCGGTGGACTTGGCTCTCGGTAGTGCGGGCGCCGATGGCGCCCCAAGCGACGAGGTCGGAGATGTACTGCGGGGTCGTAGTATCGAGGTACTCGCAGCCGGCCGGCAGGCCGATCGCGTTGATATCGCAGAGCAGGCGCCGAGCAAGCTGCAAGCCCTTGTTGATCTGGAAGCTGCCGTCGAGATCCGGATCGTTGATGAGCCCTTTCCAGCCGATCGTCGTGCGCGGCTTCTCGAAGTAGACGCGCATCACGATCTCGAGGGCGTCACCGAGCGTGTCCCGCAGCGGCCTGAGTCGCTCGGCGTATTCGATCGCCGCGTCCGGGTCGTGAATCGAGCAAGGGCCGATCACGACCGCAAGGCGATCGTCTTGACCGTGCAGGATCGAGTGCAGCTTCTGCCGCGTGTGCGTGACGGTGGCCGACATCGCCTCGTCACACGGAATTTCGTCGATCAGCTCTGCCGGGGTGACGAGGGGGTGGAACCCGCGTATGCGCAGATCGTCGGTATGGGGGGGCATTTCTACTCCTTTCTGCAGTGCGGACCCGCGATCCCCGGTCGGCCAAAAAGAAAAGAGCCGCCAGGTTCGCTGGCGGCTCTGTTGGTATGCTGCTCTAACCGGTTCGTTAGATCGAGTGCAACCCTTCCTCCGCCTGCGGCATTGGAAACCCGAAGTACCAAAAGTAATAGCGGGAATGGGGCGCGTTCATGCGCGGTATTGAACCACAATGTCGGGCCGCGCGCCAAGCCGCGTTTCACTTTTTACGATGCAGGCTCCAAAGCCGATAGCTGCGATAGAGCAGCGCCAGCCCGCCCCAAGCAGCCAGGACGGCCGCCGGATACGCAAGCGCCGGCGGGAAGACCGCGAACAAAATCGCGAGGCCCGTCAAAGCGAGGCCGCCGATCATCATGAGGCGCGCCTCGACCGGGCCCAGCACGCGACGATCGGTGAACGCGGCGCCGATCGTGTTACCGATCCGCAGCGCACCCGCCGCCGCCCGGCCCGCGCTGCCGCGGTGGCCCACCGGCCTCCGGTGCTCGCCACGCCGCAGCTGCGGTCGCCGCAGGCCGCGCGGCACACGCGGCCGCGAGAGCCGCGGCCGCGGTCGCTTCAGCTCGAGCACCACCTCCGTGGCGTTCTCGAGGTCCTCGAGGTAGGTCTGCTCCATCTCGTGGGCGAAGTCTTTGTCCTCGACCACGGCGTCGAGCTCGCAATTGCCGAACCAGCTGGCCACATTGAGGTTCGTGGAGCCGACGCGCGCCCAGGAGCCGTCCGCTACCGCAGTCTTCGCATGCAGCATCGTGCCGTTCCATTCGAAGATGCGTACACCGGCTTCGAGCAACGGCCGGTATCCAGCTCGGGTCAGCGGCCGCATGAGCGGCAAGTCGGTCGAGTTCGGTACGAGCAACCGGACATCCGTGCCGTCCTTCGCTGCGGCGCGTAAAGCCTGCACGTAGGATGTGGTGCCGGCGTAGTACGCGTCCGTGAGCCACAGCCGGCGCGTCGCGAGCGTCGCGACGAGCTGGTCGATACGCAGCATGCCGGCCGACGCCGGTTCGGTCGCTACGATGCGCAGCGTCGTGTCGCCTCGGCTGTGCGCGGTTCGCGCCAGTTCCTCTGCAGGGATCGGCTCGCCAAGCAACGCCCAGATGCGTGCGAAGGCCCGCTCGATCGCCGGCACGGCTCGGCCGCGGATCGAGACGCCGGTATCTCGCCACGGCCCGGTGTTGCGCGATGAATCGCCGATCCAATCCTGGCTGACGCACAGGCCGGTGATGAACGCGATGTCGCTGTCCACCGAGAGCATCTTGCGATGATCGCGTGACAGCCAGCCGAACGGACTCTCCAAGCGCGGAGGGTTGTAGCAGCGGACGTCCACACCAGCCTCGCGCAGGGTCTGCCAGAAACGGCGCGAGGCCTTGCCGAAGTTGCCCATCCAGTCGTAGATCAGGCGCACGGTCACGCCGGCTTTCGCTTTCGCGATCAGCGCGTCGGCGAAGGCCGAGCCGACCTCATCCTCGGCGAGGAAGTAGCTTTCGAAGTAAATGTGGTGCTCGGCGCGCGAGATGGCATGGAGCCAGGCGGGGTAGTTTTCCCGTGCATCGCGCAGCAGCTCGACGCGGTTGCCATGGATTAGCGGCGCGCCGGCGGCCCGCGAGAAGGCATCGTCCGTGATCTCACGCAGCGGGAGGTGCGGCGGTTCCTCGTCGGGGGGCAGCACGGGCGGTGGCGCCGTGTGCTCGTGCTCGTCGACCTCCGGCGGCACGTCGGCCTCAGAGCTCGCGCAAGGCGCCTGCGAAATCCGGCTTCGTCGCGACGAGGATCTCAAGGATGGCCGCGCGGTCTGCGGCCGAGAGGTGCGCAAACCTCTCTGATGCATCGTCGCCGCGCAGGATCTCGGCGAGCCGCACGTAAACGCGCGCTCTGGCCGCCTCGGGAAGCGCGTCGAACGCGAGCGAGTAAATCTGATAGCTGAGCGGAAAGCGCATGAGCCGACCTTCGAGCTGGAGCTCGCGCACCGAGCGGCCGGCCGGGTCGGTAGGGCCGCGCTGCTCGAAGCGCTCACTGAACGCCGAGCTGCCGACGATCGGGCCCTCGAGCGGCGTCTCTCCGACGAACAGCATGGCCTCGACGAGCGGCTCGACGAGCTCGGCGACGACTGCGGGCTCGACTTCGGCGCCGGCGTGGTTCTGCTCCGCGCGGACCCGATAGCTCACCCGGGAGATCTCGTTCTGCACATCGATCTGATGCTGCATCACGAGCTGCGCGACGATGTCGCTGCCGGGCGCCGCGTAGTCGGACGTATCGACGAGCCCATCGAGTGAATCGACGTTGCCGACGCGCAGCTGCTCGAGGTCCTCGAGCGCGTAGATGTCACGGACAATGATATTGCCGAGGTGCACCTGGTCGCCGTGCTGCCCGGTGACGTACCAGCCGCCGAAGCGGTTTCGGAAGGGCGTGCGTTGCGAGGTGATGATCCACCCCTCGTGCGTGACGATGTTGCCGAGCGGGCCGATATAGCCCGAGCCGACGATGAAGCGGGGCACGCCGCCGCCGGAGAGCGACACTGAGTCGTGGCAACGGAGGCAGCGCTCGTTATGGACCTCGAACCCGGCGCGCTCGTCATGCTCGAGCGTATAGAAGACCGGGCCGAGCTGCGGATCCATCGAGGCGATCTCGACCGGGCCGCCGCCCTGGACCCACGCGACGTAGACGTCGTCGTTGAAGTAGATCGCGCGCGGCGTTCGCGCCCGGATGCTGCCGACCTGGAGGCTCGTCGTCGAGAACACGAGCACCTGTGACGCGGGGTCGATGTCGAGCCCGGCGAGCAGCGAATCGAGCACGCCGCGCGGCCCGTCGAGCTCGAGACGGGCTTCTCCGGCGAGGAGCCGAGCCGAGAGCTTGGCCACCGCATCGCTCCGCGGCGCCGAGCCATAGCCGATGAACGGGTACTCGATGTCGTAGCGAAGCGGTTGGGCGGACGGCGTTTCGCTATAGAGTATGGCGCCGGCCGGCGCCGCTCGCGGCGCATCGGCCCCGCCGCTGCCGAGCTGCCACCATGCGCCCGCCGCGATGACGATAATGGCGAGCAGCGCGACGGCCATCAGCCCAAGGCGTCTGTTCATGATCGGTGACCCTGCATGCGCTCAACGCTACCAGAGCCCGGCGAACGGTAACAAGCTCGGGCACCCGCAGTGCCCGGAGCCCGGCCGTCAGCGCTGCCGGTCGTCGAGCACTTCGCCCTCCGGCAGCGTAATCGCGATGTACTGGCCGCCCTTCTCGTCGTTGCGCAACGGATACACCAGCACGGATACGCGATCGCCAGGCTTGATCGTCGTCGACCGCCAGCCGCGGCGCGCGAGGTGGCTGGCCGGATCCATCTCGACGCTCCAACGCTCCGCGGCGTCGCCATCCCCGGCGAGATCCAGATGGATCCACGAGTGCGGGTTGCCCCACCGGAACTCGGCGACGACGCCCGTGAGGGTGACCTGCTGAGACCGATCGAACACGGCGGGCGAGTGGTGCGCGAACGCCGTCGCCGACAGAACCAGCGGCAGGGCGCACAACGATGCGCAGACGCGATGAAGCATGATCTTGACCTCCGCTATTTCGACCAGTTGCCGGTCGCCTCATTGCACCAATGATTGCGACGACGTTGCCGGTAGGTTGTCGTTCAGATCGGGCAGGCAGACGACCTCCGCAATATCGACGTCGTGGTGCCGTCTGAACCGTTTCGTCGTCTGCCATTCGCCGACCCAGCCGTTTGGATCGGTCATCGTGTACTCGATCTCGAGCGTCTCGTCGTCGAGCATGCGTACCCGCTCGATGATGTGCAGGTCTTCGCTTGCCGGGATACTCGCGCCGCCCTGGTCGAGCCAGTGGTGGTGACCGGGGAAGTAGCGTGTGTCGATCACCAGCGAGTCGTCTTCCCAGCGCCCGATCGATTCGCCGTTCCACGACGGCACGACCACCTCGGGATCGCTGTGTGCGCGGCCGTCGAGAAACACGACGCGCAGGCTGTTCATAAAGTGGCTGACCATATAGATCGCCGTGGGCAGTTGGATCATGTCGATGGGCCACACCCGCGTCATGATCAGCGGCATGCCCGCCGGCCAGCACTGGCCGATGTCGTCACGATAGATCTTGCCCTCGGCCAGCGCCTCTTGCCCCGCATCGTAATGCTGTTGCGCGGCGGGCAGCAGCTCGATCTCGTCGGGCACGAAGCGCCAGGAATCAGGGCCGGTCGACTGGTGTTGCCAAGTGCCGGTGAGATCGAACGGCGCAGCCGGCCTGGACGCTGCGAGATTGGCGGGGGCGAGCACGCCGAGCTGCGGCACGAAGCCTTCGTCATCGGCCGGCTGAGCCTGGAGCGGCGGGCCGGCCGCGACGAGCAGAAAAAAGACTACTGCAGCCGCTTCTGCCTTTCTCGACGCTGGCATATTCCCCCTCCCGCGCGTTGGTCGCCGTAGGCTGGCACAGGCCGAAGCGCCGGAGCAAGTGGCGGCGACGATTGGTTGCGGCACGGGGCTGCGGCACGGCGGCCCGGCAGGGGCGCGCATCCACTTGTTGCCTGTGCCCCGCGGACGCTAAGCTCGGGACATATCTATCTATAGGGCCACGGAATGCGAACGCGAAAACCAAGGATCCGTTGGGCGAGCGCGGTGCTCGTGCCTCTGCTTCTGGCGGGGGCCGCGCATGCCCAGGAAATCCGCGGGCTTTACATCGGCGTTGGCGCCGGGCTCCTCAATTACACCGAGGAAAGTGACTTCGGCGGCATCCGGATCTCAGACACGGCCGGCATATATCGGCTGGTCGGCGGTTATCAGCTGAACAGCAACTATGCGATCGAAGCCGCGGCGGCCCGCGGCAGCGAGATCAAGAGACAGCTGTTCGGCACGGGCTCGGGGGGCGGTCTTGCGCGCTTGGATATCGGCGTCGAGTCGGAGATCACGACCTTGCGGGTGCTCGCGTTCGCGCCGTTCTCCGGGCTCAGTATGTTCGGCAGCGTGGGCGTTTACGATGCTGAGTTCACGACGACCTTTTCGTTGATGGATCCTGCGAGCTCGTTCAGTGAATCGATTCGCCGATCGGAAAGCGGGGTGACGGCTGCCGGCGGCATCCAGTACGAATGGCGCCGCATCGCGCTGCGCGGTGAGTACGAATGGTTCGATACGGATGAGATCGATGCGACGGCGATTAATGTCGTCGCAGTGTTCCGCTTCTGAGTCGCTCGCAAGACCGCTGACCGCTGCGTTGTCGCAGCCGTTGCATCATCGGTTTGTGTCGCGCCAGGGTGCGTGTATCCTTGCCACCGCAGCTTGCACATCCAAGTGCATCCCGCGCATTAGAACATTACTCGATCTTATAAGACCTACGTAACACCACCGCAAGGAGACAGGCTATGGCACTGCATATCGGAGACGTTGCGCCCGACTTCACGGCGAACACGACTCAGGGGCAGATCAGCTTTCACGACTGGATCGGCGACGGCTGGGCAATACTGTTCTCTCATCCGAAAGACTTTACGCCCGTGTGCACCACGGAGCTCGGCTATATGGCGGGCTTGAAGCCGGAGTTCGATCGGCGCAATACGAAGCTGATCGGCTTGAGCTGCGATTCGGTCGACGACCACAACGAGTGGAGCAAGGATATCGAAGAGACTCAAGGCCATCCGGTCAACTATCCACTCATCGACGGCAGCGATCTGAGTGTTGCCAAGGCGTATGACATGATTCACCCGAACGCGAGCGGCGATGCGAAGAGCCGCACGGCGGTGGACAACCAGACGGTCCGCTCCGTGTTCATTATCGGGCCGGACAAGCGCGTGAAGGCGACTTTGACCTATCCGATGTCGTCGGGGCGTAACTTCGATGAGGTGCTGAGGCTGCTCGATTCGATTCAGCTCACGGCCCAGCATCAGGTCGCGACGCCGGTGAACTGGACGCCGGGCGAAGACGTGATCATCCCGCCGGCTGTTTCCGATCAGGCAGCGAAAGAAAAGTACCCCGACGGGTTTCGCACGCTGAAGCCGTACCTGCGGTACGTTCAGCAGCCGCGCTGACGCCAGTCATCCCGCCGATGTATCGGCCGGGGTCCGGCTTCATGGGCTCCGGCCGGCGTCGCGAAGCGCCGACGCCATTCTCGGTTCTCATTCGCGATCGTCGAACTCGTTGCCCCAGTCGTCGTCCTCGTCATCATCGTCATCATCATCGTCGTAATCGTCTTCCTCTTCGTCATCATCATCGTCGAGAGTGTCCGTGTCGTCCCACTCCTCGGGTTCATCGACTTGCTCGAGGTTCATCTCTTCCCAGGCGGCCTCGTCGATCTCTTCGATTTCGCCGTCGAGCGGCCTGATCTCGATGATGCCCTCATCCTCGTCGACGGACACGACCGTGAATACTTCGCTGTCGTCTTCACGCTTGTACCATTTGCCGACGATCGGCTCGAGTTCTTCATCCACGGCTGCTGCGCTCTCTTTAGTTGATGGGTCGGCCAGTGTGGCCACGCTAATGGACGGCCACATATCGATGCGAGTGCCTATTCTGCGCGCGACGCGCGGCTTGCGAAATAGATTCGCGTGTACGCGGCGCAGGCCGCCGCGGCGGTGAACACGGCGCTCGCAGTCGCGCTGCTCGCCTTTGTAGCGCTGATGTACGGCATCGGCTTCTGGGCCCGCGCACGCATCCATACTCTCGAGGACTACCTGGTAGCGGGCAGGCGGCTCTCCTGGCCGCTTGCGGCCGTGACCTTATTCGCGACATGGTTCGGTGCCGGCACGCTGCTGACTGCAACGGACGAAGCGCGGGTGCAAGGGCTGCGCGCCGCGGCGCTCGAGCCGATCGGTCCCGGCTTATGTCTCGTGCTCGCGGGCCTGTTCTTCGCTGCCCGGCTGTGGCGAATGAAGCTGCTGACCCTGCCGGATTTCTACCGCCGCCGCTTTGGCGTGCGGGCGGAGGTCGTCGCGAGCGTCATCATGGTGCCCGGCTATTTCGGCTGGATTGCCGCGCAGTTCGTCGCGCTCGCCGGCCTCCTCGAGGTGTTCTGGCAAATTCCGATCCATCACGGGATATGGCTCGTGGCCGCCGTGGGCACGGGCTACACCCTGCTCGGCGGCATGTGGTCGGTGACATTGACCGACGCCGCGCAACTCGCATTCATCGTCGTCGGCCTGTTTCTCCTCGCATTCACCGTGCTGCTCGAGCTCGGCGGAGAGGCCGGCATCGCGGCGGGATGGGCCCGGCTCGTCGCCGCCACGCCGCCGGAGCGTTTGGTGCTGGTGCCTACAGACCGCGCAGCGGATCTCATCGGCTGGTTGTCCGTGCTCGCAATCGGCGCGCTCGGCAATATTCCGGGTCAAGATCTGGCGCAGCGCATTTTCGCTGCGCGCTCCGCGCGAGCGGCGACTACGGCCTGTCATGTCGCCGGCGTCTTCTACATCGCGCTCGGCATGGTGCCCGTGCTGACCGGTCTCGCTGCCGACCCTCTCGGCATCGAAGCCGCTGTCGGTACCGTGCCGGCCCTCGCTGCGGCGTTGATGACCCCGGCCGCGACGATCGTCTTTGTGCTGGCCATCACGTCCGCCGTCATGTCGACCATCGATAGCGCGATCCTTGCGCCGAGCAGCGTGCTGTCCAACAACTTGCTCGCGAAACTGTGGCCGGGTGCGGACGGCCTTGCGCTCAGCCGCATCGCGATCATGGTCGTCGCGGCCGCGAGCGTTGCGATGGCGTATCTCGGCGCCGGAGCGTATGAGCTTCTCGAAACCGCGTATGCGATCGGCATGGTCGCGCTATTCGTGCCGCTCGCACGCGGTTTCACGTCGCGCGGCGATGAACGGGCGGCGCTCGCGGCGATGATCGCAGGAACGACCCTGTGGGGCGTCCATCTCGCGCTTGGCTGGGACGGCCTCGGCGGGCCATGGCTCGGCCTCGATGTGGTGCCGCAGGAGCTGGCGGCGACCGCGTGCGCGTGGCTCGCCTATGAGGTTGCCGCTCGCAGGGCTCCAGCCGTGCGCGCGACCGTTGGCGAGCGGTTAAGCGAACGGGTGGGTTCGTAGCACTCCGCGGAACGCGAAGGGAACGTCGTAGGTTCGGACGGGTCGAACAAACCGGGTGAGGAGTCTTACCGGCGCGGCGCCGCAACACGTGAGGTTGCCGACGCGGTCCTCTACAATTACAGGTACGTAACAGCTTGATCGGCCGAAAGCGGCCAGAGAACCGCGGCGCGGCCAGGTCTCGCGCGTAGCAGACCGCAGCGCGGGGACGATTCAGGAGGAAATCGAATGTTCATCACTAAGAAGCACCTTTCGAGGCGTACGCTGCTCAAGGCCGGCGGCGCATCCATCGGGCTGCCACTGCTTTCTGCCATGGTGCCGGCGGGCACAGCGCTCGCCAACACAGCCGCGGCGCCGAATCCTCGAATGGGCTTCTTCTATCTCCCGCACGGCGCGATCATGAATAACACGCGGTTCGGCGTCGAGATGGACCGGTGGACGCCCGATCGGGCCGGGCGCGATTTCGAGCTGAAGCCGATTCTCGAGCCGCTCGCCCCATATAAGGACTACCTCACGATCGTGTCCGGTCTCGACAATCGCCCTGCGCAGAGCTCGGCAGTGCATGCCATCGTGCCTGGAACGTGGCTCTCATGCGCGCATCCGGAACCGCCGCTCGGCGGCGTCACGATCGACCAGATGGCTGCGCGCTACATCGGGCAGGATACTCCGCTGCCGTCGCTCGAGCTGGCGACGGAAGAAAGCGGCGGCAGCGCCGCGTGCGACGGCGCGTACGGTTGCGGCTTCGGCAATACCATCTCCTTTCGCACGCCGACGACGCCGCTGCCGATGGAATTCGACCCGCGCCGCGCATTCGAGAAGATTTTCGGCCGTGGGCGCTCGGAGGACGAGCGCCAAGCCATATCGGGAGATTATTTGAGCCTGCTCGACATGGTCGCCGGCGAAGCGGCGGATCTGAAGCGCAGGCTCGGGCCGATGGATCGCGCGATGGTCGACGACTATCTCGACAGCGTCCGTGAGATCGAGCGGCGCGTCGAGCTTCTCGAGAAGCGCGATTTGACGCAAATCGACTTGCCCGATGTGCCGGTCGCCATGCCGCCGTTCGACGAGCACGTGCGGCTCATGTTCGATCTGATCGCGGCAGCATTTCGCTCGAACATGACGCGGATCGCGTCGTTCATGATGGCGGCCGAGGTCAGCAACATGCCGTACCGGCACATCGGCGTTCCGGATGCGTTCCATCCGCTGTCCCACCATGCCGAGAACCGGGCGTCGATGGAAAAGCTTGTGCTCGTGCAGCGTTGGCACACGCAAATGTTCGTCGAGTTTCTCGACAAGCTGGCGCAGATGCCCGATGGGGACGCGGGGTCCGTGCTCGACAACGCGATCTTCCTGTACGGCAGCAATATGAGCAACAGCAACAATCACAACCACTTCCCTCTGCCGACGTTGGTCGTCGGCAAGGGCGGCGGCATCAAGGGTCATCAGCATCTGGTGTATCCGGATCACACCCCGCTCGCCAATTTGCTCGTGACCTTGCTGCAGCGCGCCAACGTGCCCGTCGAGCAAGTCGGCGAC
>CAZFJU010000137.1:0-11776 GCA_964518995.1 uncultured Gammaproteobacteria bacterium
GGTGCAGATCGGCGCGCTGCTGATCTGTCTCGCGCCGTTCGTGCCGCCAACGATGAGCGCGCGCATCGCAGCGCTGGCGCTCGCAGTGCTGATCGCGTCGTTCGCGACCGACATCTTCTGGCTCTATCGTCACGCGGGGGCGCGCGCTCAGCGACGATGCGCGTGAATCGAGCTCGTACCGTGCGCGCCGCGTCGCTCGCGGCGGCGGTGCTCGGTTTGAACTTCGCGCTGACTTTCGCGCATGTCTGGCCGACGTTCGCGATTCGTCCGACGGCCGCCGTATCCGCAGAAATTCTGCTCCTTCTCGCCGTCATCCTGCTGCTCGGCATGCGTGATCGTTTGCCGGGGCCGCGTACGTTCACGGTTCTCTCGATCGTGCTGACAGCGATGGTCGCGACGCGCTACGCCGCCGTGACGACGGCCGGCCTGTACGGGCGCCCGGTGCATCTTTATTTCGATCTTCCGCACGTGCCGAACGTATTCGCGATGCTGGCGAAAGTCGCGAGCCCATGGCTGCTCGCGGCCGGCGCGCTGGCTATCGTCGGCCTGCTCGCCGCGGTGGCCGTGGGGCTTCGGGCGGCGCTCTTTCGGATCGCGGCAGCGGCGCGCCGGCGTGCCGAGCGGCGTGGGTTGCTCGCGGCATGCGCGGCCCTCGCGCTGCTCGCGCTCGGCGGCGCCGCGTGGCCGGGCTCGGTGCGCTTCGCCGAGCCGTTCACCGGCATCGTGCTCACGCAGGTGCAGCGGTTTGGAGAAGGTCTGCGCGCCGCGCGGCACGACGAGCTGTTGCCGGCGCCGGCGGACTTTGGCGACGCCCCGTTCGCGGCGCTCGACGGCCGTGACGTGCTCGTGGTCTTCGCCGAATCCTATGGTGCCGTGGCGTTCGACCGGCCCGACGTCCGCGAAGCGCTCCGTGAGTCCAGTCTGCGCCTCGAGCAGGCGGTCGCGACGACGGGCCGCGCGGCGGTGTCGGCGTTCGTCGAGTCGCCGACGTTCGCGGGCGCGTCGTGGCTCGCGCATGCGAGCTTGATGACCGGGGGCCGGATCGACAACGGCGGCGCCTATCAGCGTCTGTTGACCGACGAGCGCGATACGCTGCCGCGGCGATTCGCGCGTGCCGGCTACCGCACCGTTGCGCTGATGCCGGGTTTACGGGAGCCGTGGCCGGAGGGCGCCTTCTTCGGTTTCGACGCGCTGTACGATGCGGCGGCGCTCGATTATCGCGGTCCGGAGTTCGGCTGGTGGCGCATTCCGGATCAATTTGCGTGGGCGAAGCTCGACCGCATCGAGCGGCGGAAGGCTGCGCGTGCGCCGCTGTTCGCGTTGTTCGCGACGCTGAGCACGCACGTGCCCTTTCGGCCGACGCCGCCGTATCACGACGACTGGCCGGAGCTCGCCGGCGACGGCGCGGCGTTCGATCGACAGCGCGTCGAGCAGAGCCTCGCCGCGCGCCCAGACTGGCTCAATCTCACGCCGGCGTATATCGACTCGCTGCGGTATGCGCTCCGCACGATCGCGGGCTATCTGGAATGGCGGGCGGACGACGATTTCGTGCTGATCGTGCTCGGCGATCATCAGCCCGCCGCGAGCATCGCGACCGCCGACGCCCGCTGGGATGTCCCGGTGCACATCATCGGGGCGCCGGAGTGGGTCGAGCCGCTCACCGATATGGGCTTCGTCGAAGGTCTCGTGCCGCGCCCCGGCGTCGTCGGGCCGATCCACACGCTCGCGCCGCTCCTGCTCGAAGTGTTTGCGGGCCCTGCTACCGACGAGCCCGCGCCGGGTGGATATGGCGACACCGCGCCGCGTCCGCCCGCCGCCGAGGTTAGCCCGGCCCTTCCGTAAGGCGCAGGTCGCCAAGCATCGCAATCGCCGATAGCGCGAGAATGGCGATCAGCACCCAGCGCACGAACGGCGCACCGCGCGCGACGGCCAGTCGGGCCGCGGTCCAGGCGCCCGCCGCGCTGCCCGCTGCGAGCAGTGCGCCGAGCCCCCAACGCACCTGATCATTGACGACGAACACGGCAAGCGCCGCGACCGTGAAGATCAGCACGATCAGGTTCTTCACCGCGTTGCCGCCGACGAGCGTGAAGCCGGCGCCAAGCACGAGCCCCGCGAGCAGGAAAATACCGACCCCGGCCTGGATGAAGCCGCCGTAGGCGCCGATCGCAAAGAACAGCGGCACCTGCAAATAGGGGCTCGTCTCGCGCGCGACCTCGCGGGCCTCGAGCCAGCGACGCGGGCGCGCGAGCACGACGGCGAGCATGACGAGCATCAGCACGCCGATCGTCTGGCGCAGCATCGCTTCGTCGAGATCGACAGCCAGCGCTGCGCCCACCACCGCGCCCAGCACAGACGGCACGATGACTTTGCCGGTGCTGGCCTGCGGCAGCGCCTCTCGGCGTCGGAACGTTGCCACGGACACGATCGATTGCACGAGGATGCCGACGCGGTTCGTGCCATTCGCAACATTCGCCGGCAAGCCAAGGATGATCAAGAGCGGCAGCGTAATCAGCGAACCGCTCCCGGCGAGAGTATTGACGAAGCCCGAAGCGAACCCGACGACGGGGACCAGGACGATCAGCAGCGGGTGCGTGTCCATTCAGTGTGACCCTCGTGCACTCATATGGCGCATGCGGCGCGGACGTGCACCACTGCGGCGCATGCGATCGCTCAAAAATTAAGTTAAGCCTCTGAAATCAAAGCGAAAAACGCCGTGGCACGCTTTCTGCTACCGCGCTTCGCAGCGTGTCTATACGACCAACAGTCAAAGGATGTTAACGATGAAGATCGACGCCAAGCTCGTCTCCGCCGTCGCCGGAACGATGCTCATCTCCGCCGGGAACGGCGCCCTCGCCGGCGAGCTCACAGCCAACGCCGCGGCGAGCAGCAACTACATTTGGCGCGGCCTCACGCAGACGATGAACGAGCCGGCGATCTCGGGTGGGCTCGACTTCGTCGCCGATAGCGGTGTCTACGTCGGCACGTGGGTGTCGAATGTCGGCTTTGCGCCGGCCGATTTTTTCTCGTACGAGCACGATATCTATTTCGGCTACGCGGGGGGCGACCGGTTCAGCTACGACGTAGGCTATCTCTACTATAACTACGACGACATCGCGGAGACCGATTTCAGCGAGCTCTACGGCACGCTCGGTTTCGGCAACTTCAGCGTCAGCGCGTTTTTGCTGGCGCATGCGGAAGCGGATGAGGGGCCCGGCCAGGATTTCGGCTTCGGGCAGGCGTACTACCTGTCCGTCGACTACGCGATGCCGTTGCGCGACGACCTCTCGCTGGGCTTCCACATCGGCCGTCACGCCGGCGACTTCGCCGAGGCGTTCAACGGCGTGCCCGGCGACTACATCGACTACGGCGTCTCGCTGTCGAAGGGCAATTTCACCTTCACGATTAGTGACACCGACCTCGACAGCGAAGTGCCGGACGGACTCGACAACGGCTCGTTGAAGTTCGTGGTCGGATTCGCCGTGGATTTCGGCCTGTAGACGGCCCGATCGACGTTACGCAAAAAAGCGGTCCCGATCGGGACCGCTTCCACTCGTAGCTTGGCGGGCTTCGAACCCTGTACGGCGGCGCGTCAGACCAGAGCCGGGCTGTCCGCTGCCGGCAGGCCGGCGTCATTCTTGCGGCTCGCTTCGATCCTCGCGACGGCCGCGCCCAGCGCATCGACGCGCCGCGGGAACCGGTGCTCCGCGCCGATGCAGCAGTCGGCATGGAGGCCCGCCAATACTGCGCCTACGTCGGCATTGAGACCGCTGCAGTACACCGTCTTGCCGGTATGGCGCGCATCGCAAGCGATGGTCTCGACCGCGCGCGCGGCGGAGACATCGAGGAACGGCACGCGTGAGAAATCGAGGATTAGCGCCTCGGTGCCATTATTTCGCGAACGCTCCCGAACGTGGTGGCCGAGGTCGGCGGCGGCGCCGAAACTCAGCGGACCGCCGAAGTCGAAGATCTGCACGCGGCCGTTCGCACGCGCGAGCAGCTCGGCTTCCTCGTTCGAATCCGCGACGGCCGGCATATCGCAAATCGCCTTGATCTGCGCCTTCGCGACCTGACGCACGTAGGCGATCGAGCCCAGCATCACGCCGACGGCCACGGCGGTAATGAGATCCACGAATACCGTGAGCGCGAGCACGACGGCCATCAGCAGCAGATCCCAGCGCGGCCCGCGGTGCGCGTTCCGGATATAGCTCCAATCGATGATGTCCCAGCCGATCTTGACGAGTATCCCGGCGAGCGCCGCGTGCGGGATCTGCGCGGCAAGCGGGCTGAGGCCGAGCACGATGGCCAGCAGCACGAGCGCATGGGTCATGCCGGAGAGCTTCGTCGTGCCGCCCGTGCGGATGTTTACGAGGGTGCGCATCGTCGCACCGGCGCCTGCGATGCCGCCGAACAGCCCGGCGAGCGTATTGCCGATGCCCTGGCCGACGAGCTCGCGGTTCGACTCGTGACGTGTGCGCGTGACATTGTCCGCGACCAGCGACGTCAACAGCGAATCGATCGAGCCGAGCGCGGCCAGGATCAACGCCGCCTCGAGCACGATGAGCATCGCGTCGCGCTCGAAGACCGGCATAGTGAACGTGGGCAGCCCCGTCGGAATCTCGCCGAGCACCGGCGACCGAAGGGCGAGGCCGACGAGCGTCGCGATAATCAGCGCAGCCAGCGGCGAGGGCAGGTAACGGCCGAGCTCCTTCGGCCAATAGAACACGATCAGTAGAGTCAGCAGCCCGATCGCGACGGCGGCGAAGTTGATATCCGATAACGCATGCGGCATGTAAGCGAGCGCCGAGATCGTGTCGCCGGGCGGTTCGCCGCCGAGAATGCGGCCGAGCTGCAAGATGATGATGATTGCGCCGATGCCGCTCATGAAGCCCGAGACGACGGGATAGGGCACCAAGCGGATGTATTCGCCGACGCGCATGACGCCGAAGGCGATCTGAAAGAGCCCCGCGAGCACGACCGCGGTGAGCACCAGATCGGGCCGACCCGGCAACGCGGCGACCATGCCGGCCAGCACGACGACCATCGGCCCGGTCGGCCCCGAGATCTGCGCAGGCGTGCCGCCGAAGAGTGCGGCGAAAAAGCCGACGAAGATGGCGCCGTACAACCCCGCGATCGCGCCCATTCCGGATGCGACGCCGAGCGCGAGGGCGAGCGGCAAGGCGACGATACCGGCGGTGAGCCCGCCGAACAGATCGCCGCGCAGGTTCGACGTATCGAGCAGACGCATCGGCGGCTCCGTCAGCGTTGGCCGACGGCAGCCGGAGCCGCTTCCGCTAGGCGGTAGCGCTCGGCGAGCGGCTGGAAGCGTTGCACCGAATCGTCGTGGCAGAACACCTCGCCCGTCTCGATCTCATAGACCCAAGCGTGCAGCTGCAGCCGGCCCGCGGCGAGACGCGCGGCAACCACGGGATGGGTGCGCAGATGCTGCAGCTGCACCAGCACGTTCTGCTCGATCACGTCGCGGATCTGCTCCGGGCCGATGCAGCCTTTGCGCTCGCGGACGATTTCGACAGCGGCCTTTGAATGCTCGAGCCATTCGCAGACGTGCGTGAGATGCGCCACCGAGGAGGGATTCAGCGCACCGCCCATCGCACCGCAATGCGTGTGGCCGCAGACGATGATGTGCTCGACGTTGAGGACCGCCACGCCATACTCGATCGACGCCGTGACGCCGCCGGCCTGCCGGGAATACGGGGGGACGATGTTGCCGGCGTTGCGGATGATGAACAGGTCGCCGGGCCGGGTCTGGGTGACGAGATTGGGATCGATCCGTGAATCCGCACAGGTGATGAACACGGCCTCGGGATTCTGGCCAGCGCTGAGCTCCGCGAACAGCTCGCGATGCTTCGGGAAAATATCCTTACTGAAGCTCGCTGCACCCGAGACGAATTGGTTCATGGCGGTCGCTCCTGCGGAAGATCTCACTAATGCGAAACACTGTAGCGAACCGATCGGTGATACGACTAGACAACGAATTCAGTTTCGGTGATTGTCTTTGCCTATCATGACCGGACCCTCGGAAAAATCCACTCGCGTCTCGCTCCGTCAACTCGAGTATTTCGTCGCAGTGACGAACGCCGGCAGCTTCCGCCGTGCCGCCGAGCGGCTCGGCGTGAGCCAGCCTACGCTCACCGCACAGATCGCGAGCCTCGAGCAGACGATCGGCCTGCGGCTGTTCGAGCGCTCCCGAACCGGAACCGTGCAAAGCCCCGACGGTCGTGAGCTGACCCGCGACGCGCGCCGCGTGCTCGAAGCGCTCGCGGGGTTTCTCGAGCGAGCGCACTCGCTGGCTCGAGGCCCGGGCGGCACCTACCGGCTCGGCGTGACACGAACGGTAGGCCCCTACTTGTTGCCGCATGTGCTGCCGACCCTGCACCGTGAGTACGCCGACGTGAAGTTTTACGTTCGCGAGGACGCGCCGGCGGCGCTGGAGGACGCGCTGCTCGACGGCCGCCATGATTTGATCGTCACGACGCTGCCGATCGCAGCGAAAGATCTTTCGTATTCTATTCTTTGCAGGGAGCCGCTGAAACTGGTCGTCGCGAGCGAGCATCGCCTGGCTCGCAAAGCACGCATCGGCGAGGCGGACCTCGCCGGCGAGGAGGTCCTCGCGATCGACGAGTCGCATCCGCTGCACACCCAAATCCAGCGCCTGTGCGATCGGTTCGGCGCCACGATCCGCCGCGACTACGAAGGCACGAGTCTCGACACCGTGCGGCAAATGGTGCTGCTCGGCATGGGAATCTCGTTTCTGCCGGCGCTGTATATCGCGTCCGAGGTACGGCCGACCGACGATCTCACCGTCATCGAGATTACCGGGGACGACGTGCTGCGCGAGCATGCGCTGGCCTGGCGGGCCGCCGCGCCGTCCCGCAACCTCTTCAAGGAGCTCGCGACGCGGACGAAGCAGGTGCTTCGTGCGAACCTTGCCGACGTGACGCTGCCGGCCGTGTGACGCTACGATCGAAACTCCGCGATGACCGCGTACGGAGGTTTCGGCGATGAACAAGCGAATTCTGGCCGCCGCCCTGGCGGCAGCCTCGATGGCGGCGTGTACCGATGATCCGGCGGTCAGCCCGGCCGTTGATCTCGAGCCGGCGCCCGTAGCGCCTGCGCCGGCGCCGGCGTCACCCGCACCGGCGGCGAACCCCGCGGCCAGCCCAGGCGACTTGCCGGACGAAATCGTGATGGAGCGCGGCGGCTTCATCCCCGAAGGCATCGAATACGACGAGGAACGGCAACGGCTGCTGGTCGGCTCGCTCGCGGAAGGCACCGTGTTCGCGATCGGTGCGGACGGCTCGATGACGCCCGTGGTCGAGGACGCCGATCTTCTTTCGTCGGTCGGTATCGAGGTGGATGCCGAGCGCGGCCGGCTGCTGGTCTGCAACGCCGACAGCAGCGTGTTTCAGCCCGATGCGGCCGGCTCGGGTCAGGCAATGCTCGGCATCTACGACCTCGCGACCGGCGAGCGGCAAGCCATGATCGACCTCACCGCGGCGCTCGGCGAGGCGCCGGCGGATGCGCGCTACTTCGCGAATGACGTCGCGGTCGGCGCGGATGGCACCGCGTTCGTCACGGATACGATGATGAACCTGGTCTATCGGGTCGGGGCCGATCAGCAGCCCACGGTGCTGCACCGGTTCGACGGCATGGTGCAGCCGAACGGGATCGTCTTCGACGAAGGCGGCTATCTGCTGGTGGTCGGCCTCGGCGACGGCAATTTATACAAGATCCCGGTAGACGATCCCGCGGGCGCGACCCAGGTTACGTTGCCCGAGCCGCTCGCCGGCGGCGACGGGATGGTCTTCATGCCCGATGGGCGCCTCGCCGTGGTCAGTAACAGCCAGAGCCGGGTGATTGCGCTCGAGAGCGGCGACGACTGGGCCACGGCCGAGATCGCCGGCACGGCGAGCTTCGAAGGGCAGGGGACGACGGCTGCCGTCGCCGGCGACGAGCTGTTCGTCGTCAGGCCGCACTTCGAGGATCAGGACCCGCCGTCGATCGTGCGCGCAATGTTCGACTGAGCCGGCTGCAGCACGATCGTGGATACCGTCTCGCCGGCCAGGAAAGGCGCCGGCGAGCCGTCGTGCCACGCGCGCCACTGATCGTCGAAGTGTCGCGACAGCGGGTGGCCGCTCTGGCCGCCCGCGATCTGCAGGATGCCCGCCTCCGGCCGCGTGGGCGAAACCACCATGCGCACGACCGCGCCGCGTGCCGGCTCGATGACGCGCACGGCCAGCGGCGCCCCGGACTGCGGCACGGCAGGCAGGCGCAGCAGCCGGCCGATCAGCGGCACCCCCGCGAGCGGATGCGCGGCCGCGAGTCGATTGACCTCTCCCCACGACGCGGCCAAGTCCGCGCGGCCGTTCTGCTCGATGTCGTCGAGCGCGCCGACCAGCACCTCGCGGAGCCACGCGGGCCAGTCCGGCCGGCCGGGCGGCAGCAGATGCGGCGGCTGCTCGTCGAGAAGGCGCCGCATCGGCTCGTCGGCCAGCGGCCAGCGGTAGACGAATTGCGGATCGGCCTCGATGGCCGGCCCGAGCAGCGGCACGAGCAGACGCTCGAGGAGCGCACGATGCATGGCGTGCAGGAGCCGAAAACCGGTGCTGTCTGCCTCGGCGCGCCCGTCCCATGCCGCAATCGCGGCCCGCGCGGCGACGATGCGCTCGTCCGTATCGTCTCCCAGCACGTCGAGCGCGATCCGGCGAATCTCGTCGTACGCCTCGACGCGGGTATCGAGCTGGATCGCCGCTAGCGCCGCTTCGTCGAAACGGCGCTCCGCGGCCAGCAGGTCCGCGATGCGCTTCGCGCGAAAGGGCGGCATCCAGACGCGCGAGAGGCCGGCGGCGTCGTCTGCCGGCAGCGTGCGATTGTTCGCGGTGAAGAGCACATCGGCCGGATCGCCGGCATACGTCGGCGGCTCGGCAAAGCCGTCCCAGCCCATATGCGCTTCGGTCCTGGGCCGCGGCACGGAGCCGTCGAAACCGCGCCGCACCGGCAGCGGACCGTTGACCGCCCAGCCGACGCGCCCGTCCGCGTCGGCGAACATCCAGTTCAGCGACGGACCGGCCCAGCCCGCGACGACCTCGAGCCCCTGCTGCACCGATCCCGCATAGGCGAGCTCGAGCAGATCGAGATCGAGACCGCCGGGCTCGAGCCAGGTCGCCTGCAGCGCGAGCGGCCGCCCGAGCCCGTCGCGGCCGGCGAGCGGCCCCCAGCGCGTGCGCCGCACTTCGAGCTGCTCGGGCTCGTGGCGTCCGCGGATCTCGATCGCCTCGTGCTCGACGACGAACGGCTCGACTCCGCCCGGCACGCGATAGACGCTCGGGTCGTCCCGATCGATCTCGACAATCACCCAGTCGCTTTGATCGGCGTTGCTGACGGTGAGCCCCCACGCGAGCTGGTCGGTCGCGCCGATCACGATGCCGGGCACGCCCGGGATGCCGAGGCCGCGCAGCGCACGCCCCGCGAAATGAAGCTCCGCGCGATGAAAAACATTCGGCAACCGCAGGCCGAGGTGCGGGTCGTTTGCGACGATTGCGACATCACCGCTGCCGTGCGCGGCGCCGACCGCCCATTGGTTGGAAGCCCCGCCGGCGGGCGGCGACAACACGATCTCGCGGGCCCCGCTCGGCGCGGCCGTGCCGACCGCGGTCTCCGGCAACGGCAGGGGGAAGTAGCCGCCCGTCGGATCGTCGGCGCTGGTGAACAGCGGGCGGTCGAAGCGCGTCGTCGACGGCGTAAGGAAGGCGTATACATCGGCGTCGAGGGTCGCTTCCATGATCGCCTGCGGGCGCTCGTACGCTTCGTTGTTCGAGAGCATCGTGTAGAACGCGAATACAACCAGCAGGCTGTCCTCGAGCCGCCATGGCTCGGGGCGCGTGCGCAGCAACCAGTACTCGGGCGGGCGCGCGCCGAGGTCGGCGAGACCTGCGTTGACGCCCTCGGCGTAGGCTGCGAGCCAGTTGCTGTGGCGCTCCGGCAGCGCGGCGGCGATCGCGCGTGCGCGTTGCCGCAGCTGCGCGACACGGCGCTCTCGATCGAGCGGCAACCCCGCGGCGCCGATGAGCGCCGCGACCTCGCCCGCGGCACTGCGCCGGCCGAGATCCATCTGAAAGAACCGCTCCTGCGCATGCACGAAGCCCTGCGCGCGATAGGCATCCTCGAGCGTCTCGGCCCGTATTCTCGGGATCGCGGCCGCATCGAGCTCGATCGTCACGGCGGCGTCGAGTGTGGCCAGGCCGACATCACCGGTGCGTCGCGGTAGGGACAAAGAGAGCGCGAGCGTCAAGGCCACGGCAGCGGCGGCGAGGACGCCGGCGCAAAGCCAGAGAAATCTTTTCAGTCTCACGGGGGTAGGGTCGCTTTGCAGGCTCGCGATCGCGCAGCATACTGCAAACAGGTCGGCATGCCGATTCGGTGCGGAGTTGACGATGCGCAATAGCGTGAGAAACGTGCTCTTTCTCACCGGCGGCCTCGCGGCCGGCTTCGCGGTTGCGATGCTGCTGCAACCTGCGGGCGGCAGCGACGATTGGCTCGCTCCGGCTGCAGCGCCGCTCGAAAGCCGCGTCGCCGAGCTCGAGCGGCGGCTTACCGTCGAAGCGGTCGCACGGCTCGAGCTATCCGCCGCGCTGGCGCAGGTGCGCGACGAGCTCGAGGCCATTGCGGCCGCCGGGCCGCCGAGCGGGCTTCCGGTGGCCGACGACCGTCTCGCACGGGTGCTGCGCGGCGCTGTCGGTCCGCCGGCCGCGGCCGACGCGTCGAGCGAGACGCCGGCGCCGAGTCTCGCCAATGCGCGGGAGCGCATTCGGCGCGCGCTGCCGACTCCGGAGGAGCAAGATCAGCGGCGTATGCAACGTTTCGTCGATGCCGGTTTCACCGTCGCACGAGCGGAGTGGATCGAGCAGCGTACCGCCGAGCTGCGCATGCAGCAGCTCGAGGCGCAGTACGAGGCGGCGCGCAGCGGCGATCCCGGGCGGGCGCGGCCAGCGCTGCCGGTCGATCAGACGCTGCGGGCGGAGCTCGGCGATAGCGAATACGAGCGTTATCTCGAAGCGATCGGCCGCCCGACCCGAATCAACGTCCGGGATGTCTTGGCCGGCTCGCCGGCGGAGCAGGTCGGGCTGCAGCGTGGCGACGAAATCGTGTCATACGGCGGCCATCGCGTGTTCCACATGGAGGATCTGAACCGGCTCACGCTGGAAGGCCGGCCCGGCGATGCAGTCGTCGTGGAAGTGCTGAGGGATGGGCAGCCGATCCAGCTCTATTTGCCGCGCGGCCCGGTAGGCATTTCGGGCGGCGGGCGCCGGTGGCCGTAGCGCGCGCGGCGGCCGGCCGGCCGCTATGGTTAGAATGACCGGCTTTGAGCCGAGTGTCCCAAATGTCGCTGCAGCAGAAATTCGTTCGCCTCGAGTCTCATTTGAAGTCGCTCGTCGTTGGTCAGGAGCGGCTGCTGAACCGCATGCTGATCGCGCTCCTCTGCGACGGCCACCTGCTCGTCGAGGGTGCGCCCGGCCTCGCGAAAACCCGCGCGATCAAGGTGCTGAGCTATAACATCGAGGGCGACTTCCATCGCCTGCAGTTCACCCCGGATCTGCTGCCGGCCGATTTGACCGGCACCGAGATCTACCGTCCGCAGGACGGCTCGTTCGTATTTCGCGAAGGCCCGCTGTTTCACAACCTTGTCCTCGCGGACGAGATCAACCGCGCCCCGGCGAAGGTGCAGTCCGCGCTGCTGGAGGCGATGGCCGAGCGGCAG
>CAZFJU010000138.1:0-9712 GCA_964518995.1 uncultured Gammaproteobacteria bacterium
CCTCGGTGCGAATCTCGCCGACATGGCCGCTCGGCACGGGCAACTCGAGCATGGCCCGATCGCCCCCGATGGGCTCATCGGGACCGTCGAGAAGCCACGGAATTAGCCACACAGCGAGCGCCGCAAGGACTACCGCACCGATGAGTCGTTCCTTCAAGCCCTGATCCATCGCGGGTCGTTAGACGACTGCGGAAGGCGTCGAGTATAGCCCAAGCGCCTCGAGCGCGGGCCCGACGGTGTAGAACGACCCGAATACGAGCACGCGCTCGCCGGGCCGCGCCTCCGCGGTGGCTGCGGCGCACGCCTCAGCGACCCCGGGATGCAAGACCGGCTGCCCCGCGCCGAGCCGCCGTAACACCTCCGTGATGGCTTCGAGCGGCGCGCCGCGCTCGCTGTCGGGACGAGCGATGTGCCAGCTCGCGACGATGGACGTGAACGGCGCGAGCACGCCTTCGAGATCTTTGTCTTCCATTGCGGCAAACACGGCGATGGTACGGCTTGCGCGACCGCCTTCGACCGCCTGTCGCAGCGCGCGCGCAGCCGATGGGTTGTGCGCGACGTCGAAGACCCACTCCACCCCATCGCGGGCGTAGCGCTCGCTGCGGCCGCGCAGCCGCGCGTTCGCGAGCCCGGCGCGAAGCGCGGCGATCGAGACCGGCAGCTCGCTCTGCAGCGCGTTGACCACGGCAACGCACGACGCCATATTCGCGGCTTGCACGTCACCGCCGAATGCGACGATCGGCAACCCGTCGTAGCAGGTACCGTCGCTGCCCTCGTAGCGCCAGCCGACGTCGGCGCGAACGGGCCGGAAATCCCGGCCGATCGCCAGCAGCTCGGCGCCGATCGCTTCGGCATGCGCGGCGAGGCTCGCAGGAGCATCTGCATCACCGACCACGGCCGGGCGGCCCGGGCGCATGATTCCGGCCTTTTCGTAGCCGATAGCCTCCCGGTCCGGGCCGAGCCACGCCGTGTGGTCCAAGTCGATGCTCGCAATCAGCGCGGCGTCGGCATCGAGCGCGTTGACCGCATCGAGCCGCCCGCCCATCCCGACCTCGAGCACGGCGATGTCCGCCCGCTGACGCGCGAAGTGCAGCAGCGCGGCCACCGCCGAGGCCTCGAAGTACGACAGCGTGACGGTACCGAGGCTGGCTTCGATGGCTTCGAACAGCTCGATGAGCTCTTGATCGGCCGCATCCCGGCCATCGAACCGGACGCGCTCGTTGAAGCGGACGAGATGCGGGGAAGTGAACGCGCCGACGCGATACCCGGCCGCGCGGTAGACGCTGTCGAGAATCGCGACGCACGACCCCTTGCCATTCGTGCCGCCGACAGTGATGACTTTGTAGCCGGGCGGCCGCAAGCCAAGCTTATCGAGGATGACCCGGATGCGATCGAGGCTCATGTCGATCTTCTTCGGATGAAGCGTCTCGAACCACGCGAGCCACTCCGCGAGCGAAGTGAAACCTTGAGGCACTTGGGTTTTGCTCGGTAGGGTGATCAGGCCGCGTCCGCCGCGGCCGGCGCGGGCCTCGGCAATTGCATGAGCTTGGCGAGCAGCGAGGCGATCTCGTCGCGCGCGTTACGCCGATCGACAATCATGTCGAGCGCGCCCTTGTCGAGCAGGAATTCCGCACGCTGAAAGCCGACGGGGAGCCTCTCCTTGACAGTTTGCTCGATCACACGCGGACCGGCGAAGCCGATCAGCGAGCCGGGCTCGGCGATGTTGATGTCGCCAAGAAGGCCGACGCTGGCCGACACGCCGCCCATCGTCGGGTCCGTCATCACGGAAATATAGGGCAACCTCGCCTCGGCGAGCGCGGCGAGCGCGGCGCTCGTCTTCGCCATCTGCAGCAGCGAGTACAGCGCCTCCTGCATGCGCGCACCGCCGGACGCGGAGAAGCAGATCATCGGCCGCTTGTGCTCGATGCAGTAGCTGACGCCGCGGACGAAGCGCTCGCCGACCACCGAGCCCATCGAGCCGCTGATGAAACGAAACTCGAAAGCGCCCGCCACGACCGGAATGCTCATCAGCGTGCCGGCCATGACGACCAGCGCGTCCCGCTCGTTGGTATCCTTTTGTGCTTGGCTCAGCCGATCGCGATAGCGCTTCGAATCCTTGAACTTCAGCGGATCCAGCGGCTCGAGGTCGGCCGCGAGCTCCTCGCCGGAGTCAGGATCGAGGAACCACTCGAGCCGCTCACGCGCACCGATCCTGAGGTGGTGATTGCACTTCGGGCAGACGTACAGGTTGCGCTCGAGCTCCGCGCGATAGAGCTGGCCGGAGCAACCGGAGCATTTGACCCACAAGCCTTCCGGCACCGAGCGCTGCCGCTTCTCGGTGTTGATGCGGGAGGGCATCAGCTTGTCGAACCAGCTCATTTCTCAGCTCGTGCAACGTGTGGCGTTCGGGGCCGGCCATGATAGCTCAAACCAAACTGGAGTCAGAGCCCTTCGATTCCAGCGAGCCGCACGTCGCGGCGCGGCGCGGTCGGCAGCCCGAAACGTTCCGGATAGGCGACGTCGAGTAAAGTCAGCCCCTGTGCCGGCGCGGTCTGCGCCGCAAGGCGCCGGTCCCGCGCTGCCAGCAGCTCGCCGGCCCACGCTGATGGCGCGCGGCCGGCGCCGACCTCGGCCAGCACGCCAACCAGGTTTCTGACCATGTGGTGCAGGAAAGCGTTCCCGGCGAACTCGAGCGCGACGAGACGGCCGTGGCGCGCGACGGAGACCGACAGCATCCGCCGCATCGGCGTACGGGACTGACAACCGGAGGCGCGAAACGACGAGAAATCGTTCTCACCGAGCCAGGCCACTGCCGCCGCGCTCATCGCCGGCAGGCGCAGCGGACCGCGCACCCTCCAGACGCGACGACGGAGCAGCGGCGAGTCGACGTCCGCTTCGAGCAGGAGATAGCGATACCGGCGCCACAGCGCGGAGCGCCGCGCATCGAAGTCGGCCGGCACGACGTGCGCCCATTGCACGCGCACGTCGTCGGGCAAGTTCGAATTGATGCCGAGCACCCACTGGCGCGCCGTCCGCGAGGCGCTCGAATCGAAATGCACGACCTGCTGCAGCGCATGGACGCCGGTATCCGTGCGCCCGGCGCCATGCACGACGACCGGCTCGTCCGCGACCCGGGACACGGCATCGGCCAGCACCGCCTGCACGCTGCGCTGGCCGCGCTGCGCCTGCCAGCCGAAAAACGCGCTGCCGTCGTACTCGACTCCGAGTGCCGTTCTAGCCATCGATGAAGCGCACGGCAGGCTCCCGGGTTAGCTCGCGATTGCGTCGATCAAGCTCTGTGCTTCGCGCCGCTGCCTGCTGTCGCCCTCGTCGAGCACCTCGTCGAGGATGCTGCGCGCACCCTCCGAGTCGCCCATGTCGATGTACGCGCGTGCGAGATCGAGCTTCGTGCTGATTTCCGTCATCGAGTGCGGGTCGAGCACCTCGGCATCCTCGTCGGCCGTCTCGACATCGAGGTCGAGATCGATCCGCATCGCGTCGTCGTCGTCGGCAGCGAAGATTTCGTTCTTCCCGCTCGCGCGCGGCTGCTCCACGGTATCGCCGCTCGAGAACGCGCCGGCGAGATCATCGAGATCGAGATCGAGATCCACTGCGACCTGCGGGGCGTTCGGCGGCAGCGACCGCAGCCACGACGTGCCGCCCGTGCCGGTCTCGCGACGCTCGATGACGCCCGCACCGCCTGCGGCCCCTCGACGATCGTCGAGGAACGCTGCGGCCATGGTCTCGAACGCCTCTTCGTCCTCGTCGGCGGTCTCGACGATTCGTGTCACGCCGCTAGCCGATAACAGATCGTCGTCAGCCGCAAGCTCAGCCTGCTCGCGAGTATCTCCGAACGAGCCGATGTCGGCGGGCAGACCTGACAGGTCTTCGACGCTGAAGCCGAGATCGTCCAGATCGATCTCTGCGGTCGGCTCGCCGCTGACCGAGGCGCCGCCACGATCGAGCGCCGGCATTTCGTTGGTCTCATCGCCGACCGCATGCAGCATCCCGGAGCGCGAGCGCGGCGACTCGGTCGTCGGTGTCTCGACCCTCCGCGCATCCCGCGGCGATTCCATGGTCACGGCGTTGGGATCGTCGTCGAGCAACCCCTCGAGATCGAGATCGAGGTCTGCGTCGCCCGCGGGGTCGTCGATACCGAGCGCGCTGCGCCAGTCGCCGCCGAACGGTTGACCCTCGGATTCGACGGTCGGTGACTCCTGCGTCGCGGCAAGGCTCTCGAGCTCGATGTCGGACGTGCCGAACGCGTCGTGCTGTAAGCGCGGCTCTTCGCGGGTACCGGTGTCGTCGTCCTCGTTGAACGCAAAGCCCGCTCGCGCGGTGTCGTTCTCGCCGAGCAGATCCGCGATGGCGCGCCCGGTGTCCTCGTCGTCGTCCTCCAAGAAGAGCGCTTCCTCGAGGCTCGCAGCCGTCTGCGCGCCGATGTCGAGAGCGTCGTCGCTCACGCCCGTGGCGCGGCCGACGCCGTAGTCGATGTCGAAGCCGGAAAGCTCGTCGTCGGTCGGCCCGAGCCGCTCACCGGTCGCTGCGAGATCGAAGTCGAGCCCGTCGACATCGGCCATCTGGGTCGGATCGTCGAATGACAAGTCGAGCGCGAACGAGCCGCTGCTGCCTGCGAGGTCGAGGTCGACCGCCGCCGCGGCAGCGGCCGCCGACTCTGCGAACAGGGCGTCGTCCGGGCACAGCTGCTTGCCCATGATCAGCACCGTGTCCCAGTCGCCGTCGCGGCTGCCGATTTCGGCATGAAGCTCGCGAGCGGCCGCGCGAAACGCGTCCTTGTTACCCCAGACGAAGAACACCTCGAGCAGCTTCAGCTTGAGCTCGCGACGCGCCGGCTCGCTCGCGATCGCCTTCTGCACGAGCTCGGCGGCCTGGTCGTACAGGCCGTACGCCATGTGGAAATCGGCCTCGGCCAGAACGTCGCCCTGGTCGAGGTTGATCAACGTGTGGTTGGACAGCGTGTCCTCGATCTCCTCGGCCGCAGAGCGCGGTTGGGCAGCGGCGAGCGCGGCGGCCGCCGCTTCGGTCGACATCGCAAGCTCGTCGACGACCAGATTCTCCTCGACCTGCGGGCGCGAGCGGCGCATCGACTCGGGCGACTCGCCGACCACGACACCCTCTTCGGCTTCGAGCGCGTCCCAGCGACCGGTCAACTCATCGGTATCTTGGCGCTTGTTCCGCAGGTACCAGACGCCTGTCAGCAGCATGGCGCCAAGCCCGAGCCCGATCAGCAGCAGCGGGCTCCAGAGCGCGCCGAGCACCCGCTGGAGCAGTGACGGCTCGGCCGCGGGCGCAGTTGCGGCGGACGGCGCCGCCGCGGCACGTGGGGCCACAGCCGCAGCGGGCGCCGCGGCGGCGGCGACCGCGTCGGCTTCGACGACGCTCGCGTCGCTCTCGATGCCGAGCTCCTCGGACGCAAGCTCATCGGCGAACACGCGTTCGCTGGCGGGCGCCTCGAGTGCGACGCTTGGCGCGATGGCGCCAGACGGGCTCAGTGCCGGGGACGCCGGCAGCCCGTCGGCCCCGGCGAGACGCGCCTGCAGCGCTGCAAGGCTCTGATCGCGCAGCTGCAGCAGCCGTCGGCTCTCTTCGAGCTCGGTGCGCAGCGCGGCGACCTCACCCTCCAGCCGCGCCACCTCCGCAGCGCGCGATGCGCCGTTATCCGCCGCACTCGATGACACGGCCGCAGCACCGGGCGACGCCGCAGCAGCCGGCGCGGCGGCGACACTTTCGACCGACGGCGGCACGAGCCGCAGGCGCGGTTCGTCCGTCGGTGCGGCCGGCGTGGCCCCGACGGCTGGGCGCGACGCGGCGGCCGGCGCCTCGGCCTCGACGCGCGGGATTTCTGCGCGTCCGACGATCGCGGTGGCTTCGGCCGCCGTGCGCGCCATCGACAGCGAGCGGTCCGGAATCGTCAGCGTTGCGCCGCGCAGCAGCAGGTTCATGCTGCCGTCGAACGCGCCCGGATTCGCTTCGTAGAGCGCTACCATCATCTGATTCACGCTCACCCCGTCGGGGCGAACGCTCGAAGCAATGCTCCACAGCGATTCGGACGGTTGCACTGGGCCGTAGGCGCCGGTCGCAAGCGCATTCGGCGCGGCGGCGCTCGGCACCGCGGCGGCCGCCGGCTGCGCCGTGCCCGCGGCCTCCTGCGGCGCCCGCACGGACACCTCCGACGCCGCGGAAGGCGCTCCGGCGCTCGCCTGGCGGCCCTGCGGCTCGGCGCCGATCTCCGGCATGAAAATCGGCGGGTCGAGCAGCACGGTGTATTCGCGCAGCAGGCGACCGCTCGGCCAGGTCGCTTCGACTAGAAACGTCAGGAACGGATTCGCCATCGGCTGCCGTGATGTCACGGTGACGACGTAGACGCCTGCGGCATTGCGGCCGACGTCGAACGTCAGCGCGGAAAGCTCGGCGCTCAAATCGAGCTCGTAGCGCTCGAATGTCGCGCGGCTCGCCAGTGCGACCCGCAGGCCGTTCAAATCTTCGGGCGTCACCGACAGCAGCTCGATCTCCGCCCGCAGCGGCTGATTGAGCGCCGAATGCAGCTGGATATCGCCGAGCCCCAGCGCCCAAGCGCCCACCGGCGCCGCGAGCAGGAACGTCGCGCTCCACTGAGGCAGTGCTTTCATCGAAACTCCTGGCGACCTCCGCCGCCCAAGCGCGGACGGCGCGTCGTACGCCGAGGAAGCCCCCTGAGACTCCGCGGGCGGAAGGGATATCGCATTGCCCGCTTCGCCTACATTCTGGACATTCGCGCGCTTTACCGGCGAGCTTTCTCGACGAGTGCCCGGCATTGACTTCACCTGTTCAGTGGAAAGCCGAGAGCCGATTCGCCGGCCCTATCAGGCCCGACCCCGTTATCGGCTCTAACGGCTGCGGAATTTAACAATTTGAAGTCGCTGCCGACTGTGATTTCCGTTCGAGTTCGACGGATCGGCCGAGCGCGCTGGGCTAACCGTTTTGCGCTTTGTGTCGCAGGTAGTGATCCATGAGCGTCAGCGCGAGCATCGCCTCGGCGATCGGCGTGGCCCGCAGCCCGACGCACGGATCGTGCCGACCGGTGGTCACCACCTCGACCGGACGTCCATCGAGGTCGATCGTACGCCCCGGGACCTGGATGCTCGAGGTCGGTTTCAGGGCAAGACTGACGAAAATGTCCTGCCCGCTCGAGATTCCGCCAAGCGTGCCGCCGGCCGAGTTCTTCGTGAACCCCGTGGGCGTCAGCTCGTCGCGATGCTCGCTGCCGCGTTGGCGAACACTCCCGAACCCGTCGCCGATCTCGACGCCCTTGACTGCATTGATGCTCATCATGCCGTGCGCGATCGCCGCATCGAGCTTGTCGAACACCGGCTCGCCGAGGCCCGCCGGAACGCCGCTCGCGATGACGTTCACCCGCGCGCCGACCGAGTCGCCGTCGCGGCGCAGCTGCGTCATGAACGCTTCGAGCTCCGCGACCCGGGACGGGTCCGGACAGAAGAACGGGTTGTCGTCGACGCCGTCGATATCCACGGGCTCGAGGTCGAGCGGGCCGAGCGCGGCAAGATAGCCCTTGATCGTGATGCCGACGCGCTCTTGCAGATACTTTCGCGCGATGGCCCCGGCCGCCACGCGCATGGTGGTCTCGCGCGCGGACGAACGACCGCCGCCGCGATAGTCCCGGAGTCCGTATTTCTTGTGGTAGGTATAATCCGCGTGACCCGGCCGAAAACGATCCTTGATCTTGTCGTAGTCGCGCGTTCTTTGGTCGACGTTCTCGACCAGCAGGCCGATCGAGGTTCCGGTCGTCACGCCCTCGAATACGCCGGAGAGAATCTTCACCGCGTCGGGCTCGCGGCGCTGCGTGACGAAGCGGGATTTGCCAGGGCGCCGCCGCTCGAGCTCGTGCTGAATGTCCTGCTCGGCGAGCGCAAGACCGGGTGGGCAGCCGTCCACGACGCAGCCGAGCGCGGGCCCGTGGCTCTCGCCGAAGGTCGTCACGGTAAAGATCTGCCCGAAGGTGTTGCCAGCCATCGCGTCTACATCTCGCCCAACGGATCGCCGTGATATTCGGCGAGCTGTTCCCCGCTCACGACGAATACACCCTCGCCGCCGCGCTCGAGCTCGATCCACGTGAGCGGCAGACGCGGGTGACGCGCCGCGAGCGCCTCCGCCTCGGCGCCGACCTCCACGATCAGCACGCCGCCAGGCACCAGCCGCACGACCGCGTCGCGCAGCAGACGCTCGGTCGGCTCGAGCCCCGTTTCCCCGCCGACCAGCGCGAGCTCGGGCTCGTGCCGATACTCCGCCGGCAAGCGCTCGAAGACGTGCCGCGGCACGTACGGTGGGTTCGACATGATAACGCGGTAGCGCGCGGGCGTAGCAGGGAAGAGATCGGCGTCGTAAAAATGGACGCGCTCGGCAACGCCATGCCGCGCGGCGTTGCGCGCCGCGAGCGCGAGTGCTTCTGCGGAGACGTCCGTCGCATCGACATGCACGCCGGTGCAGTGCACGGCCGCGGCGATCGCGAGGCAACCGCTGCCCGTGCCGATGTCGAGCACGCGGTCCCCGGCTCGGAGCTCGACCCACGGCGCAAAGCACTGCTCGATGACCTCGGCGAGCGGCGAGCGCGGAATGAGCACCTGCTCATTCACCTCGAACGGCAAGCCCGCGAACCATGCCTCGCCGAGCAGATAGGCCAGCGGTTTCCGCTCGATGACGCGCCGCTCCGCGAGGTGCGCCGCGGCCTCCACGAGCGCTGGATCCGGCGCGGCCTCGAATGCCCCGTCGCGCCAGCCTTGCAAGTGACGGATCAGCCAGAACGCTTCGTCGCCGGCATTGTCGGTGCCGTGCCCAAAATAGACGTCGCCCTCGGCAAAATAATGCGCGAGCGCGTCGACCCACGCTTCGTGGTCCGCGGCGGCAACGAGTGCTTCTCGCAAGGCTTCTTTCGTCATCGGCCGCGCATGATAACCATTGTGCGATAATCCGCCACGCGTGCCGGCGCCGCCAACGGCCAGCCGGCGAGTCTGCCGCATGGAATCCGCGGCCCCACTATAGACACAGGGCTAAGGTGTAATGCTGGGACCCTTCCTTCGAATACTCGTGATCGGGCTCGTGCTGCTCGTTGCGGCAATGTTCGTCTTTCCACGCGCGAATCCGCCCGCGGAGCCCGCAAACGCCACCGTGCTGCCGAGCGCCATGGCGCTGCCGGACTTCACACTCATCGACACCGAGGGCGAGGCCTTTACCAACGCCTCCCTCGAAGATCAGTTCAGCCTAATGTTCTTCGGCTTTACCCATTGCCCGGACGTCTGCCCAATCACGCTGCAGGTGCTCGCCGGGGTGGTCGAGCGCATTCGCAGCGAGGCCCCGGACGAAGTGCCGGCCGTCGTCTTCGTGAGCGTCGACCCGTTTCGCGACACGCCGGAGCAGATTCGCGCCTACCTGCGCGGCTTCGACCCGGAGTTCGTCGGGGTCACCGCAGCGGATGCGCAGCTCGAGCCGCTGCTCCGGACGCTCGGCGTCGGTGTCGAGAAGCACGAGCATCACGGCGAGCAGTACAACGTCGCGCACTCGGGTGTCGTCTTCGTGATCGGCCCGCGAGCGGAATGGATCGCGCTCTCGAGCTCGCCGCATGTGCCGGACACGATCGCGGCGGATTTCCGCACGATTCGCGCCAATTATCTGCGCCAACCGCCGACGATCGCCCCAC
>CAZFJU010000138.1:9812-11739 GCA_964518995.1 uncultured Gammaproteobacteria bacterium
CATCCGTTCGTCGTCATGCAGCATCTGCTGCCGCAGGCGCTGCTCGGCCGCATCGTCTATCGCGCGGCGAGGAGCGAAGCGGAGTGGCTCAAGCGGCCGCTGATCCGCTGGTTTGCGAAGACCTACGACGTCGACCTCGGCGAAGCCGCCGAGCCCGACCTCGACAGCTACGCGAGCTTCAATGCGTTCTTCACGCGCGAGCTCAAAGCCGACGCCCGGCCGCTCGCCGGGGACGACTCGACCGTGGTCTCGCCGGTCGACGGCAGGCTGACGGAGTTCGGGGTCGCCCGAGAAGGCCAGCTGCTGCAGGCCAAAGGCTTCGAGTATCTGCTCGAGGAGCTGCTGCAGGAGGGTCCGGCCGACCCGCGTCTATTCGCAAACGGCGCCTTTGCGACGATCTACCTCGCGCCGTACGACTATCACCGCGTGCACATGCCGCTCGCCGGCAAGTTGACGGCCACGCGCTATATCCCGGGCCGGCGTTTCAGCGTGAATGCTGCGACGACCTGCGGCATCAAGAACCTGTTTTGCCGCAATGAGCGGGTCGTGTGCTGGTTCGATACCGAGCGCGGGCCGATGGCGCTCGTGCTGGTCGGTGCGTTGAACGTGTCGAGCATCAGCACGGCGCGCCGCGGCGAGATTCCGAGCGGCGCGCCAGCCTATTGGCCCGAGGATGAGCCGATCGCATACGAAAGGGGCGCGGAAATCGGCCGCTTCAATCTCGGCTCGACGGTAATCCTGCTGTTCCCGGAGCAGAGCGTCGATTGGAACGACAGGCTCGAGCCGGAGCTCAAGCTGCGGCTCGGCGAGCCGATCGGCCGCTGGCGCGATACGCCGTGACGCTCGAGCGCGGCGCGGCGCGCGAGACGCTGCAAGCCCGCGCCGCGACGCTCGCAAGAATGCGCAGCTTCTTCGCGGCGCGCGGCGTGCTCGAGGTCGAAACGCCGACGCTGTCACCGGCGGCGCCTACCGACCCAGCGCTCGACAGCATCGCGGCGCACGTCGAGCGGCTCGGCGGGGCGCGCTATCTGCATACCTCGCCCGAGTTCGCAATGAAGAGGCTGCTCGCGGCCGGGGTCGGCGACATCTATCAAGTGTGCCGGGTCTATCGCGACGGCGAGATCGGCCGCTGGCATCAGCCCGAGTTCACGATGCTGGAATGGTATCGGCTCGGTTTCGACGATCACCGTCTGATGGACGAGGTCGAAGCCCTGGCCCGGGACGCGGCGGCCGGCGCGGCCTCGGGCTGGCCGTCACACCGCCTGACTTACCGGCAGGCGTTCGAGCGCACTCTTGGCGTCGACCCGCTCGACGATGTCGATGCGGTCGCCGCAGCGGTACGCGCTCGCGGCATCGATATTCCGCCGGAGCTCGATGCGGACGGCCTGCTGGACCTCGCGATGGCTGTCGCGGTCATACCGGCGTTGCCGCCGGCGGCCTGGATCTTTGTCTACGACTATCCGGCGAGCCAGGCGGCGCTTGCCCGGTTGAAGCCCGGCGCGCCGCCGGTCGCGGCCCGGTTCGAGCTGTTCGCGCAAGGCGTGGAGCTTGCGAACGGCTACTGGGAGCTCACCGATGCCGTCGAGCAGCGGCGTCGCTTCGCGGCGGACCACGCCGTGCGCCGGCGCCGCAACCTGCCGGTGCTGCCGATCGACACGGCGCTCCTCGCCGCGCTCGAGCACGGCCTGCCCGACTGCGCCGGCGTCGCGCTCGGCTTCGACCGGCTGGTCGCGGTCGCGACCGGCGCGACGTCCGTTGCCGCGACTATGGCGCTCGCGCATCGCGAATAGCGCAACGGCTAATAGCCCAACGGCTATCCGCTACGTGCCGGGACACGCGTAATTGGGCTCTGACCCCAATTAGTTAAGCAAATGGGCTCTGACCCGAATGGCACTGACTTAAGCCGCTTCTGCTTGGAAGCGACCAG
>CAZFJU010000139.1:0-11674 GCA_964518995.1 uncultured Gammaproteobacteria bacterium
GAGTCGCCATGCGGGTGGTACTTGCCGATGACATCGCCGACCACGCGGGCGGACTTCTTATCCGGCCGGTTGTAGTCGTTGCCGAGCTCACGCATGGCGTGCAGCACACGGCGGTGCACGGGCTTGAGCCCGTCTCGCACGTCCGGTAGCGCGCGACCGACGATCACGCTCATCGCGTAATCGAGGTACGATTGCCGCATCTCGTCCTCGAGATTGACCGGCAAAATCTCCTTCGCCCCTTCAGCCATACGTTTTGCTCAAAAAATACCGTCCCGTTCTCCGTGGGCGCCGGCCAAGGAGAGCGTGAATGCTGCAAGATATGGTGGCGCCAAGCTTCGCCGACGATGCCGCCGTCGCGGCCGCGACCATCAACCGATCGACGCCATTCAAGTGCTCAGAAAACCAACCAAATTCTAGCACACCGCAGGCGGATCCGCAGGATCACGTGGGCTCGAGAAGCTATACTCAGGGCGGTTTTCCGGAGGTCCGGCGATTCGCCGCCGATTGCGGGCGTGCTCGCGGCCGCGATGACGCGGCGGCTTGCCTCCACGGCGAGCGCCGAAACGACGCGTGCGAGACGAACACGAACCATGCCAGAAATCATAGACGCCTTGATCTGCCCCCGCTGGACCGTGACGATCGAGCCGCACGTCACGGCCGCCGAAGGGTTCGCGGTGGCCGTCGACGGCGGGCGCATCAAGGCCATCATGCCGCAAGCCGAGGCGCGGGCCCGCTTCGTCCCGCGGGCGCTCCACGAGCGGGCGGATCATGTTCTGATGCCTGGCCTCGTCAACGCCCACTGCCATGCGGGCATGACGCTGTTTCGCGGCTATGCGGACGATCTCCCGCTCCCGCGCTGGCTCAAAGAGCACATCTGGCCCGCCGAATCGCGCTGGGTGGACGCCGAATCGGTGCGGGACGGCACCCGGCTTGCGATCGCGGAGATGCTGCGCGCCGGCACCACGTGCTTCGCCGACATGTATTACTTTCCGGACGTCGTCGCGCAAACGGCCGTCGACGCGGGCATGCGTGTCGCAGTCGGCATGATCGTAATCGAGCTGCCGACCGTTTGGGCGTCGACCGTCGACGAATACATCGCGAAGGGGCTCGCGACGCGCGACCGTTTCAAGGGCGTTCCACTCGTCTCGACGACCTTTGCCCCGCATGCCCCCTATACCACCTCGGATACGACGCTGCGGCGCATCCGCCAGCTTGCCGATGAGCTCGACGTCCCTATCCACACGCACCTGCACGAGACCCGGGCCGAGGTCGAAGACGCCGTACGGGACACCGGTCGCCGCCCCCTTGCCCGTCTCGCACAGCTGGGCCTCCTCACCCCGGCGCTGCTCGGCGTTCACGCCACTGAGCTTCTGGACGAGGAAATCGAAGCGCTCGCGGGCGCGGGCGCGAGCATCGTCCATTGCCCCCGCTCGAACCTGAAGCTCGCGAGCGGCGTCTGCCCGGTCGCAGCGTTGCTCGACGCCGGCGTCAACGTCGCGCTCGGCACCGACGGCGCTGCCAGCAACAATCGACTCGACCTGTGGTCCGAGCTCGATACGGCCGCCCTGCTCGGCAAATGGGTCGCGAACGATGCGACCGCGGTATCGGCTCCGGCCGCGTTGCGCATGGCCACGATCAACGGTGCGCGTGCCCTCGGCCTCGAGCGGGAGATCGGCTCGATCGAGGCAGGTAAGGCCGCGGATCTGATCTGCGTCTCCATGAACGACGTTGCGCTGCAGCCGGTGCTCGATCCGTTGTCCCATTTGGTCTACGCTGCATCGCGCGAGCACGTAAGCGACGTATGGGTGGCCGGCGAGCATCTCGTCGCGGACGGGCGCCACACTCGCCTCGACGTCGCCGAGGTGAGCAGGCGCGCAGCGCACTGGGCAGAAAGGCTGCTCAGCGAGCCTCGCACCGCGGCAGAGGGCAGGTAAACGCAGATGAACCCAAACTCACGCAATGTCGATGCCAGCGAGCTTGCGAAGTTCGCATCGCATGCAGACGAGTGGTGGCGCACGGACGGCGTATTCAAGACGTTGCACGCCATCAATCCGCTCCGGCTCGACTACGTTCGCCGCAACGCGCCGCTCAGTGGCGCCAAGCTGCTCGATGTCGGCTGCGGCGGCGGCATCTTCGCCGAAGCGGCTGCCAGCGCCGGCGCGCAGGTTACCGGCATCGATCTTGCCGCGCCAAGCATCGACATCGCGCGCGCGCATGCCGCCGAGAGCGGGCTCAAGATTCACTACGAGTGCGCGGCGATCGATGAGATCGCGGCCGAGCAGCCGGGCGGCTTCGACATCGTGACGTGCTTCGAGATGATCGAGCATGTGCCGCGTCCGGCCGAAATCGTCGCCGCGTGCGCGGCTGCCGTGCGGCCCGGCGGCGCCGTCTTCTTCAGCACGATCAACCGCAATCCGAAGAGCTTCCTGCTGGCGATCGTCGCGGCCGAGCATCTGCTGCGCATGATTCCACGCGGCACGCACGAGTACGTGAAGCTGGTCCAACCCTCCGAGTTGGCGGCTTGGTGCCGGGCGGCGGGCCTCGACGTGCATGACCTGACGGGCCTGCACTTCAATCCGCTCAGCGCGGATTATCGACTCGGCGGTAACGTCGACGTGAATTACTTCCTGCACGCCGTCAAACACGGCTAAGCGCCCTTTCCGCGCGCGCCGCCGGCTAACCGGATTACTGACGGAGTCGATCACGCCGGCGCCAACTTACGCGTGCGCTTGGAGTTACCCGCTATACTTGAGCGGACTCTTTATCCACGAGGAGGGTTGTGACGACCTCAACCTCGAGCCATCGAGACAATGAACCTGCCTGAAAGCGTGCCGTTTGATGCGCTGCTCGTCGCTAGCGCCATCACACTCGCGGCAGGCCTCGCAATCGGGCTCGGCATCGGTTATGTCCGGCGCGTCCGGCTGGAGGCCGAGCTCATCGTGCGGATCGCCGAGATCGAAGCCCGCGACAGCAACGAGGTCGAGCGTGAGGCGGCGCTCGAGCTCGCAGAGGAACGGCTGCGGCTGAGCTTCGGGCGACTCGCCAACGAGCAGTTTCGCCAGCACACCGAAATTTTTCTCAAGCTCGCGCGCGAGAACCTTGGTGCCCATCACGAGCGTGCAAAAGGCGAGTTCGCCGCTCGCGAGAAGGCGATCGAGAACATGGTTCGCCCGATCCGCGAAACGCTCGCCCGCACAGACTCGCAGCTCAACGAACTCGAGAAGACGAGACGCGAAGCGCAAGGCGCGTTGCAGGTGCAGATCGAAGCTATCGCCGCAAGCCATACGGAGCTTCGCGCCGAAACGCGCAATCTCGTCAATGCCCTGCGTCGGCCCGAAGTCCGCGGCCAGTGGGGGGAGCTCACGCTGCGCCGGCTCGTCGAGCTCGCTGGCATGGTCGAGCGCTGCGACTTCACGTCGCAAAGCCATCGCGCAACGGAGAGCGGCTCTATCCGGCCGGATCTACTCGTTCACTTGCCGGAGAACCGCCTCCTCGTCGTTGACGTGAAGACGCCGCTCGATGCGTACCTCGAAGCGATGCAGGCAGAAACCGAGACCGCGCGGCGGGCCGCCTATGCGCGGCATGCCACGATCGTCGCCAACCGTGTGCGCGAGCTCTCAACCAAAGCCTACTGGAGGCAGTTCGATAACACGCCAGAGTTCGTCATTCTGTTCATCCCGGGCGACCAGTTTTTGTCCGCAGCGCTGGCGCAGCGGCCGGCTCTACTCGACGATGCGCTGCGCCAGAATATTATCCTCGCGACACCGACCAGCTTCGTGGCGCTGCTCAAAGCGGTCGCGTACGGCTGGCAGCAGGTGACGCTCGCGCAGAATGCCGCCGAAATCCGTCGGCTCGGCGTGCAGCTCTACGAACGGCTGAACGCATTTGCGATGCACCTTCTTCAAGTCGGTAAGTCGCTCGGCGACGGCGTAAAGGCCTATAACCGTGCCATCGGCTCCCTGGAACGCATGGTTCTGCCCGGCGCGAGACGTTTCACCGAGCTCGGGGTCAGCCCGCGCCAGGAGTTCTCGACGGTCCCGCCGGTCGAAGACACGCCGCGCGAGGCGACGGTGTTCCCGGAGTCGAGCTTGCCGCCGGACGACCCGCTGGTGAATAGCGACCCCTCCGCGAAAGACGACCCATCGACGAACGACGACCCGCCGGCAAGCGAAGACGAGGCCGGAGCGCTCGCCGCGCAAGACGATGCAGCAGTCGACGCCGACCCGAACGCCAACCGCGCGGCAGCCGATCGCCTTGCGATCTCGCCGGCCACCGAATAGCCTCGCCGTCATGAACCCTTGGAAAAACTACACGCCGCCCTCCGGGCTGCTCGACGGCCGCGTCATCCTGATCACCGGCACCACGCGCGGCATTGGGCGAGAGCTGGCGCTCGGCGCGGCGCGGCTAGGCGCTACGGTCTTGCTGCACGGCCGCAACCGCCGTGCACTCGAGCAGCTCCACGACGAGGTTGCGCGGATCGGGCCAGAGCCCGCCATCGCTCAGCTCGATTTGGAACGCGCGCAGGGCGCCGAGTATCAGCACCTCATCGAGCAAATCGAAACGCGCTACGGCCGGCTGGACGGGCTCGTGCATAACGCCGGCATGCTCGGCGATCGCAGCCCGATCGAGCACTACGATATCGGCACGTGGCAGCGCGTCATGCATGTCAACGCGAATGCGGTGTTCATCCTCACGCGCTGTATGTTGCCGCTGCTCAAGCAATCTGCCGATGCGTCGTTGATCTTCACGACAAGCAGCGTCGGCCATCGCGGCAGAGCGTACTGGGGCGCCTATTCGGCTTCCAAATTCGCGGTAGAGGGGTTGAGTCAGGTGCTCGCGGACGAGCTCGAGAACACGCCCATTCGCGTGAACTCGATCAATCCGGGCGGGACGCGCACGCGGATGCGAGCTCAGGCGTATCCGGCCGAAGATCCTGAGACCGTCACCCCTCCGGAAGCGATCGTGGCCACCTATTTCTACCTGCTGGGGCCGGACGGCCAGGGCACTCGCGGGCAACGAATCGACTGTCAGAGCTGAGATCGCGGCTCGTCACTTCCGGCCGGGGCGAACGGTCCGCCCGACCTTTCTACCGGTTCGTTCGCCCGAGTGGCCCGGCGGCCGCGGCGGCTTGGGCCGCGAGCGAAACGGCTTCTCGCCCGTCCGCTCGGATGCGGCTCGTTCCGCGGTCCGCTCCGACGGGACCGGTTCCGGTTCGACGCTCATCCCCACGGCTTCGTAGAGCGCAGCGGTCTCCGCGGCGGTGAGATCGCGTACCCGCCCCCGCTGCATCCGCGAAAGCTGCACGGGTCCGTAGCGAACGCGGATCAGCCGGCTGACGGTCAACCCCACCGCTTCGAACATACGGCGCACTTCGCGGTTCCGCCCTTCGCGAAGCGTCACATGCAGCCAGGTGTTCCGGCCCGCGCCTCCGCGCGTCTCCAGAGCATCGAAGCGAGCCGGGCCATCCTCGAGCACGACTCCGTCGGCAAGAGCCTGCAGCTGCTCGGCGGACGGCGCACCCAGCAGACGAACGGCATATTCCCTCGAGACCTCGTAGCTCGGATGCATTAGGCGATGAGCGAGCTCGCCCTCGGTGGTAAGCAACAGCAAACCGGAGGTATTGATGTCGAGCCTGCCGATGCTGATCCACCGCCCGTGCGGGGGGCGAGGCAAGCGATCGAAGATTGTCGGCCGGTGCTCCGGATCGTCGCGTGTCGTGATCTCGCCGGCCGGCTTGTAATACGCGAGGTGGCGGTGTGCGCCGGCTCTGCGCGAAATGCGGAGCGGCCGGCCGTCGACCACTACACGCTCGACCCCTGAGATGCGGTCACCCAACTGCGCACGGCGACCGTCTACGCTGATTCGCCCTTCGGCAATCCAGCGCTCGACCTCTCGGCGCGAACCGAGACCGGCTTCAGCGAGAACCTTCTGGATCCTCTCCGTCGACGGTCTCTGGCCGGAATCCGCCGACCGCGTTGTCTTAGCCCGCTTCAACCTTATTCAACGGTTCATTGGCCGAGATGCCCTCGGCGTCTTCGTCGGCGCCCGATTCGGCAGTAAGGTCGGCCTCGGGCTCGCCGACGTTTTCCGCGGAGCGCTGAGCGTCCTGTGTCGCGGCCGTGGCAGCGACGCCAGAGGTGCGGTGGGGATCATCATCGTTGAGATCGCCGTCGTCATCGCTATCGTTGTCATCCTCGATATCGTCGACATGGTCGTCATCAAGTCCGTCGTCGTCGATGTCGTCGTCATCTTCGTCGATGTCATCGTCATCGTCGTCTTCGTCGATGTCATCGTCATCGTCATCGTCATCGTCATCGTCGATGTCATCGTCATCGTCATCGTCATCGTCATCGTTTATCTCGCCGTCGTCGATGTCGTCGTCATCATCGTCATCGACAACGTCGTCGTTCTCATCGTCGTCACCATCGGCATTGCCATCAACGTCAACGGCGTCGGCGGCGTGGTGGCTGCCATCGCCATCATCAATGCCGTCATCATTAGGGACGTCGTCATATACATCGTGAGCTCCGATGTCGCCGGCGTTGTCTTCCGCAAGGAGTTCACCATCGCCAGCCATACTTGCGGCGCCGACCGCACCGGCTCCCACGATCTTCTCACCAAGCTCTTCCGACGATTCTGAAATCTCCGCCGCTACGTCTGCGCCGGGCTCGTCGACGGGAGCTGGCTTCGATATGCCCTCTTCGTCCGGCGTCATCCACGGTGCAGCGTCCTCCTGATCGCCGGGTGACGTCTCCGCACCACCGCTGCGACCGCCCTGAATGACCTCGAGGAAATCGGCCTGCGGGTGCAGCTCAGGCATCGCGTCCTTGATGTCGGCAAGAGCGGGCAAATCCTCGAGCCTCTTCAAGCCGAAGTAGTCGAGGAAATCTCGGGTCGTGCCGAACATTGCCGGCTTTCCGGGCACGTCTCGATGACCCACGACCCGGATCCAGTTCCGCTCCATGAGCGTCCGAACGATGTTGCTGCTCACCGCGACGCCGCGAACCTCCTCGATCTCGGCACGAGTGATGGGTTGGCGGTACGCGATCAAAGAAAGTGTCTCGAGTAACGCGCGTGTGTATCGCGGAGCGCGCTCCTCCCAGAGAGGAATCAACCAATCGCTCATCGAACTGCGGATTTGAATGCGATAGCCGCTCGCAACTTCCTTGATCTCCACACCGCGGTCGCGATAGTCCTCTGCAAGCGCATCGATTGCGCTCTTAAGCGTTTCTCTATCCAACTCGGACGCCCGGGAGGCAAACAGCGACGCCAGCGTATCGATGCTCAGCGGCCGCCCGGCGGCGAGCAAGGCAGCTTCGACGACGTACTTGACTCGAGTGACATCCATCGCCTAGGCCTGCTCGGAGTTCGATTCCGTGGACGCCGCGGCGCGAACACCCCGGACCGTAATCGGCGCAAAGGGCTCCGCTTGCTCAATGTCAAGCAACGATTCCTTAACGAGCTCCAACACCGCGAGGAAAGTAACCGTAACGCCCATTCGCCCCTCTCGAGCATCGAAAAGCTGGACGAAATCCACATAGCCCTCGCCCTGCACGGCTAAAAGCACGGCCGACATCCGCTCCCGCACCGACAACGCCTCGCGCTGCACCTGGTGATGCGCGAACATGCTGGACCGGTCGAGGACATCCTTAAACGCGATCAAGAGCTCCTTCAGCGTCACGTCCGGCATCTTCGTGACGACTTTCCGCTCTGCGACCTCGGCGGAACCTTGCGTCACGTCTCGCTCGAGGCGCTCGAGCGCGTCGATGTCTTCTGCTGCCTTTTTGAAGCGCTCGTACTCTTGCAGCCGGCGAACCAGCTCCGCCCGCGGGTCCTGCTCGTCTTCCTCCGCGGACTCGGGCCGAGGAAGCAGCATCCTTGACTTGATCTCGGCAAGTGTCGCCGCCATCACCAGATACTCGCCGACCAGCTCGAACTGCAATTCCTTCATGAGCTCGATGTACTGCACGTACTGCCGGGAGATTTCGGCGATAGGGATATCGAGAATGTCGAGGTTCTGGCGCCGGATCAGATAGAGCAAAAGGTCCAGCGGCCCTTCGAACGCTTCGAGGAAAACTTCGAGCGCGTGCGGCGGAATGTATAGATCGCGCGGAAGCTCGGTAACCGGCTCGCCTTCGACGATCGCGAACGGCATTTCCCCTTGCGCGGGGGCCTTCGTCTCGTCATGCAGCGGCGGAGCAGTTTGCGGGACGAGCCGAAGCCGAGGCCTGCCGGACGGTATCCCCTCGCTGCTCATCTCACGGTAATCCTGCGATGCGGACGAAGAAGTCATTGAAAGCCAGAAGAATCGGCTCGATGACCTGCCATAGCACGGTGAAGAGCAGGACGAGCACGATCAGGATGCCGAACGGCTCGATCCGATCGAGAACGCGCGCGACATTCGGCGGCACGAGCCCCGCGAGCACGCGCCCTCCATCAAGGGGCGGTATGGGCAGCATGTTGAACACGGCAAGAATGACGTTGATCCAGATGCCGAAGCTACACACCGTAAGCAGCCAGCGACCTGCCGTGCCGTCAATTTGCAGAACCGACAGCTGGAGGGCCGCCAACAACGCCCAAAAGAGCGCCATCAACAAGTTTGAGCCCGGCCCCGCCGCGGCGACGAGAATCATGTCCCGCCGCGGGTTACTGAGATTCGCGAACGACACCGGAACCGGTTTCGCCCAGCCAAAGATCGGGCCGCCGAGAAACAGCAAGGCGATCGGCACCACCACTGTGCCGATCGGATCGACGTGCTTGATGGGGTTCAGTGTGAGCCGCCCTGCATAGTGGGCCGTAGGATCCCCAAGCGAGCGAGCCACCCAACCGTGCGCCACCTCATGGAGCGTGATCGCGAACAGGGCGGGAATGGCAGCGACCGAAAGGACCTGCAAAATCGACGTGAGATCAGGCATCCACGCATTATACGCGCTCGGCCTTCGCGGCATCAGGGAAGGATGGCCGAGGCGTCACCTTTGCCCTGTCGGACCAGCCGCACCTCACCGCCGCTCAAATCAAGAACGGTGGTCGTTTCAACGCCGCAAGTCCCGCCGTCGATGATAGCGTCCACCCGTTTCTCGAGGCGTTCCTTGAACTCTTCGGGATCCGTGAGCGGAAGATCGTCGTCTGGCAGCTGCAGTGTGGAGCTGACAATCGGCTCGCCCACCACGTCGAGGAACTCCGACACGATCCGGTTATCCGGGACACGTATGCCGACGGAACGCTTTTTCGGGTCCTGCAAGCGCCGCGGCGCCTCGTGGGTCGCTTTGAGAATAAAGGTATAGGGGCCAGGGGTCAGCGAACGGAGGAGCCGGTACGCCTGATTATCGACCCGAGCGTAGTTCGCGATCTGGGAGAGGTCCCGGCACACCAAGCTGAAATCATGGCCTGCCTCGATGCGCCTTATGGCCCGGATTCGTTCGAGCGCCTCTTTGTTCGCGAGCTGGCAGCCGATCGCATATGTCGCATCGGTGGGATACACGACAACTCCACCTTCGTGGAGAAGCGCGGCCGCGCGTTCGAGCAGCCGACGTTGAGGATTGTCGGGGTGAACCTTGAAAAACTGAGTCATGCCTCGCATTGTACGTCGACGCAAGCCTAAGCTCTCGTCCGTGCGCCCGTTTGCCCGGCGGCCCTGCACCTGGAACGCCGCCACGCTCATGCGGCAAGTTGCGCTAAGATGCACTCCACAGACAGATCAGCGGCCATCTGCTATGCAGTTACTTATTGATTTTCTTCCGATTGTCGTCTTCTTCGTCGTTTACAAATTCGCCGGCATCTATTGGGCGACCGGGGCGATAATCATTGCCATGTCCCTACAGATGGCGCTGCAGTGGCTGCGCGAGCGTAAGGTCAGCAAGATGCTGCTGATTTCCACGGCACTCGTCGCGCTCTTTGGCGGAATCACACTACTCTTGCGCGACCCGCTCTTTATCCAGTGGAAACCCACGGTAGTTAACTGGTTGTTTGCGGCAGCTTTTCTCGGCAGCGGGTTCATCGGCCAAAAGAACCTGACGGAGCGCGTGATGGGTCACGCCATTCAGCTCGACAAGTCCATGTGGCAGCAGCTCAACCTGATTTGGGTCATCAATTTCGCCGTGCTCGGCGCAGCGAATATCTTCGTCGTCTACAACTTCGATGAAGAAACCTGGGTTAACTTCAAGCTGTTCGGCATGCTTGGTCTTACGCTGCTTACGGCGATCGGCCAGGCGCTGTGGATCGGGGCGAAGACATCCGGTCGGCCACAGCACGGCCATGAAGAGACTTGATGTGCTGTACGCAATCACATGCCGCGATATCTCCAACAGCACAAGCCGGCGCGCCGCCGCCCGCCCGCGGCACCTGGAATACGTGCGCGCGCTGCTTCGGAGCGGACGTCTGGTGTTCGCCGGGCCCTACCCGGCAATCGACAGCCCGGATCCGGGGCCGTCCGGCTACAGCGGCAGCCTGATCATTGCGGAGTTCGACTCACTCGACGCCGCCGAGCATTGGTCGGCCCATGATCCTTATCGAATCGCGGGTGTATTTACCGATGTCGACATCAAACCAGTCATAAGAACGCTCCCGTGAATACGCAACGAATCGCCGAGATCCGGTCTCGCCTCGAAGCAGCTTTCTCCCCCGAGGAGCTGACTATTACGGACGAGAGCCACCTGCATGCCGGCCATCCCGGAGCTCGGGACGGTCGAGGGCATTTTCATGTGCGGATCGTGTCGCAACGATTCCAGGGGACGAACCCGCTGGAGCGTCATCGAATGGTGTACGAAGCCCTCGGCGAGCTCATGCAAACGGACATTCATGCATTGAGCCTTACGGCTCATCCATCCGGCCGCGATCAGACAGTAGAGCACAGGAACAAACAATGAAGTTGAAAGCGCTTTCCACCGCCATCGCAATGTCGCTGGTGACGTTCGGTTGCACTCAACAAACGTCGACGACAGACGCACCGGCAACCGGTAACGATGCGCTCGGCACCGACACTGTACAAGCGGCGGATGGTCGGGATATTAAGGAATCAATGTTTCGCTACTACGCGACCAACGCCTTTCAGAAGCCGGTCGAGCAGCTTACGGCTGAAGAGCGTGACGCGATCATTGATAGCCTCGTCAGCCTCGACGTCCTCGCCGACGCGGCCGAGCAACGAGGCTTACCGCGCGAACGCACGGTCGCGGTGGAGCTCGAGCTGCAGCGGCAACAACTACTCGCCCGAACGATGGTAAATCGATTCGTTCAAGAGAACGCGCCGACGGAAGCAGAGCTTCAGGCGGAATACGACGCCAACCTCTCCAGCTTTGAGACGGTGGAGCACAAAGCACATCACATCCTTGTCGAAACTCAAGACGAAGCGAACGCACTTATCGAGCAGCTAGACAGCGGCGCCGATTTTGCCGAACTTGCCAGGGAGCACTCCCTAGACCCAGCGGGCTCGAACGGTGGCGACCTCGGCTGGTTTGCTTCTAGCTCAATGGTCGCCCCTTTTGCCCAAGCAGTCGAAACGATGGAAGTAGGCGCACACTCATCCACTCCCGTCGAGACTCAGTTTGGATGGCACGTCATTCATCTCGAGGATCGGCGAACGAGCGAACCGCCCGGTTTAGACGCCGTTCGACAGGAATTGAGCAACAGCGTGACGGAGCGAAAGATTCAGGCGTTCATCGACTCGCTGCGCAGCGAG
>CAZFJU010000140.1:0-10427 GCA_964518995.1 uncultured Gammaproteobacteria bacterium
GGCGCGCGCGCCGGTGGCCCGCCGCGGCGGGGGGATGGCACGCTCAGTTGCGCCGCGCGCAGCCTGGGTCGCCGAGGAGCTCGTTCAGCGTCGCCGCGACCCGCACGGCGGCCTGCGCGAGCCGCACCCGGGTTGTAAGACTAGCGGCGTCGATATAGGCCTCGTCGAGCACGGCGATGTCGATATTGCGGGTTTCGAAGTCGTAGACCATGGATCGCAGCGCCATGCTTTCCGCCGCCCAATCGGTCGGCGACGTGTGATCACGGCGCGCAAGCATCCGGGCCAGCGGCGCAAGACGCGCCGCGTGCTCCGCCACGGATAGACCGTCGAGCCGCAATACGTCGCTGTCCCAGAAGCGGTGCAGGTTCGATGTCCCGCCCCGAAACTGGACGTCGACCCTGTTGCCGCCGCGATCCTCCACACGCCCGACGTGCAGCGGCTGATGAATGTCGACGATGAAGTGGACGAGAAAGCGCAGCGCGGCCGCGCGCCGCCCGCGCGAGCCCGGTTCGGCAAGGATCTCGGCGTGGCGCTGGATCGCCCACAACACGTCGCCCTCGGGCGGATGATCGAAGTCCTCGATCGACAGCCCGTCTTCGATGTTCATGAAGTGCCAGGGGCCCGTGTGCCGCCACGGATCTTCGTCGCGGACGCGGTCGGCCCAGGTGCCGATCTCGGCGAGGCTCTCGCCGTCGGTCAACGTCTCGATCTCGTCGGCGGTGCGCGTGCACAGCAACTGCTCCGCGACCTCCCCGGCAACGCGATGACCATCGGCCCCGAATGCACGCGCCTCCTCCACTCCCGCCGATGCGGCGAGCAGGGCGGCCCATGTGATCCACGTTCTGGTCAAGGCCATCAACGCTCTCCGATCTCGGCAAGAGGCTTCTCCGCACTCGGGAACGGCCTCTGCCCTCTCTCGCGCCACAGCGCGCTGAGCTTGCCGTCCATCAGGCGAAGCGTCCGCTGCAGCGCGCCGTGATTATCCTCCATCAAGCTATGCGCCGCTTCGCCAGCCGCGCGCCGCAAGTCCGGCTGCTCGAGCCAGATCCGCACCGCTTCGGCGAGCGCCGCCGAATCCGCAACCTGGGTCGCCGCGCCGCGCTCGAGCGCCAGCTGGGCAATTTCCTCGAAATGGAACATATGCGGCCCGAAAATGACCGGCACACGGACGGCGCACGCCTCGAGAATGTTCTGGCCGCCGTGCCGGACGAGGCTGCCGCCGACGAACGCGACGTCGGACGCCGCATAAAGCCTTTGCAGCTCCCCCATCGTATCGCCGATCACGATGTCGACGTCCTGCTCGAGCTCTCGATGCTCGTAGCTGCGCAGCGCGACGGCGTAGCCGCGCCGCTCGCAGCGCCGCGTCACCGACTCGAAGCGCTCCGGATGCCGCGGCACGACGGCGAGCAGCAAATCCGGGAAGCTGAGCCGCACGCGGGCGAACGCATCGAGCACTTGCGCTTCCTCACCGGCGTGCGTGCTCGCCGCAATCCAGACCGGGCGGTTGCGGCCCCACAGCTGGCGCACCGCCGCGCCTTCCTGCAACAGGCTCTCCGGCAATTCGACATCGAATTTTAGATTACCAGTGACGACGATGCGGTCGGCCGGCGCCTGAAGCCGATGTAACCGCTCTGCATCCACTTCTGTCTGCGCGCAAATCAAATCCGCGTTCGCCAGCATAGCGCGAATAGTCCGCGGCGCACGCAGATAGCCGCGCAGCGACGCTTGCGATACGCGTACGTTGACGAGAAAGAGCGGAATTCCGCGCCGCCGGCACGCCGCAAAAATATTCGGCCAGAACTCTGTTTCGGCAATCACCGCAAGCTCCGGACGCACGCGTTGGAGAAAACGGTTCACGGCATCAGGCAGGTCGTAAGGCACGTACGAATGCGCGACTCGCTCGCCGAACAGCTCGCGGACCTGCTCTGACCCCGTAGGTGTCATCGTCGTAATGTGGATGCGGTGCTCGGGATAGCGCTGATCGAGCGCGACGATCAGCGCCGCAGCCGACCGCACCTCCCCGACGGACACGGCGTGCACCCAGATGATTCGCTGCGGCGCCGACGTGGCAACAAAGCCGAAGCGCTCATGCCAGCGGTTCCAATACGGCCGATAGCGGATGCCGCGCCAGAACAGGTTCCACAGCGCGTACGGCAGAAAAAGGTAGGCGGCGAACGACCAGAACGTCACGGCGCGTGCTCATATCGCGTTTCGACCGCTTGGCGCGCTTCGAAGTAGCGGACGTAGTCGGCATCCCAGCTGCTTCTCCGCTGCACGACCTCATCGAACGCACCCGTGAGGCCGAGCAGAAGCTCAGCCGCCTCGCGCACCGCATGGCCGTCCGGCCGTGCGCCGGTCAGATAATCGGCGAGTCGGCGGCGCAGCACGTAGTTCCGCAACAGCGGGCTCGCATCGCGCCGCACCAGCACACGAATGCCCGCGCGCGCCGCCATGCCGAGGTCGTTGACGTCATCGAACACGGCGACGAGCTGATCGGCTCGAACCCCGTGCTGCCGGCAAAGATGCTCGAGCGCCGCAATTTTGTTCTTGATCCCCGAGTAGATCACGTCGAAGTGCTCGCGTGTCGCAAAGCGACGCGCGGCGTCGTTTTCCTCACCGGTGATGACGGCGATTACCGGCAGCCGGCCGTGCGCCCGCCACCACCCGTAGCGCAGCAGATTGATGCCCATCGAGTCGGCTTCGCTGAACGGGCTCGCGCCGCTTGCGTCCTTCGTGCCGGCATTGAAGACGCCGTCCCAATCGAACACGATGCCGCGGCACGCGTTCGCCCGCTCGGCGAGCTCGTCTATCGGCGCTGCGAAGGTGCCGCCCACTGCGGAGAACGCCGCCTCGATATCGGCCGAGGAAGTGTCAGCGGCCACGACAGGCTCTCTCGACCTAGCGCTGCGGGCCGAGCAGACCGAGCTTGACCAGATCCTGGATGTCGAGGATGCCGACGGGCCGCTCGCCCTCGGTGACGATGATGCTATCGACCTGAAACTCCTTGAACAGCTTCACCGCTTGGTCGAGCAGGCTATCCGTGCCAACGGTGACCGGATTCTTCGTATAGCCGATTTCGCCGAGCGACTTATCTAGAATCGAGCGACCATCGCTTTGCAGTCGGCGGCGAAGATCGCCGTCCGTGAACACACCGACGACGCGTCCGGCAGCGTCCACGACCGTCACCGCTCCGAGGCGCGATTCGGTCATGCCTACCATCGCCGTGGTGAGGGTATCCGTATCCTGACAGACCGGGTTGACGGGGCGCACGAGCTCCTTGACCTTGACGGTCATCAGCTGCGTGTGCTCGCGGAACTGCGCGGCGCCGACCTCCGTCAGCGTGTTGGCGCACAGTTGCTGAATGACGTTATACGGCACCGTGCAGACATGCACGCCTGAGAGCAGCGCCTGACGGACGTGCTCCGCGTGACGCACCGAGGAGAACATGACCTTGGTGTCGTAGCCGTGCAAATCGACGATATCGACGAGTTGCTCGAACAGCTTGATCGCGTCGTGCCCCTGATCCTGCAGCCGCCCGGCCAGCGGACAAACAAATGCGGCGCCCGCTTCCATTGCCATATACGCCTGGTTCAACGTGTAGATCAGATGGATATTGACGCGATGACCGCGGTTCGTGAGCCGGTGGCACGCTGTTACGCCGGCGTTCGAGATCGGCACCTTGAACACGGGCTCCCGCTCAAGACCAAGCGCGAGGATCCGCTCAGCCTCGGCGACGATCGCATCGGGCGACTCGCCGAGCGCCTCGACCTGCAGCTCCGGCACCATGCCGGACAACTTGACGATGGCCCCGTCGATATCGGTGATGCCGTGCCGATGCATGAACGTCGGCGTCGTCGTCAGCCCCTTCACGAAGCCGAGACCGAACGCTGCTTCGATTTCCTTGAAGTCTACGGAGTCGAGGTAAAGATCCATCTGTTCTCAGTGAGCCGCGTGCGAGCGGACGAGGTTGTGAATGTCGAGCAACGGCCGAACGAAATCGGCGAGGCGATCCAGCTCGTACTGGCTCGCGGCGTCGCACAGCGCATCGTCCGGGTTCGGATGCGCCTCGATGAATATGCCGTCCACGCCGGCTGCCACGCCCGCTCGCGCCAGCACCGACAAATACTGCCGCGTGCCGCCGCGCGGATCTTTGCTCGGAATACCGTACTTTCGAATGGTATGCGTAATATCGAAAACGACCGGGTAGCCCGGCTGTGCAAGTAGATAGAAGCTGCGCGGATCGACGACGAGATCGTTATAGCCGAACGTGTAACCGCGCTCGGTGAGAATGATTTTGTCGTTGCCGGACGCTTCGATCTTCTGCACCGGCTTGATCATGTTGTCCGGAGCAATGAACTGGCCATGCTTGACGTTGATCACGGCGCCGGTCTTGGCCGCGGCGACCACGAGCTCGGTTTGCATACATAGATACGCCGGAATCTGCAGCACATCGACCACCTCGGCGGCGGGGGCCGCCTGGGTCGGATAGTGGATATCCGTCAAGATCGGCAGCTCGAATTCGCGCTTGATCTTCTCGAGAATACGCAAGCCTTCCTCGAGCCCAGGCCCCTGGTAGTAGTCGAGCGAGCTGCGGTTATCCTTCGAGAACGACGACTTGAAAATCAGCGGGACATCGAGGCTGCGCGCGATCTGCTTGAGCCGCTCGGCGGCCCGCATCATCAGCGATTCGTCCTCGATGACGCAGGGGCCGGAGATCAGAAAAAGCGTGTCGGAGCCGCAATCGATGCCGGCGACGCTTACGTGCTTAGTGCTCATCGAGAATCCAAGTGGCCGCTTGCTCGCGGCATTGTGCGTTCAAAGGCTTGGGCCTGCAAGCGTGTCCAGGCGCCGTCCATGACCCGGCGGAGGAGCGCGTAATTGCGCTGAGTCGCGCCCTGCCCGTCTAGCACGACGCGCCGACCGCGCTCGCCGAGCGGGCGGCGACGCGGCTCGTTGGCAGCGAGGCTCGCGAGCGCTTGCGCAAGCTCGGCCGCGTCGCGAACGAGCCACCCGGCGTCGTCCGCGAGCAGGTCTTCGACCGTCTCCTTGAAGCTGAAATTGTAAGGCCCAAACAGCACGGGCACACCGAGTATCGCCGGCTCCATCAGATTGTGGCCGCCCTTGTTGCTGCCCCGGAAAAACAGGCTGCCGCCGACGAATGCGATGTCAGCGGCACCATAAAGCCTGCCGAGCTCGCCGACCGTGTCGACGACCAGCACGCCGCCGCGGCCGGGCGGCGGCGCCTCACCGCGTTCGACGCGGGTCTTCAGAACGGCTCGCAGACCGCAAGCCTCGACCCGCTGGGCCACCGCGGACGCATCGCTCGGATAACGGGGCACGATGATGAGGGCCGCACGCGCCGCTGCCGGTAACGCGGCAAACGCCTCCAGCAGCGCCTCGTGCTCGCCGGGGTGAAGGCTGCCGCCGATCACGACGACATCCGGAGCCGTGTAGCCGAGCCGCTCGCGCAGCGCTTGGCGCTCGGCGTCGCCCGAACCTGCCCGCGCAAGGTCGTATTTCATGTTACCGGTCACATGGATACGCTCGGGCGGCACGCCGAGCCGCCGCATTCGCTCGGCGTGCTCCGCAGACTGAACCGCCATCAACCCCACGCTGCGCAGCACGTGCGGAACGATACCGGTGCGCCGATATGCCCGATACGACTTCTCGGACATCTTGCCGTTCAGCACGGCGACCGGCACGGCGCGGCGGCGCGCCTCGAGCAGGAAGTTCGGCCAGAACTCCGACTCCACGATGACGATAAGCTGAGGCTCCAAGCGCCGCAAGAAACGGCGCACGACGAGCGACAGATCGAGCGGAAAGAGCAGCACGCGATGGTGCGGATACGCCTTGCGGGCCGCTTCCAGGCCCGTCGCCGTGTAGGTGGAAATCACCAATGGCGTCTCGGGGCTATCCCGCTCGAGGCGCGTAACGAGCGGCCGAAGCAGAGACACCTCGCCGGCCGAGGCGCCGTGCAGCCAGATCGAACCTTCGAGCGCGGGCCCGAGACCGACCCCCAAGCGCGCCGGCAAACGCGCGAAGCCCCCGGCGCGCGCGAGCCGGTAAATGACCCACGGGAACGCGAGCAGGAGTCCGAGCACATAACCAAGATCGAGCAGCAGGCTCATCAGAGCGTCCGGGAAGCGGCAAGGCCGCGCGGGAACGGGTATTTTAGCCGCTATCGGCGCGTTCCGCCGGCGCTGCGGCCGGAATGACGCCGGCTCGGCTCCGCGCCTGACGCGCGGCTCAAAGCGCGATCTCGCTCCCGGCGTTGTCGACGACCGCGAAACGCGCCGCTTCGCGCTCGAAGCCGCGCAACCAATCGACGATCAGATCGGCGCGCATCGGTCGCGCGATGAAAAAGCCCTGCGCGCCGTCGCAACCGAGCGCTTCCATCATTTGCAGCGCATACGCGCTGTCGACCCCTTCGGCGATGATGCTCATTTCGAACGCACGCGCGAGCTCGACGATCACGCGGATGATCTGCTCGTCCTTGTCGTCCGACGCGGCCGTCGCGACGAAGCGCTTGTCGATCTTGACCTCTGTCGCCGGAATTTCCTTGAGATAGCTCAAAGATGAGTAGCCCTTGCCGAAATCGTCGATCGCAAGCCCGACGCCCAGCCTGCGAATGCGCTCCAAGCACGCCATCGCGACCAAATCACCCGTCACGAGGTGTTCCTCCGTGAGCTCCACTACGAGCTCGGCGCCCGCGGCGCGGACTTCGCTTGCGAGCTCGTTGAGCCGCCCAAAGAAGTCGGCTCGTCGCAGGATTTGCGGTGTGATGTTCACGGCGACGGACCACTTTTCGCCCCAGCCCGACCACATGCCGACGCTCGCCGCAATGCGATCGAAGATATGCCATGTCATCGGCACGATCGCTCCGGTGCGCTCGGCCAGCGGCAGAAACAGGCTCGACGGCACGAAGTTACCCGAAGGCGATCGCCAGCGCGCAAGCGCCTCGACGCCGCGCGGCCGGTGATTAACAAGGCCGATCTTCGGTTGGAAGTGCACCTCGATCTCGCCAAGGTGGACGGCGCGGTCGAAATCGCTCTCGAGCTTCCACATTGCAGCTTGCCGGCGGGTCGCGTCGGGGCTGTACACTGCGAGCGGAAGCTCGTTCTCGAGTGCGTCCTCCAGTGCGAGCTCGGCGCGCCGGAGCAGGCTCTGGGCGTCCGCGGCATGGGTCGGATACACGGCCACGCCCAAGGTGAGATCGACGACGAAGCGCGCGCGGCCGATCTTGATATGGGCGCGATCATCCTCGGCGAGATGCGCGGCGACATCCATGATGCCGCCTACCGAGTCGCCCGTGAGCAGTACCAAGAACTGCCGCGTCGAGAGCCGGATCACAGGCGTACCGGCCGGCAGCACTTTGCGCAGCCCGGCGAAATACTGCGCGCAGAACCGCCGCGATTCGAGCGCGCCGAACGTCGAGCCGATGCGATTGAAGGCGTCGAGCTGACCAAGTAGCAGGCCCGTCGGCTTGACACCCGAGCGGTGCAGATACTGCTCGATAAAGCGAGTGCTCGCACTCACGCGCTGTGACCCGGCATGTTCTAATCCAACCCGTCGACGCCGCTGACCTCTCGCCGGCGAACGCCTGCGCGGCTGAAGCGGATCAATTTGAGCATGTCGCACCGCGCGGAGGTGTGAGCGAGATCACGAAGCGCCGCGAGCCGCTCGGGCTATCTATCTGACGTGCGGCTTCCGTCACGTGCCGCCAGTGCCTCGAGGCGCGCTGCTTCAAACTCGTCGTCGGGCCGCCAGCTCGGCATTGCCTCGGCATTGGCGACGATCAGACCTGCAAGAAAACCGAATCGAGCATCTTGGATCATGCCCTCGAAGCGCCAAGCGTCGGTCAGCTCGTCGCTCGGCTGGTGATAGTGATGCTCGTTGTACTCCTCGATGCGCTCCAGGCCCCAGCCGTCCGGACGATCGACGAAATCCGTTCCCGTGCGAAAATAGAACGCAGGCACGCCTATTTTCGCAAAGTTGAACTGATCTGACCGATAGTAATAGCCTTGATCAACGAAATCGTCCGGCTTAACCACTCGCCCTTCGAGCTCCGCCACCCGTGCCGCAACGGCATCGAGGGTTGACTTCCCCATGCCGACGAACGTGATATCGCGCGTCTCGCCCCAGATATTGCCGCTGTCATAATTGATGTTCGCGGCGATGCGTCCGGGCGGCACGGTCGGGTGGCGCGCATAGTATTCCGAGCCGAGCAACCCTTGCTCCTCCGCGCCGACGAACAGCAGCAGAATCGAACGCCGCGGCCGCTCGGGCAGGGCCGCAAACGCTTGGCCAATCTCGAGTACCATCGCGACGCCGCTTGCGTTGTCTCGCGCGCCGCTATAAATCTGGCCGTCGCTCGTGACACCGAGGTGATCGTGATGCGCGGTATAGACGACGATCTCGTCGGCGAGGTCCGGATCACGACCGCGCAGAAGGCCGAGCACATTTGCGGAGGCCGTGCGCTCGATCTCGTTGCCGAAGGCTATGGAGGTCCTGGCGCCGATGGGCACCGGCTCGAAGTCGCGCGACTTGGCCTGCTCGATCAGCGCCGCAAGGTCCAATCCTGCAAGACTCACTAGCCGCTCGGCTGAATGCTCCGTGATCCACGCCTGGATCGGTACCCGCGGCTCGTCACCGGCCGGCAGCCCGTACTGAGTGCCGGTCCAAGAGCTTTGCACGACCTGCCATGGATAACCGGCCGACTCGGGCGTATGGATGATGATCGCACCGGCGGCACCCTGGCGAGCCGCGCTTTCGTATTTGTATGTCCATCGGCCGTAGTACAGCCGTTCGCGGCCGCCGAACAGGTCCGGATCCCAGTCGGGATCATTGTTCAGCATCAACAGGACCTTGCCGGCCAAATCGGCCCCTTTGAAGTCGTTCCAGCCGTGCTCGGGCGCCTCGATGCCGTAGCCGACGAAAACGACCTCCGCATCGTCGATCGCAGCGCGCTCTTCCTGCACGCCGCTCGCGACGATGAAATCCGCGCTTTGCGCAAGCTCGAGCACGTCACCGCTGCTGGTAAAGCTCCAGGTGCGCGGTTGCGCCGAGGTGATGCCGATCAGCTCGAAGGGTTGCAGCCACGTCCCGTCCTCGCCGCCCGGCTCGAACCCAAGCGCTCCGAGCGCTTGAGACAGGTATGCCTGCGTCATCGCGTCGCCTTCCGTGCCGGGGGCTCGGCCGCCGTAGCGGTCGCTCGCGAGCTCCGCAACGATGCTATGGAGGCGGTCGGCGTCGATCACGTCGGCAGCGGCGCGCCACCGTTGCGGCGCATCCTCATCAAGGTCTTGCGCGAGCGCGGGCAGCATGAAACATATTGCGAACAATGGCACGGCTACGACAGCCGCGGCCCACGTTGGGGCCCGGTGCCCGCGCGACTTTAACCCGCCAAACGTCAGCGCTATGTGCATGGTTGCCACCGCGTGCGAGGCTGCGCTCGCGCATCCGAACATGGGCCGAGAGCGGCGCCGACGCCGCCCTCGGGCGAGACGGGCATCCATGCCGCCTCGCAACCTGTTACAACGGTCGCGGTACTACTGCTCAGCGGCTTCCCACTCGTCGCGGCTAATCATGCCGTCCTGGTTCGTGTCGAGGGCGCCGAAATCATGGCCGCCTTCCAGCATCGCAAGCTCGGTGCGCGACACCTGCCCATCGCTGTTTCGATCGACCTCCTCGAAGGCAGGCCGTTCCGAGGCCTGCTGCACGGCGTCGCGTTGCTGGTCGGCGCCGCCCTGCCGCTCGGCGCCGCCTTGCTGCTGCGCCGCGCCTTGACGCTGGTCGCTGCGCGGCTGCTGCGCTGCGCCTTGACGCTGGTCGCTGCCCGGCTGCTGCGCCGCACCCTGACGTTGATCGCCGCTTTGCTGCTGCGCGCCTGCGCGCTGATCGGACTGGGCGCCTGCGGGCTGTTCCGGCTGGGCGCCGGCGCGCCGCGCCTCGTCGCCGCTCCGCTGCTGATCACTGCTTCGCTGCGAGTCAGCGCTTTGTTGCCCGGCCCTCTGCGAGTCGGCACCGCTCCGTGCCGCTGGGTCGGCCTGTCCTGCTGCGCTCCGGTCCTCGGCTGCTGCACTCTGCTGCCCGGCGCGTTGCTGCTGGCCGGCGCTCTGCTGGCCTGCCCGCTCGCTGGCGCTCTGTTGGCCCGCCCGCTCGCCGGCGCTCTGCTGGCCCGCCCGCTCGCCTGCGCTCTGCTGGCCCGCCCGCTCGCCTGCGCTCTGCTGGCCTGCCCGCTCGCCTGCGCTCTGCTGGCCTGCCCGCTCGCCGGCGCTCTGCTGGCCTGCCCGCTCGCCGGCGCTCTGTTGGCCCGCCCGCTCGCTGGCGCTCTGTTGGCCCGCCCGCTCGCTGGCGCTCTGTTGGCCCGCCCGCTGGCCTGCCTGCTGGCCTGCGGCGCTCCGTTGCTGCTCCGCGCCGCTCCGTTG
>CAZFJU010000140.1:10527-11607 GCA_964518995.1 uncultured Gammaproteobacteria bacterium
GCTGGCCTGCCTGCTGGCCTGCGGCGCTCCGTTGCTGCTCCGCGCCGCTCCGTTGCCCGGCCGCTCCACCCGGTTGTGCCGCTGGACTTCGCTGCTCGGCACCGCCCTGTTGGCTCGCTGCGCCCTGGCTGCTCGCCTGACTCCCGCTCGTGCGCTGCTGCTCCGCGGCAGCACGCAATGCCTCAGCGGCGCTGTTCAGTTCGTCCGCTGCGCGCCGCAATGCATCTGCAGCTTGCGACGGGCTTTGTTGGTCGCCCGGTTGTTGCGGCTGCTGAGCCAGCGCGGCACTGCCGAGCGCGAGAGACACGGCAGCGGCCAGCCCGAGACTGGTTATTTTATTGGTCATCGAGAGCCTCCAAGTTTCAAGTGAGCCCCTAACGGGTCGTTCAGCCGCCGGCTGCAAGTCGCATGCCAGCGCGCTCGGGAAACATCGCGGCTGCGCGGGCACGAGTCGTGCATTAGCGGATGTGCAGCAACCGATTGTGAGCACGGCGTCGGGGTCGACGCCTGCGCGGAGGGGGAGCATCGTGATAAAGAATGGTCGCCGTGTACTAGCCGGTGAGCCGGCGCCGCTCGGCGCGACGTGGGATGGAAACGGCACAAACTTCGCAATCTTTTCCGCACATGCGGAGAAGGTCGAACTCTGCTTGTTTCACCCGAGCGACGGTACAGAAGTCGAGCGGATCGTCTTGCCGGAGTACACGAATGAAGTCTGGCATGGATACCTCCCAGAGGTCGGCCCCGGCACGTTGTATGGATATCGGGTGCACGGACCGTACGAGCCCTCCGCGGGCCACCGCTTCAACCCGCACAAGCTTCTGATCGATCCGTACGCCAAAGCGCTCATCGGTGCCATCGACTGGTCACCTGCGCATTTCGGCTATCAGCTCGACTCGCCGGATAAGGATCTGTCCTTCAATACGGAAGACAGCGCGCCCGGAATGCCGAAGTGCAAGGTCATCGACCCCTCTTACGATTGGGGCGACGACCACCGCCCGGCAGTTTCTTGGCAACGGACGATCTTTTACGAGACGCACGTGCGCGGCTATACGATGCTGCACCCGGCGGTGCCGCCGGAGC
>CAZFJU010000141.1:0-10072 GCA_964518995.1 uncultured Gammaproteobacteria bacterium
TCACGCGCGGCCGAGTCATTGATGTTTCCGGTGCAGCCCGGGCGATGCCGCGACGCTAGTCGAGCGCGGACCGTTTACTTCGCACCCCAAAGTTCCTCGAGCCGGTCCGGACGGCCGCAGGTGAACTTGTAGAAGTTGTAGCGAAGGGCGTTGCGCCGGTAGTAGTCCTGGTGATAATCCTCCGCCGGATAGAACTCGGTTGCCGCGGTGATCTCGGTCACGATCTCGCCCGGCAGCGTGCCCCGTTCCCGAAGTTGCTGTTTCGAGCGCTCGGCGAGCTCGCGCTGCTCTTCGTCGTGATAGAAGATCGCGCTCAGGTACTGGTCACCTCGGTCGCAGAACTGCCCCCCGGAGTCGAGCGGATCGATGTTGTGCCAGAACACGTTGAGCAGGTCTGCATAACTGACCACGTTGGGGTCGTATTGCACTTCCACGGCTTCGTAGTGCCCCGTGTTGCCGCGCGTGACCTGCTCATAGGTGGGATTCGGGACGTGGCCCCCGATATAACCCGACAGGGTCGAGACGACGCCATCGACCGCGTCGAACGCTTCTTCGACGCACCAAAAACAGCCGCCAGCGAAAGTGGCAACGGCCGTCTCGCTCGAGCCTTGCTGCGCCTGGGCGGCGAGCGGCTGAACGGCGGCCGCAGCGGCGACGAGCAGTAGCCAGAAAATCCGCGTCATACTCCGTCTCCTCGCTTTGCGATCCGAGACTGGCCATTGTACGCCCGACTCGCCAGCGGTTCGCGGCCGGCTGGCCGCGAGGGTCAGGATGCGGCCGCTGCCGCCGGCGCCGCCGTTTGCGCGACCTCGTCGCTCAGGATTTCGACCAGCTCGATTTCCTGGCCATCCGGTGTCTGAATGTACAGTGAGCGACCATTCGGCCAGCGGTAGATCTGGTCCGGCGCGCCGCTGTCGCGTGCAATGGTCACGCCGAGCTCCCAAGCTTGGGCGCGCACGCGCTCGAGATCCGTAACGAGAAAGGCCCAGCGGCGCACGCAGCGTGCGCGGCGCCGTACGGCTGCCTGAGCATCGTGGATGACCAGGTTCGTGCCATCCATCAGCGGCACGATGACGACGCTCTCGTCAGGCGCACTGCGCGCCGGCACGAGGCCGAACACGCGCGCGTAGAACCGGGTGGTTCGGCCGAGGTCGGTAGAAAGGACATCGATCTCGCTCGGCGCGTAATCCAAGTCCGTCGGGCCGTCGCTCGTGCTCCATGGGATAACGCAATCCAGCTCGATCATCTTCGTGCTCCTCTCCGCCCTCCGCAGCAATCGCGGCCGGACGTAACGCTCCGCTGCATCTCGGTCCGGCTGCGACCTCCGAACAGGCCGCTGCGATCTCTATGCAATACTCCCGCCACCGTGCTTCGGCTGGCGACAGCCGCCTCGATAACTGCGAGCCCGGCGGATATCGTCTCGCCGCCAATGACGGCGCCGCAGGGCTTCGCGCGAGGTGAGCGCTAACTTACGCGCGTCCGCGCGTGGAATCTGTGTCGATTATGTTCGGTTCGGAGCGCGAATACCCATCTCGGCGTGCTGGCAGCGCCGCATCGTATCGAAACGCAGCGTGCAGTGCGCGGATTTCCTTCTGCTGCGGATCGGCGTGCACGACAATTTCGCTACAGATTCACTTTGCGAATTCGTGAATTCTCTGACGAACCGATAAGCGCGTGAGGGATGCCGTCCGAGAATGGCAAGAAGGGTCCGTCGAATCCGATTTCTGCTGGTCGCTTCGCTGGCGCTTGCGGCCGTGCCGCCGGCCGCGCGTAGTGACGACGCGGACGCCGAGGAATCGGCATGGAAGCTCGGCGTGGCGTTCGGTTACGGCCAGCGCACGAATCCGCTGATTCAGTCCGAGGACCTCGACATTCTCGTGAATATCGATGTGGCGTGGTTTGGCCGGCGCTGGTTCTTCGATAACGGCGACGTCGGCTTCACGCTGATCGACGATCCGCGCTTCACTTTCAATTTCATCGGCCGCGTCAACAGCGATCGCGTCTTCTTCAGCAAGACCGATACGGATCATCTCGCGCTCTTCAGCGGCTTCGGCGAAACCGTCATTGAGACGATCGAGGTGCCCGATCGGGATTACGCGTTCGAGCTTGGCGCGGAGCTTCTGACCGATGGCGACTGGGGGTACCTGCAGCTCGCCGCGCATCGCGACGCGAGCGGCCGGCATGACGGCGCCGAGCTTTATGTTAACTATGGGAAACCGGTACGGCGTAACCGCTGGTTTGTTGAGCCGTCGTTTGGCGTGAGCTTCAAGAGCGATCGGCTGAACGACTACTACTGGGGCGTCCGCGCGGAAGAGTCGAGCCTATTGTTGCCGGCATACAGTGCCGGTTCCGGTCTCAACAGCCACGCACGTTTTCTCGCGAGCTACCACCTGGATCGTCATTGGACGTTCCTGATCGCCGCCCACTACGAACGCCTGAGCGGGGCGGCGGCATCGAGCCCCCTCGTCGCCGAGCGCACGGTGCGCGGCGGCTTTGCGGGCTTCAGCTATCGCTTCTTTTGAGCGGCGATCGCGGCCGCCACCTCCGCGTCGGCCGGCAGCGGCCAGGTGATGACGATACGCGCGCCGCCGAGACTCGAGCGCTCGGCGCGAGCCTCGCCGCCATGCAGCGCGGCGACACCCGCCACGATCGCGAGCCCGAGGCCGTATCCGCCCGTATCGCGATTGCGGCTGTCGTCGAGCCTCGCGAAGGGCTTGAAAACCACGTCGCGACGCTCCTCGGGGATGCCCGGCCCGTCGTCCTCCACGGCCAGCGCGAAATGCCGGCCGTCGCGCAGGAAGGCGATACGTACGCGGATGGCCGCATAGCGACAGGCGTTGACGATGAGGCTCGAGAGCGCGAGCTCCATCAAGCGGGGATCCATCGGGACGAGATCCTCGGGGGTGTCGTAGTCGAGCCGCTGGTCAGCACGCAGCAGGCATCTGCCGGCGGCGTGCCGAATCAGCTCGGCGATCGGCGCCAGCTGCCATTGCACTTCGGTCTCGGGGTGATCGAGGCGCGCAAACTCGAGCATCGTTGCAATCAGCCGGTCGATCTCTTGGACATCCTCGCTGATCGATTCCAGCTCGCCGGCGATCGGCGCTTCAGCCGCGATCACGGCCATCGCGAACTTTATGCGCGCGAGCGGCGTACGGATTTCGTGCGATAGCGCGCTGGTCAAGTCTTTCTGGCTTTGGATCAGGCCGCGAATCCGCGCGGACATATCATCGAAGCTGCCGGCCAGCTCATCGAGCGTCGTCGCGCGTGCGCGCGTGGTCATCGGCTGCCGGTAATCCGCCGCGAAGGCGCGGGCCGCGCGGGTCATCAGGTCCAGATCGCGAAGCAGCGGCCATAGCCAGACCGCAACCAGCAGGAATATCGTCAGGTAGAACAAGTGCGGCACGGCGTCGAGAAGACGGTGACGCGGCGGCTCGCGCGCATCGACGGGGCCGATCCGGATCGCCGCACCGAGCGGCTCCGAGATCCGCAGGAACGTCGATCGCCCGTCCTCGTCGAAAATCTCCGCCGTGCGCTCCGCGGCGGCGCCGCCGACGCGTACGACCGCGTCGAGCGGCAATAGCCGGACGGGAAACTCGAGCTCGCGTTCCAGCGCGGCCGCGGCCCTCATGCGGTCCGCCGGTGCGGTCTCCGCAAGCGTGCGCTCGATCAAGGTGAGGTTCGCGTCCACCCACGCATTGCGCGCCGGCGGCGTCGCTTGCTGCAGGCGGCCGAAGCCGTAGTCGAAGAGGGCTGCCGTGGCGATCAGCCCGCCGACGATGACCACGTAAGTGCGGAGCAGTAAACGGCCATGCCGCCGCGGCGCGAGCGACCCCATCGCCTACCAGGCGTCCGGCACCAGCAGATAACCTTTGCCCCATATCGTCCGAATGCGAGTCGGCGTCAACCCATCGTCGCCGAGCTTCTTGCGCAGCTTCGAGATCCGGCCGTCGATCGAGCGGTCGAGCCCGTCGTACTCGATGCCGCGAACGCGCTTGAACAGCTCATCCCGGCTGAGAATAGTGCCCGCAGAGCGGACGAGCACGAGCAATAGCTCGAACTCTTGCGTGGTGAGCGCGATCTCACTTTCGCCGAGCCAGACGCGGTGCGATGCCTCGTTGACGCGCAGGCTGCCGACCACGATGTCGTCGCCGGCTGCAGGTTCCGGCCCGACGGCCTGCGCCGCGCTGTCGGCCCGCCGCAGCAGTGCGCGGACGCGGGCGAGCAGCACCATTGGCTCGGCCGGCTTCGCGACGTAGTCGTCTGCTCCGGCCTCGAGCCCGATGACCTGATCGATGTCCGCATCCTTCGCGGTCAGCATCAGGATCGGCCCGGAGAAGGTCTGCCGCAGCTCGCGGCAGATCGTCAGGCCGTCCTTGCCGGGCAGCATCAGGTCCAGCAACACGAGGCGGGGCCGCAGCGCGTGGAAGCGCGCGAGCGCCGCCGCACCGTTCGATTCCACCTCGACGACCAGGCCGTTCTGGCGCAGATAGCGGCTGGTCAGCCCGGCAAGCTTTGCGTCGTCCTCGACGAGCAGCACATCGGTCGAATTGGAGCTCATAAGATGTCCCACACATGGCGGCGCCGGCGGTTGCGCCGACGATCGTCGGACTCCGTCGTCAGCAGCTCGAGGGTCGCTTCGGCAAGCCTCGCGTTGGCGCTATTCGTCAGCCAGTACGTGAAGGTCTCGTAAATCACGAGTTCCTCGATGAACGCGCCCGCAGCCGCATCCTGCCAGCAGCGTAGCGGCTCGTCGGCCAAGTCGCTATGCAGGCAGTAGTCTCCGGAGTCGTGACTCTGCCACGAGACGGTGATCGACAACGCACAACCTTCGTCTCGCCGGTCTGTCACGCACAGCACCGGTTTCACCGCGAGCATCGGCGCGGTCTCTTCGGCGGCGACGATCGTGCCGTGCGCCGCGATCAGCAGGCAAAGAAGCGCGGCGACGCGGTCCGCCATCGTCCGTTCCGCACATTCTTACCGGGGGGTGGGGCGTCATCCTGCGCCTCGGTCGCCGGCGCGAGTGCAAAAGATGCCGACAGGATCCTCGCGGTCTGAATCGTTCTTTTCATTGCTGTCTCCCGCAGTTGACCGTCATCGCCCAGCGACCGGCGAGATCGAAGCGAGGGCCGAAGTTTAGCGCATGAACATGGCCGGCCGATCATTTCGCCGGCGACCGCCAGCCGGCGTGCTGCGGCTTGCCGCGCCGGCTCCGGCCGGCCATAGTCGGCCGATGGCGGCTCAGCACTTCTTCGCTTCGAGCTGGGTCCGGTTTGCGCATGACGACGCGATCGCGGATTGGGCAGCGCAGGCCCGGCCGGCGGCCGAGGCGCGGGTGGCGGATGCCGAGCTGCGCGCGCGCTGGCTGCGCTGCGGCGGCACCTGGTTCGTCGGCGTCAATGCGTTTCCGAACGATGCGCGCGGCGCGGTGCCGGAGGCGGGCGTGCCGCCCCTCGAGGGATCGCCGATGCGGTTCATCGATACGCAGCTCGGGCTCGATGCGGCGCTGGACCGGGCGCAGATTTCGGTTTGCTTCCCGGGTTATCCGCAGCCGTCTGCAGACGAGCCGGAGGCCGCGTTTCGTTTTCGCCGTAACCGGGATGCCGCACATGTCGACGGGTTTCGGCGCGCGGAAGCGGGCCGGCGTCGGCTCGGCGAGCTGCATGGTTGTATTCTCGGCATACCGTTGACGAACGCCCCTGTCGATGCCGCGCCGTTCGTCGTGTGGGAGGGCTCGCACGAAATCATCAGGCGCAGGTTGCGCGCGCGCCTCGCGGATGTTCCTCCCGTGCGCTGGCATGAAGAGGATCTGACTGAGGCGTATGTCGCCGCGCGACGCGAGTGCTTCGAGAGCTGCCGTCGCGTAGTGGTTCACGCTCGTCCGGGCGAGGCGTATGCGGTCCATAGGCTGGCGCTACACGGTATGGCGCCGTGGACGGCGCCGATGACGGGGAGCCGCGCAGTGGCCTACTTCCGCCCTAATCCGTTGCCGCACAGTGATGACGGCTGGTGGCTCCATGCGGCTTGATGCCCGCTGCAAGCAGAGCAGAGCAGAGCAGAGCGCAAGCTGTTGTCATGAACGGCGCGCGCGGGTCGAGTGGCGTTGCGGGCGACTAATCCGTTCCTTCGTTCTGGAACGACAGCCGGAACTCGGCCCCCGGCGCGGCATTACGTACCTCGATGCCGCCGCCCAGGTGAGTGACGAGTTGCTGCACGAGCGCAAGACCGATGCCGGTGCCGGCCGTTGCGCGCGTCAGCTCGTTCTTGGGGCGGTAGAAGAGGGCGAAGATCTTTCTCAGCTCGGCCTTGTCGATGCCGGGCCCGAAATCGCGCACCGTGATCAGGAGGTCGCCGTCGCGCCCGCTGCGGCAACCGATCTCGAGCACCTTGCGGTCCGCCGCGGCGGCGAATTTCAGCGCGTTGTCAACGAGGTTGATGACAATCTGAATGAAGCAGTCCGCGTCGACGTGGAGGATGGCGTCGGGCGCCTCGTTACGCACGTCGAGATGAAAGCCGGCCTGCTCGACTTGCGTCGCAACCTTCGCCGTCACGAGCTCGAGGAGCTGTGACGACGTGATGCGTTGCAGCTCGAGCTGCGGTGCGCCGCGGGTAAGCCGCGCGAGCTGCAATACGTTTTCGATGAGGCGCGACAGTCGCTCGGCCTCGCCGTGGATGTAGTCGTAGTACAGCTGCTTCTTCGACTCCTCGCCCCAGCCGGCCTTCAGCATCTCGCCATACATGCGAATCGACGTGAGCGGCGTCTTCAGCTCGTGGCTGACGGCCGAGACGAAGTCTCGTTGTTGCCGGGCCAAGCGGATCTGGCCCGCGCCGAAGTGGTACATCAGCAAGAATCCGCCGCACAGCACGATGGCGAGGATCAGCGTCACCCAACCGAGCAGCATCCGGCCGGGCGCCGGCGGCAGCCGATCGACGGCGAACACGAGCTCGAGGTCGCCGAACGGCGGCGACATTCGCGCGCGGTGCAGCAGCGTGCCGCGCTCTGCGTCGAGCGGCGCGCGGCCGTACAGTGCAATGATGCGGCTCCATCCCGCGAGACTGCTGGCCGCGAGCACGCGCTCGACAGCTTGCGCGACGAAGCGCTCGCGGTCGATGAGAACCCCTTGGATATGCCGCGCATGGTCGCGCCATGCGCTTCGGAACAGGACCAGGTGCCCGGTGCCGAGCAGGCCGACGTCGAACGGCTCGAGCTCGCTTTCGAACATGCGCACGCGCAGGCTTCCCTGTGCCGGCGGCGGATCGCCGTCCTCGCCGCCGTACGCCTCCTGCACCGAAGGCACGGCCGCGAGCGCCTGCTCGGTCCTGAAGCGGCGCGCGTTCGGCTCCGAAGGGCTCGACGCAGGGGGCACGGCGGCGTCGTTCTGCTCCGGGACGAAGGCCGCGGTCTGCGCCAGCCGATTGACGCGCACGCTTGGCGCCGCGCCGGCGGCGACGTCGGCCGCTGCATTTCCTTCCGCTTTGAGCTGATCGAAGGCCGACGTTTGCCGCTCGCTCGGCGCCTCTTCGCGATCGGCATCGGCCGCTTCGTCGAGCGCCGGCCGCTGCACGAGCCGGTTCTGAATCAGCACGTTGCGAATCGATGTCGCGAGCGCCTCGCGTGCGCGCTGCTCATCGCCGGCAATACCGTAGCGTTCGGCATCGACGCGCGCTGCGGGCAGCAGGGGCGTGGTCAGCTCGCCGGTCGGCTCAACCTGAAAGTAGCCGATCGCACCCGGGACAGGGCTCTCGACCGGAAAGGACGACAGGATCGAGCGCTGCACGAAGTTCGCTGCCGCATCGCCTTCGACGACAAGAAAGGCATAGTCGCCGAACGCCCGCGCTTCCTCCGCGGCGACGATCTCGCGCAGGTCGGCATCGATTCTCGCCGCGATGTCCTCGGCCAGCAGCTGCGTCTGCCGGAAGCTCTCCCACCTCAGCTGGGAGTACGCCTGGCTGACGAGCACGATGGATGGAATGGCGAGCGCGGCAAAGAACGCCACGAGCAGCAGCTGCAAACGCCGCTCGCTGATGCCATGCAGCCACGCCCGGCCGGGGTTACGTCTCAACCGCATCTCGAGCGCTCGGAAGCAGCCGATAGCCCGCGCCGCGCACGGTGACGAGGTAACGCGGCTCTTTCGAGTCGACCTCGATCTTGCGGCGAAGCTTGGCGATGTGGATGTCGACCGTGCGCGTCTCGATGTCCGCGCCGCGCTTGTAACCCCATACGCGCATCAGCAGCTCTTCGCGGGACACCGGCCGGTCGCCGTTGGCATGCAGATACTGCAGCACCTCGATCTCGCGCCGCGTGAACGCAAGCGTTTCGTTGCAGCGGCGGCCGGTGAGGTTGCGCGTATCGATTTCGAGCTCGTCGTCGAGCCGCAGCCGGCCCTCGTGTGCCGCGTCGAACCGCGAGCGGCGCAGCACCGCCTTGACGCGCAGCACCAACTGAGCGACGGAGAACGGCTTTGCGACGTAGTCATCGGCGCCGAGCGTCAGACCATTGATGATGTCCGCTTCGCTCGTCTTTGCCGTCAGCATGATGATCGGCTGAGCTCTGTCGAGCTCACGCACGGCCGCACAAATCGAGAAGCCGTCGCGGCCCGGCAGCATCACGTCGAGCAGCAGCAAATCGTACCGGCCGCTCAACGCCATGCCGAGCCCCTCGTCGCCATCGGCTACGGCATCGACGTCGAAGCCATGGTAGACCAGCACATCGCAGAGGCCGGTGCGGATCGCCGCCTCGTCCTCGACGATGAGTATGCGGGCTTTGCTGTCCATCCGTCCGTGGAATCGTAGCAGAGGGCCGCAGCTGCGCATGTAAATCGTTTGTAAAGCTTGACACATGAACGGTGCGGGCTGCGGCCGCGCCGTAGCCCGCTTGTAAACGTCAAGTAAATTGCCGCCGGCAGGTTTTGCATTGCCTTGCTGGAGGCGGCCCTCGGCCCGCCGCTACCGTTGTCTTACGCCGCATTCAGCGGCCCGAACGGAGGTAACGACATGGCTCTGATCAACCGGATGTCGCGGCTACTCAGCGCGGACCTGCATGCCGTGCTCGATCGCATCGAGGAGCCGGCGGCGCTGCTGCGGCAGGCCATCAGGGAGATGGAGGAAGAGCTCGCCCGCGAGGAGCACGACTTGCGGCAGCTCGAGCACGAGCGCGCCGCGTTACAGGACCGGCGCAGCGCGCTCGAAGCGTCGCTCGCCGAGCTCGATCGTCAGCTCGACGTCTGCTTCGATGCCGGGAACGACGCGCTCGCGCGCAAGCTCGTGCGTCGCAAGCTCGAGGCCGAGCGTCTCGATGCCCAATTCGCGGCGCGGCTCGAAGCCGTTGGTAAAGCGCATGTCGCCGCCAGCTCGGCGTTTCGCGAGCGCAGCGAACAGCTCGACGTGATGCGCCAGCGGGCAGAGCTGTTCGTCGAGCGCGAGGCGCCCGAGCGGACGTTTCACGACGAGGCGAGCGCAGGCCGATTCACGATCGGTGACGACGAGGTGGAAATCGCGTACCTGCAGGAGCGGCAGCGGAGGGCGCAGCGATGAGCGCCGCGAACCGTCACGATCGGCCGCTGCTCCGTGAGCTGGCGGTCGCATTCGTGCTGAGCCTTTGCGGCGCGGCGCTGTTGTCGTTGCCGCTCGTTTCGTCGGCGGGCGACGCCGGGTTGCGGGCGGTCATCGCGCTGCTCGGCTTCAGCTATCTGCTCTATGTGTTGTCGCAGAGCGCCGCGCGCACCGGGCGTGTCACGGTCGTCGCGCTATGGCTCGGTGCGGCCGTCGGCCTCGCTTTCACGACACCGCCCCTGGGCGCATATCTTCTGCTGCATATCGGCATGGTCTCGATCGCGCGATCGCTCTATCACCATACGAGCGCGCTCACGGCGCTCGCCGACCTCGGCCTTAGCGTTCTCGCGGCCGCGTTCGCGTGGTGGGCGGGCAGCCGGACAGGCAGCACGTGGCTTGCGCTGTGGTGCTTCTTCCTGGTGCAGGCGTTCTTCGTGCTGCTGCCGACGCCGCGGACGGCGGCGCGGCTCGGCTCCGCACGCGGCTCGAGCGGCGAGGCTTTCGAGCGCGCGCGCCGAGCCGC
>CAZFJU010000141.1:10172-11586 GCA_964518995.1 uncultured Gammaproteobacteria bacterium
CCCTGAGCCGAGCGCCATGGACCCTTGAGCCGCGCCTTTGTCGCTCCGCCCCTCCGCCGTTTCGCCACCTGCAACGAGGACCTCACGATGAACACGAAAATCTTAGCGCTTGCGCTGCTCGCCGCTACCGCGGCAGCCGTCATGCTTGCTCCGCCGATTCGCAGCAATCACACGAGTGCACCGCACGCGCCGGTACGGCCGCATAACCAGCCGACGGTCGAAGCCGTGTTCGTGCTCGATACGACCGGCAGCATGAGCGGCATGATCGATGCCGCCAAAGAGAAGATCTGGTCCATCGCTACCACCATGGCGCAGGCGCAGCCGACGCCGCAGATTCGCATCGGCCTCGTGGCCTATCGCGACCGGGGCGACGCGTACGTGACGCAGGTCGTCGATCTCAGCTCGGACCTCGACTCGATGTACGCGATGTTGATGGACTTCGCCGCCGACGGCGGCGGCGACACGCCCGAAAGCGTGAATCGCGCGCTTCACGATGCGATTCATCGAATGTCGTGGAGTCAAGATGCGTCGGCTTACAAGGTGGTCTTTCTGGTCGGAGACGCGCCGCCGCACATGGGCTATCGGGACGGGATGAAGTACCCGGAGATTCTGGCTACGGCGGCGGCGAATCATATCGTCGTCAACACGATCCAGTGCGGTGCGGCGCCGGACACGGCGGTACATTGGCAACGAATCGCCGCGCTCGGCGACGGCCGCTACTTTCAAGTCGCGCAAGCGGGCAATGCGGTGGTGATCGATACGCCGTACGACCGGCAGATCGCCGCGCTGTCGCGACAACTCGACGCGACGCGGCTCTACTACGGCGACTCTGCGGCGCGCCTGGCGATGGCCGAGAAGTCCGCGACGACGGACAAGCTGCACGAGCAGGCGTCAGTGGCCGCGCGCGCCCGTCGCGGCGTCTTCAACGCGAGCGCGGCGGGCATCGTCAACTTCGTCGGCGAGCGCGAGCTGGTCGATGACGTCGCGAGCGGTCGCGTCGCGCTCCGTGCCATTCCGGGCGCAGAGCTGCCGCCGGCGCTGGCCGAGCTGGCTCCCGACGCGCAACTTCAGCTGATCCAGGAGACCGCCGCGCGGCGGGAGCAGCTGCAGGCGCGAATCGCCGAGCTCGCCACGCTGCGGGATGCGTTCATCGCCGAGCGGCTCGCGGCCGACGGCGGTGCGGAGGCCTCTCTCGATGTCGGCATCTACGAAGCCGTGCGCTCGCAGGCCGCGTCGAAAGGGCTCCGTTACGAGAGCGGCCCGAGGTTCTGAGCGCCGCGTGGGCACGGCGCCGCGCGCGGCGTCGTGCCGGTCAGCCGGTGGTGCGCACCATCGACTCGAGCAGCCGCTCGAGGACCGAGGCGGGATGGCGGCAGCGGCCGGTGTGCGCCGGCGAGGTCTGGATAATCGTGCT
>CAZFJU010000142.1:0-11579 GCA_964518995.1 uncultured Gammaproteobacteria bacterium
GGTCACCAACGAGATCCCGTGGCGGCGGCCGATCGCGTCCTTGAACTATCTGCTTACGTCACATGTCTGGCGACAGGACCACAATGGCTTCAGTCATCAGGACCCTGGGTTTATCGATCACGTCGTGAATAAGAAGGCGGAGATCGTGCGCGTGTACCTCCCGCCCGACGCCAACACGCTGCTCTGTGTCGCTGACCAGTGCCTGCGCTCACGCAACTTCGTCAATGTCGTGGTCGCCGGGAAGCAGAACCAGCCTCAATACCTGTCGATGGACGACGCCGTCAAGCATTGCGCCGCGGGGGTCGGGATTTGGCCATGGGCGAGCAGCGATCAGGGCGCGGAGCCGGATGTCGTCATGGCCTGCTGCGGCGATGTGCCGACGATGGAAACGCTCGCGGCCGTCTCGTTACTGCGTGATTTGTTTCCGGACCTCAAGGTTCGCGTGGTCAACATCGTCGATTTGATGACGCTGCAACCGGAGACCGAGCATCCGCATGGGCTTTCCGATCGCGACTTCGATACGATCTTCACCCGCGACAAGCCGATCATCTTCGCCTACCACGGCTACCCGTGGCTGATTCACAGGCTGACGTATCGCCGCACGAACCACCCAAATCTGCACGTCCGAGGCTACAAGGAAGAAGGCACGACTACGACGCCATTCGATATGTGCGTGTTGAACCATATCGATCGCTTCAACTTGGTGTCGGATGTGATCAACCGCGTGCCGAAGCTCGGCCCGGTAGCCGCCTATGCCAAGCAAGCGGTGCGCGACAAGCTGATCGAGCACAAGCAGTATATTTACCGTTACGGCGAGGACATGCCCGAGATTCAGGAGTGGAAGTGGACTCCGCGCGCACGCGACTGAACGTACACGACGCGGGATACAACACGACCCTATGAACGCCGATCTGCTGCTGGTCCTGAACGCCGGCAGCTCGTCCCTGAAGTTCGAGGTCTTTGCGGCGGACAGCAAGCCGCTCCGCCGAGTGGTGGACGGAGCCGTGCGCGATATTGGTCGCGCGACATCGACGCTCGAAAGCGGCGGGCAGTCGAGCCGGCAAGAATGCCCGGATGTGCAAACGGCAGCCAAAGAGGTGCTCCGCTACCTCTTCGATGACCCGCGCGGTCCGCGCCTGCCGGCGGCGCAGTTGGCGGCAAGCGGTCATCGTGTCGTGCACGGCGGCGATCGTTTTATTACGCCGGTGCGCATTACACTCTCGGCATTCGATGCTTTGAAGTCACTCGCGCCCCTTGCGCCGCTTCACAACCCGCCCGCGCTCGCCGTGATGGAGAGCGTAGGAGAGCGCTTTCCCGACCTGCCGATTGTGGCCGTGTTCGACACCTCCTTTTTCCATGACCTGCCCGATGCGACCCGGCACTACGCCATTCCGGAGGAATGGAGCGAAGCGCATGCGATACGCCGGTACGGGTTTCACGGCATTGCGCACCAGCACCTCGCGAACGTGCTCCGCAGCGTCGGCGCCGGGCCGCGAGCAGTGACCCTGCATCTCGGACAAGGCTGCTCCGCCGCCGCGTTGTTGGAAGGTCGGCCGGTGGATACCAGCATGGGGTTCACGCCGCTCGAGGGTCTCATCATGGGCACGCGCAGCGGCGACATCGATGCGGGCGTTCTGCTTCATCTCGCCCGCCGCGGCCATGCGTGGAAGGATCTCGAGGATGGCTTGAATCGGCGGTCCGGGTTGCTCGGGCTATCCGGGCTATCAGACGACGTACGCGTGCTTCTCGCACACGAAGCCGAAGGTCACGCAGGCGCGAAACGGGCGCTCGACGCATTTTGCCTACGCGCGCGCAAGTACGTCGGCGCGTACGCGGCCGCGCTCGGCGGATTAGATGCCATCGCGTTCGGCGGCGGAATCGGCGAGAACTCGGCAGCGATCCGCGAGCGAATTCTCAAGCCGCTGCACTGGCTCGGCGTCAGCGTCGATCCGGAAGCCAACCGGTCATGCACCGGCAGCTCCGCGCGTATCTCAACGGCGAGCTCGCGTGTTGCGGTTCACGTCGTGCAAGTCGACGAGGAGCCGATCATTGCGCAAGCGATGGTCGACGTGCTCACGCAGCCGAGCGGGTAGTGCCTGCGGCCATCCCGGTATGGAACTTGCAAAAACGCGCGTTTCGCCAAACGCCGCAGCCGCGGAATCACAAGGAGCTCGCTCATGGCCGGTGGGGATATCGACGTCGAAGAATTTCGTACGCTGCTCGAGGAGCGCCGCCGCGCAATGGTGGAAGACGTGCAGCGTGAGCTCGACAAGCACGAGGATCAGCGGTTTCGCGACCTTCTCATACCCCCCGGCGGCGACGTCGGGGATCGCTCGGTGGCGGACGTGCTCGTGAATCTGAATCTTGCCGAGATCGATCGTGATGTCGAAGAGTTGCGGGCGATCGAGTATGCGCTCGCTCGGATCAACGCCGGCAGCTACGGCATTTGTCAGTCGTGCGGAAGTCCGATCGATGAGCAGCGCCTGCGCGCGATTCCCGAGACACCGCTTTGCATCGAATGCCAGACCCGGCTCGAAGAGCAGCGCGATACGCGCACGCCATCGCTTTGAGTTTGCCCTTGTTGATGTGGTGTCGGCAAAAGGCACGATGCTTGCATCGACGCACTCCGCTGTAAGCAGGCTTTTGAACGTGAGCTCAGAGGGAGGGGCAGCGGGTGAATCAGCTCGGCCGAGCATCCGAAGGCGGAGCGGCATGGCGCAGCTCCGCTCGTCGGCACGATCGGCCTCGCATCGCCGTCGTCCGGGCGTTGAATGGGCTCGGCGATATGCTCTGCGCGGTGCCTGCACTGAACGCGGTACGGCGCGCGAATCCACGCGGACACATCGCAGTGATCGGCATGCCGGGCTGTCGGTGGATGCTCGAGCGGTTCGGGTCGCTGCTCGATGCGTTACTGCCGTTTCCGGGCTTCCCGGGCATACGTGAACAGCCGTTTTCTGCCGTAACGCTCGAGCGTTTCCTTGCCGCCGCGCGCGCCGAGCCGTGGGACCTCGCGATCCAAATGCATGGCAGCGGCACGGTCAGCAACGTCTTTACCGAGATGCTCGGCGCGCGCGCGACGGCAGGCCTCTACGTCGGTGCGCAAGCGTATCCTCGGGGCCGCTACTTTCGTTACCCTGCGCGCGGCTCGGAGATCCATCGCTGCCTGCATTTGACCCGGTCGCTGGATTATCCATCGGACGACGACAGCCTCTCGTTCCCCGTCTTCGCCGACGACCGGCAAGCGTTGGCCGAGCACCCGCGGCTCGGTCCAATCCTCGACGAGCCGTTCGTATGCCTGCATGCGGGGGCCCGCGACCCGGCGCGGCGTTGGCCGCCGCAGCGCTTCGCGCGCCTCGGCGACGCGCTTGCGGCTCGCGGCTTTCGCATCGTGTTGACAGGTACCGCCGACGAACGCGAGGCGGCTGCCGCGGTGGCTGCGGCCATGCGCGGCACTGCGCTCGACGTTGCGGGTGACACGTCGCTCGGGGTCGCTGCGGCGTTGCTTGAATACACGGCCGCGCTCGTGACCAACGATACCGGCATCTCGCATCTCGCGGCAGCGAGCGGGACCCCGAGTGTCGTCATCTTCCTTGCCTCGGACCCGGACCGCTGGGCGCCGCTCGACCGTAAGCGCCATCGGCCGGTCATTGCCTGCGACCTCGATCCGGAGTCGTCGCTCGCACAGGCACGCCGCTCGCAGCATGCACTTCCGGAAGTCGAAGAAGTGCTCGAGGAAGCGCTGGCTGTGTTGAGCGGATTTTCGTCCGTAAGCGGCCGAGAGTCGAAGCGTATAGCGCCGGCGGACACGCCGATGTCTTCCACGAGATGGGTTCGGGATCGGAGCATGCAATGCGGCAGCTGAACATTCTCACGTGGCACGTGCACGGTAACTATCTTTTCTATCTTTCTCAGGTGCCTCATCGCTTCTTCTTGCCAGTCACCGCGGATCGGCGCCATGGCTTTGGCGGCCGGCTGCCTGGTTTGCCTTGGCCCGATAATGTGGTGGAGGTCCCAGTCGAGCACGTCGCTGAGCTCGATCTGGATGTAGTGCTGTTTCAGTCGCGGGAAAATTACCTCGGTGATCGGGAGATTCTTTCCGCGGCTCAGCATCAGTTGCCTTGGATCTATGTCGAGCACGACCCGCCGCGCGAGACGCCGACCGATACCCGGCATCCGTTCGACGAGCCGGGCGGGCTGCTCGTTCATGTCACCGCCTTCAACGAGCTGATGTGGGACAACGGCCGCACACCGACGCGTGTGATCGAGCACGGCGTGATTGTTCCAGCCGATGCGCGCTATAGCGGCGACCTCGAGCGCGGGCTGGTAGTCGTCAACGACCTTGCGAAGCGCGGGCGGCGTCTCGGCGCCGATATTTTCGAGCAGGTCCGCAAGGAAATTCCGCTCGATCTGGCAGGAATGGGCGCAGATGCCGTCGGGCTCGGCGAGCTCGGCCACGACGAGCTGCCGTACGTCATGGCCCGCTATCGATTCTTCTTCAATCCGATCCGCTATACGAGCCTCGGTCTCGCGGTCTGTGAAGCGATGACGGTCGGTATGCCGATCGTCGCGCTCGCCACGACCGAGATGACGACCGTCGTAGAGAACGGCGTGTCCGGTTATTCAGACACGCGGGTCGACGTGCTCGTCGAGCGGATGCGCAGCCTGCTTGCCGATCCGCACGAGGCGGCGAGGCTCGGCTCCGGCGCGCGCCGTGCGGCGCTACGCCGCTTCGACATCGCCCGGTTCGTTCGGGACTGGCAAGCGGCATTCGAGGATGCGGTGCACGGCGCGGACGCGGCGAGCGTCGGGCATCGAATGCATTCGGCAGGGAGGCGTACGGCTCATGCGTAGAATCGCGATGATCAGCGATCATGCCTCGCCGCTGGCGCCCTTGGGCAGCGTGGATGCGGGGGGGCAAAATGTATATGTTGCCTACCTGAGCAAATACCTCGCGGACCGAGGCGTGAAGGTCGACATCTTCACCCGGCGAGATTCGCCGGACGCTCCGGCCGCCGTTGCCTGGTATCCCGGCTCGCGCGTCATCCATGTTCCGGCAGGGCCTCCCGAGCCGGTCCCGAAGGAGGACCTGCTGCCGCATATGGATGCGTTCACGCGGTACGTGCGCCGTGCGTGCGGCCGCCGGCACTACGACCTGCTGCACGCGAATTTCTGGATGTCCGGGCTCACGGCGGCGGAGATCAAGCGGTCACTCGACATTCCGTATGTCGTCACGTTTCACGCGCTCGGCCGGGTCCGGCGCATTCATCAGGGAGCGGCCGATCGATTTCCCGATCGCAGGTTTCAGGACGAAGAGCGAATCGCCCGCACGGCCGATCGCGTGATCGCAGAATGTCCGCAAGACCGTGCCGACCTCATCGCGCATTATGCGGTCGATCCGGCCCGCATTCGCATCGTGCCGTGCGGCTTCGATCCGAACGAGCTCGCGCCCGTATCCCGGCGGTGCGCGCGCGCCAAGCTGGGTTTGCCGCAGGACGCCTTTGTTGTTCTCCAGCTCGGCCGCATGGTGCCGCGTAAAGGAATTGCCACGGCGATCCAAGGTTTCGCCCGCTTCGTGCACCGCACTCGCGCCAATGCACGCCTGCTCGTGGTGGGCGGCGACTCGCCCGAGCCGGATGGCCGGCGAACTCCGGAGATCGGGCGCCTCGAAAGCGTCGCGCGCGAAGAGCGCATTGCCGACAAGGTGGCGTTCACGGGGCAGCGCAGCCGCCCCTTGCTGCGCTACTACTACAGCGCCGCCGACGTGTTCGTCACCCTCCCGTGGTACGAGCCGTTCGGCATTACGCCGCTCGAAGCGATGGCTTGTCGCATCCCGGTCATCGGCAGCGAGGTCGGCGGCGTGAAGTATACGGTCGTCGATGGCGTCACAGGCCGGCTGATCCCGCCGGCAGATCCCGCCGCACTTGCGGAGTGCCTCGCCGATTTGCACGCGAAGCCTGGGCAACGCGAGGCGATGGGCCGTGCGGGCCGCAGGCGTGTGCTGCGCCATTTCGCATGGCATGACATCTCGCTCGCCATCGAGGACGTCTACCGCGATGTGTTGAGCGGCACGCGCTCGGCGCCCCAGGTCCGCTACGGCGGCGGCAACGCATTCGCCCGGCGCGGTGCGGTGTTCACGTCGGGCGCCGCTTCGCTGGGAGCGGACGCTTAACGGGCAGTACGGCTTGCCGGTGTCCGAAGGTTGCAGTGCATAGGTTTCGGGAAGGGTGCAGATGATAGCGAGCGATAATGTTCGAGTGCGGAATGATGTCCCCGCAGCGCCTGGCGCGCTGCAGGATAAAGTCGTGCTGGTGACCGGCGGCGGAAGCGGCCTCGGCGCCGCAGTGTGCCGTGATCTCTCTGCGGCCGGCGCCGTTGTGGTCGTCGCGGACATCGATGGCGAGAAGGCCGCGGTAGCTGCCGGCGCACTGCAGCAGGCGGGGCGCACCGCCATGGGCCGCCGGCTCGACGTGTGCGACGAGCACGCCGTGCGCGACGCGTTCGCGGCCGTCGAGGCGGAGCATGGCCCGGTCGATGCCGTGATCAATAATGCGGGTGTCGACGTTACGAAATCCGTGCTGGATCTGTCGTTCGACGAATGGGACCACGTTCTCGATGTGAACCTGCGCGGGCCGTTCGTCGTGTCGAAGCTCGCATTCGAAACCATGCAGCGACATGGCCGCGGCGGCCATATCGTCAACATCGTGTCGACCGCGGCGCGGCGGGCGTGGGCCAACGCGGCGGCCTACCACGCGAGCAAATGGGGGCTGCTCGGGCTAAGCCATGCGCTGCACGTCGAGGGACGCGAGCATCGCATCAAAGTGACCGCGCTGATCGCGGGCGGCATGCGCACGCCGTTCTTGCTCGACCGCTTTCCGGATATCGACGAGACGGTGCTGCAAGATCCGGTGAGCGTTGCGGCGGCCGTCCGCTTCGTCCTGTTGCAGCCGCCGGGCACTGTGGTGCCGGAGCTCATGGTCCTCCCCGAGAAGGAGACATCGTGGCCGTGAGCGTGCAACGCGCTTCGCGGCGTGCAGTGTTCCTCGACAAGGATGGCACGCTGATTGAAGACGTGCCGTACAACGTCGACATTCGCAGAATTCGTCTTGCGGCGGGCGCGGACAGGGCCTTGCCGCGCCTTGCGAGTGCCGGGTTCGCGGTCGCCGTGGTGTCGAACCAGGCCGGCGTCGCGCGCGGCATGTTTGACGAAGCTGCGGTGGTGGAGGTCGGGCGTGCGCTGACCGCTAAGCTTGCGGAGCTCGGTGTGTCGCTCGCGGCGTTCTACTACTGCCCGCACGATCCGGCCGGAGAGGTTCCGCGATATCGCCTCGTCTGCGAATGCCGTAAGCCCGCGCCCGGCATGCTCGAGCGGGCAGCGCGCGAGCTCGATGTCGAGCTCAAGAATTGCTGGTTGATCGGCGACATCCTCGACGACGTGGAAGCGGGGCGACGCGCAGGCTGCCGCACGATCCTGCTCGATGTCGGCCACGAAACGGAGTGGCGGATGTCACGGGCGCGTCTACCGCATCATGTCGCTGCGAACCTCGAAGAGGCGGCCCGCGTGATCCTCGCGCTCGATGCAGCGCCCGCCGCGCGGCCGTCACGCGATCTGCCGGCCGCTGCGCCGCCGCGCCTGGCGTGAGTCATGAGCACGGCTACGCCAATGGACGCGCGAGCTCGGGACTGGGCATCGGTCCGGAAGCTGCTGGCCGTTCGCCTCGATGCACTCGGCGACGTGCTAATGACGACGCCGGCGCTGCACGCAGCGAAATCATCCGCTCCGGATCGGCATATCACCGTGCTGACTTCACAGGGCGGCGCCGAGGCGGCGCGGCTGTCACCGGACGTCGACGATGTCGTGGTGTACGACGCGCCATGGGTCAAGGCTACCGGCGGCCGGGCCGGCGCCGGTCTCGATCGGCAAATGATTCGCCGCCTCTCGGCCGCCGGCTTCGACGCAGCGGTGATTTTCACCGTCTATAGCCAAAATCCGTTGCCGGCCGCAATGCTGTGCCATCTCGCGGAGATCCCGCGGCGGCTCGCGCACTGCCGCGAAAACCCGTATCAGCTGCTGACCGATTGGATCCGTGAGCCCGAGCCCGAAGCCGGCGTGCGCCACGAAGTCGAGCGTCAGCTCGACCTCGTCGCTGCGGTCGGCTGGCACGCGCGTGACCGGCGGATGCGGCTCGCGGTGCCGGCGGCCGCAGCGGCGGCGGTCGCGGGGCGTTTGCACGAGTACGGTGTCGGTGCGCGCACGCGCTGGGCCGTCGTGCATCCCGGAGCGAGCGCGCCTTCGCGGCGCTATCCGCTCGAGCGATTCGCTCGGGTGATCAGAATGCTCGCCGGTCGGTACTGCTGGAAGGTGGTGTTGACGGGCTCCGAAGCGGAGGTGCCGCTTCTCGAGCGGTTGCGCGCCGAGGCCGCCCAGAACACCATCTCCGTCGGCGGCGAGCTCACGCTCGCCGAGCTCGCCGCACTGCTCGAACGCGCGCCGCTGCTGATCTCGAACAACACCGGTCCTGTGCATGTTGCGGCCGCCGTCGGTACGCCCGTGGTCGACCTGTACGCCTTGACCAACCCGCAGCACACCCCGTGGGGCGTGCCGAACCGGGTGCTCAATCAGGCGGTATCGTGCGCACCGTGTTATCGAAGTGTCTGCCCCGAGCAGCATCACTTGTGTCTGGAAGGTGTCGCGCCGGAGCGAGTGGTCGATGCGGCCCTCGAGCTGATGCGGGCCACGCAGCCGCGGCGCGCGTATGCTTGAACGACAGCGAACTGGGGCCCGTTGCGTTCCACCGCGTCGAACCGGCGAGCCGATTCTTGAAGAGGCGGTCGCATCGTTCTGGCGCCACCACTCGCGGCGCCGCGCACCCAGGCGCTCGAGCGTCGAGCGGCTGGCCGAGTTCGCGCTCGCGTCCGATCCTCGTTTGGCTGCAGAAGGCACACGCGTGCTGTTCGAGCGGATTATCGAGCCGCTCTGTGACGGTTTTACCCAACGCGGCGCGGAGACGTATCGGCGCCTGTTCGCGCAGGTGGTCGATGTCGCACGGCTGAAGCCGCATTGCGCGCCGCTTGCGGAAGCGCTGGCCGCCGCCGGCTTGCATAGCGAACGAGAGCTGTTGCGTTGCGCGGCGCCCAGATCGCTGACTGCCGCAGAACGTGAGCGGATCCGTGCGGTCGTCATGCTCTCGAGGTTGACGCTCGGCGCGGATGTCGCGGTCTCGATGCCGCTGCTTCGATATGCCGAAGCGGCGTTTCCGAATGCGGAGATCGCGTTCTGCGGCGCCGAAGCGGCCGAAGTCATCGCGCGCAGCTGCTCGCGGGTATCCGCTGTGAAGGTGCCGTATGGCCGAAGCGGCTTTCTGGCCGAACGCTTGAACGCATGGCCCGCCTTGCTGGAGGCGGTCGCTGCGGTCCGCGACGGGCACGCACCACACGAAGTGCTCGTGATCGACCCGGACTCGCGGCTGACACAACTCGGGCTTCTGCGCCCGATCTCGGCTGATCGTTACTTCCACTTTCCGAGCCGCCATTACGGGATACAAGCGACCGATCCGCTTGCTGCGCTGGCGTGCCGCTGGATGCACGAGACCTTCGAGCCGGCCACAACACCCGAGGAATGCCGCCTCGACATCGCGCGGCACGCCGCGGCATGGGTGGGCCGCATGCGGCGACGCTGTTTCGCCGAACGTCCCGGTCCCATCATCAGCGTGCACTTCGGCGTAGGCGGCAACGAGAAAAAACGCGCAGGCATCGAGTTCGAGACCGAGCTGCTCGAGTGGCTCGTGCGCGGTGGTCATGGTCTGCTGCTCGCGCGCGGCGCGAGCCGCGAGGAGATCGACGAGAGCTATCGGCTTTGCCGGCGGCTCGCGGATCGCGGCGTTCGCGTGGCGCACCTGCCGGCGGGCTATGCGGACGGGGAGGTCGCACACTGCCAGGCCGATATGTGGACGTGGGAAGCCGACATCGACGCATTGCTCGCGACGATTGCTCACAGCGACGGGTTCGTCGGCTACGATTCGGCCGGGCAACACATCTCGGCATCACTCGGCGTTCCCACGGTTTCGCTATTCGTTGAAGCTTCGGGGCGACGTCATGCGCAACGCTGGACGCCGCGCGGTCGCGGGCCGCTCCAAGTCGTTCGCTCGCCGTGGCCGCCGGATCGGCGCGTGTTGCTCGAACGCGCTCAAGTGGCGTGTGCGGATCTCGCACGCGATATCGCGACGGCGGCCCGCCGCAATACGGCTCTGGTGCGCAATTGAACGCCGTGAACGTGTAACCGCCGCGAACGCGCGACGGGTGCGGCGAGCGGGCTCGGCGGCCCGCTCAGCGGCTACGCCTTACGGTCCGACGCCGGTCGACCTTTCGTCAGTCGCGCGTGACGCAGCAGCTTGGTCACCCAAGATTCTTTGCTTGCTGCTTGCTCGACGCCGCGCTCCTCCGGGTTCATGGACTCGCCGCGCGGTCGCTTGGCAGGTTTTTCTGTCATCGCAATGATCCTTCGTTGATGGATCACAGATGCGAGCAATAGCTATGCCAATCGAGCGGTGGGGCACGGAATTTGCTCCCGGTACCGAGCAGCCACGGGAGAAACGGTATGAAAGCGCTGGTATGGCACGGCAAACGCGATGTACGTTGCGACAATGTTCCGGATCCGAAACTCGAGGCGCCTACGGATGCGATTGTGCGGATTACGACCACCGCAATCTGCGGGTCCGATCTGCATCTCTACGAGGTGCTCGAGCCCTTCATGGAATCCGGCGACATACTCGGCCACGAGCCGATGGGAATCGTCGAGGAGGTCGGCCCTGCCGTCAGCCACATCAAGCCGGGCGATCGCGTCGTCGTGCCGTTCAATATCGCATGCGGCAGTTGCTTCATGTGCGACTTGTCCCTGTATTCGCAATGCGAGACGACGCAGGTTCACGAGTACGGCAGCGGCGCCGCGATTTTCGGCTATTCGAAGCTGTACGGGCAGGTGCCGGGCGGGCAGGCGGAGTATCTGCGCGTGCCGCACGCGGACTTCGGACCGATCAAGGTGCCGAAAGGGCCGCCCGACGAGCGCTTCATCTACCTGGCGGACGTGCTGCCCACTGCCTGGCAGGCCGTCGAGTACGCCAGCATTCCGGACGGGGGCAGCGTTGCGGTATATGGTCTCGGCCCGATCGGACAGATGTGCGCACGACTCGCTCGCCATCGCGGCGCACGCGTCATCGCCGTAGACATCGTGCCGGAGCGCATCGCGATGGCGCGCCGTCACGACATCGAGACCATCGACGCCAACCGGCATGACGACGTGCCGGCCGTGATCCGCGAGTTGACGGACGGACGAGGGACGGACTCCGTGATCGACGCCGTCGGCATGGAGGCGCACGGGGCGCCCGGCGCAAAAGCGTTGCAAACCCTGACCGGCCTGCTGCCCGACTCGGTCGCGCAGACGCTCTTCCAGAAGGCCGGCATCGATCGGCTTACTGTGCTGCTCCAGGCGATTGATAGCGTCCGCCGTGGCGGTACGCTGTCCATTATCGGCGTGTACGGCGGCATGATGGACCCGATGCCGATGCTGACGCTGTTCGACAAGC
>CAZFJU010000143.1:0-11570 GCA_964518995.1 uncultured Gammaproteobacteria bacterium
GGCAGCGAGCAGGATCTTTACGCCGCAGCGCTCGCGCAGAGCGAAGCGTTGCTCGATGCGCTCGCTCGCCTCGCCGAGCGCGGCACGCTGCGGGTGCCGCGCCTGATGCTCGAGCGCCTCGTCGACGAGGTGACGAGCGGCTCGCCCGACCCGGCGACGTTCGCGGAAAGCGCGCATGTCCGCGCGGCCACGGCGCCGGATACGATCACGCGCGTCTGCGAGACCGTGATCTGGTGGGACGTCGCCGCGCAGCCGCAGCGCGTCGAGCCGCCCTGGTCCGATGCAGAGATCGAAGCGTTGCGTGCGCAAGGCGTCGCGCTGCCTGCGCCGGCGGAAGTCATTCGCACGCGCACCCGCGGCTGGCTGCGTCCGGTGCTGAACGCGCGCCGCCGGCTGATCCTCGTCGTGCATGATCACGACGAAGGGCGACACCCGCTGTGGAGCCGACTGACGAGCATTGCGGCCGGTTTCAACGAAGTGCACGTCGAAGAAGCGCTGCTTGCAGGCGCCGAGATCATCCCCGCATTGCACGTCCCGCTCGAGCCGCTCGAGCGCCGGCCGTTGCCGGAGCGCCGCCGCTGGTGGCTGCTGCCGGCCGAAGCGCGGCTCGCGCCGCGCCCGGTCGAATCCTACTCGAGCCTCGTGAAGCTGCTGTATCACCCGCATCAGTGGGTGCTGCGCTATGCCGCGCGGCTGACGCCGGGCCGCGCCGGCAATCTCGCGAGCGGCGGACTGCTCTACGGGAAGCTCGCCCATCGGCTGTTCGAGATGTACTTCGAGCGCTGGCCGAACGGCGTGGTGCCGGCCGGCGGCGATCCCGAGCTCGGCGCTTGGCTCGCGCGCACGCTGCCGTCGATCATCGAGACCGAAGGCGCGGTGCTCGACGAGCCGGGCATGGGCGTCACGCGCGAGCGCATCGTCGTGACGCTCACCGGTGCGCTGCACGCGCTGCTCGATCACCTCCGCGACGCGGACATCGTGCGGGTCACCGCCGAAGCGCAGCATCACGCGCCGTTCACGGCCGGCGGCGCAACGGCGCAGATACGCGGCGCGATCGATCTGCTGCTCACCGACGCACGCGGGGCCGAGACCGTCGTCGATGTGAAATGGGGCGGGCTCGATTGGCGCGGCGCCGAGATCGCCGAAAACCGCGCGCTGCAGCTCGCGACGTATGCGTATCTGCGCAGCCGCCCCGATGCCGCCCAGCGCTGGCCGGCGCAAGCCTATTTCATTGTCTCGACGGGCGACATCGTCGCGGCCGACGCACGCGTGTTTCCGCGCGCGGTGACATTCGCACCGGAGCTGCCGGAGACCGCCGAGCAGACCTGGCGCCGGCTGCTCGAGACCTACGCATGGCGACGCATGCAGCTCGACGCGGGCGCGATCGAGCTGAACGTCGCGGGCACCGAGCCCGACGAGCGCTCGTTCGCCCCGGGCGCCGCGCTGAAGACGCCGGTCAATCCCGACAATTTCGACGACTATGCCGCGCTCACGGGCTGGGAGCCGGGCGAATGAGCGGCCGCGGCGATTTCGCGCACGTGCGCTTCATCAGCGCGGGGGCCGGCAGCGGCAAGACTTATCGGCTGACGCAGGAGCTCGAGCATGCGCTGGTGCACGACGGCATCGCACCCGCGCGCGTGGTCGGCACCACGTTCACCGTAAAGGCGGCCGCCGAGCTGCGCGAGCGGGTGCGCGAGCGGCTGATCGCGAGCGGCCGCATCGAGCTCGCCGAGCAGACCGCACAGGCGCTGATCGGCACCGTGCACAGCGTCTCCGAGCGGCTGCTGCGGCGCTTCGCGTTCGAGCTTGGCCTGTCGCCGGAGCTTTCGGTCGCGAGCCTCGCGGACACCGCCGCATTCTTCAATCAGGCGCTCGACGAGACGCTCGCGCCCGACCGCGACGCCGTGCGCACGATGAACGCGATCGGGTGGCGGCTCGATATCGAGGACTGGCGCGCGGACGTGAAAGCGCTCGCCGATCGCGCGCGCGATAACGATGTCGCGCCGGAACGCCTGATCGCGATGGGCGAGCACTGTGCAGCGGATATGCTGAAGTGCTTTCGTGCTCCGCAAGATCGAGACTGGGACGGGCCGTTCTTCACCGCGGTACAGTCCGCGCTCGATGAGATCGATCTCGACCTCGATACCACCAGCGGCACGCGCGAGTATTACGACTGGCTAAGGGGCGCCATCTACCGGTTGCGGCGGCCGCCCGTGCCGTGGTCGTTGTGGATCGCCGCGAGCCGCAAGGCCGCGCGCAAGAAGAGCGAGCCGATCGCGGCGCGAGTCAGGGCCGCGGCCGAGAACTTCGATCGCCATCCCGAGCTGCACGCGGATGTGCGCAACTACATCGAGGGCTGCTACTCGATCGCGGGCCGGGCGCTGGCCCGCTTCCAGGCGATCAAGACCGAGCGCGGGCTGATCGATTTCACCGACATGGAGCAGAAGCTGCTCGCCGCGCTCGACGAGCCGCTCGTGCGTGAGCGGCTCGGCAGCGAGCTCGAGCTGCTGCTCGTCGATGAGTTTCAGGATACGAACCCGATGCAGCTCGCGATCTTCATGAAGCTCGCGGCGCTGGCCGACAAGGTGATCTTCGTCGGCGACGTGAAGCAGGCGATCTACGGCTTCCGCGGCTGCGACCCGCAGCTCGTGCGCGACACGCTGACCGCGATCGCGGCGCGCGGCGGCGAGGTCGACGTGCTCGAGCATTCGTGGCGCTCGCGCCCCGCGCTGGTCGAGTACGTGAACAGCGTCTTCGTGCACGCCTTCGCCGGCGAGCTCGAAGCGCGTCAGATCGTGCTGAGCGCGAAGCGCGAGGACGAAACCGGCGAGCCGGCCGTGCAGCGCTGGACGCTGACCGCGCGCAGCGGCCGCCAGCGTGCGGCGCAGCTGGCCGGCGCCATCGCCGATCTCGTAGGGGCCGACTCCGCGGGCACCGACTCCGTGGGCGCCGACTCCGCGGGCGCCGACTCCCCGGCCACCGGCTGCCGCATCGTCGATCCCGACACGCGCGAGGCGCGTCCCGTGCGGTGGGGCGACATCGCCGTGCTCGCCGCCAGCAACGAGCATGTCGAGGAGATCGCCAAAGCACTGCGCGCGGCGCACGTGCCGATGAAGATGAGCCTGTCCGGGCTGCTGACGGTCCCGGAGATCGCGCTCGCGAAAGCGGCGTTGCGCCGCCTGAACGATCCCGCGGATACGATCGCCACCGCGGAGATCGTCGCGATGAGCGCAGGCAAACCGGCCGAGGAGTGGCTCGCCGATCGGCTGCGCCGGCTCGAGCAGAGCGACGAGCGCCGCACGTGGGCCGCCGACGCGCACCCGATTATCGCGAAGCTCGAAGCGCTGCGCGAGACGATCGGCACGCAGTCGCCGGTCGAGATCGTTGCGCGGGTGCTGAACACGATCGGGTTGCGCGAGGTCGTGACGTCGTTCAGCCAGAATGCGATCAAGGCGGCGCAGCGGCAGAAAAACCTCGATGCGTTGCTGCAGCTCGCCGTCGAATACGAGCGTCATTGCGAAGCGCAGCACCTCGCGGCGACGCTAACCGGCTTCCTGTTCTGGCTCGAGAACCCGCATTCCGCGGAGCTCGATCTGCAGCCCGTCATCACGAGCGGCGATGCGGTGCATGTGCTGACTTACCACAAGGCGAAGGGGCTCGAGTGGCCCATCGTCGTCGCGGCCGATCTTCACTATGGCTGGCGGCCGCGGCTGTGGGACGTGCGCGTCGAGCGCGGAGCCGACGCTTTCGACCTCGAGCGGCCGCTCGCCGGGCGGATGATCCGCTATTGGCCGAACGTGTTCGGCCTGCGCACGAAAGGCATCCCAGCGCTCGAGTCGCTGCTCGAATCACGCGAAGGGCGCGACTGCCTCGAGCAGGGCGAGCGCGAGAACTGCCGCTTGGCTTACGTCGGGCTCACGCGCGCGCGCGATATGCTCGTGCTTGCCGTGCCGGAGCGCGATCCCTCCGCGGACGCGTGGATCCACGCGTTTCGCTGCCCGAGCCTGCTGCCGCACGGCGATCGTCTCGAGCTCGGCTCCGGTGTCGCGATCGACACGCGCAGCACCGTCCTCGGCGCCGACGCCGCAAGCTTGGCTCCCGCGCGCTTCGCGCCGGCGCGCTTGCCCGATCGGCCCGAGCGCGGCGTGATGGCACGCGAGCGCGTGCCGCCGTCGAGCCTGCCGCCAGCGCCCGGCGCGCGCATCACCGAGACGATCGATCTCGGCGCACGCGTGCGCATTCGCGGCGACGACATGACGCTGATCGGCACGGCGCTGCACGCCGCGCTCGCCGCGGAGCTGATCAACCCCGGCCGGGCAGACGCCGCCGCACGCGTGCACGCGCTGCTCGAAGACGGCCGCGCCGCCGCCTTCGTCGACGCGGCGGAGGTGCTCGCCGCAGCCGAGCGGTTCCGCGATGCAGTCATGCGCCGCTTCGCGCCGCGCCGGGTTCTCGTCGAGTGGCCGATCGAGCACGTGCTCGGCGACGGCCGCGTCGTGCGCGGCTCGATCGACGTGCTGCTCGAGACCGAGCGCGGCTATGTCGTCATCGATCACAAGTCGTCGCCGCGGCCGAAGTCCGCGTGGATTGCCGACGCGCTCGAGCACTCGGGCCAGCTCGAAGCCTATCGGCAGGCGCTCGAGGCGGCCAACCTGCCCGTCGCCGAATGCTGGATCCACTTCGCGGTCTCGGGCGGCCTGCTGCGGGTTGCGCCGCGGCCAAGCGGCGCGCATATCGTCGCTCAGCCCGATCTGTTCGCATAAACGGCGCGGCATTGCTCGAGAAGGGGCGGCCCCACGCCGAAGATTCAACAGCAATTCGAGCGCATCCAGCGCCTGCCGAAGGGCCAGCGGCGAAATCGCCATCAAGAACGCTGGCCGTGCTCACCAGCAAGAAGCCCAGAACGTCAGCGCATCGATCAGCGCCTCGCAGAGAATGATCTCCTGCTGGCCCGCCATCCCCTCGCGGTTGAACGCCCCTCAGTGAAGCCCCGGCGAGTACAAGTGCTTCGGCGCGCCGGTTGTCGTTCAGTTTTCCGGCCGTACGCGCCGACGACCGGGCGCGTCGAGGACTTCGCCGACTCACCGAAGAGCGGCACGACGATCGAGCCGTTGAAGTGCTCGTGGCCGCTCTCGCGCAAGATCCCGACCCGCTGCAACGCAGCGCGCAGCTCGGCGCCAGCCTTGTACTGCTTCGGCGCCAGCGGATACGCGAGCGTCCGGTTCGCAAAGCCGAGCTTAAAACGCTCGATCAGTTCCATCTGCCGGGATGCGCGCCATCGAGACCTCCAGAACCGCCTTTCAGGCAAAAACCTGTCAAGAGGGATTGAGCTAAAAATCACGGTTGATTCTTGGTACGCCGAACCGTACATTTTTCGTACATGAACTGGTCAAGCGCTCCCCAAGACCGGCTATACCATCTTGGGCGTCTCCGATAAGACGAGATGCGAGATGCCCAAGCAGAAGAACCGAGCAGCCGCTACTTTCGGCCAACGCCTCGCGGCGCTGCGCAAGGCCGCCGGCTATACCCAACAAGAGCTCGCCGATGAAGTCGGCGTCTCGCGCCGGATGATCGCCTACTGTGAGGGCCAGAGTGAGCATCCGCCGACGACGCTGCTGCCCGCGCTCGCGCAAGCCTTGCAGCTCAGCACCGATGAGCTGCTGGGCTTGGAGCCGCCGACGACCACCAGGCGCTCCGGCCGGCCACGCGACGGTCGATTGCAGCGGCGTCTGCAGCAGATCGAGAGCTTGCCGCCGGAGGAACGCCGCCAGCTCATCCAGATTGTCGACGCCTTTATCGAGCGCGGTCGGCTCAAGCGCCGCCCCAGCAACCGCACCAGCGGCTAAGAGAGAGGCCAACCATGAGCAGCAACGAACAGATGCTTTTCGAGAAGCTCAAGGCATTGCCGCCACAGCAGCGCGCGGAAGTGGAAGATTTCGTGGACTTTCTCACCGCCAAGGCCAGGAAGCGCGCTGCCATCGACCGGCTCCTCGCGATCGCACCGGCGCTCGAAGCCGCCAGCGTCGAGCCCATGAGTGAAGAAGAGATCGCGGCCGAGATCAAGGCGGCACGTGCCGAAAGACGCGCCCGGAAGTCACAAGAACAAGCGAAGTGATCAGCGTTCGTGCGGCTCGTTCTCGATACGAACGTGGTGATCTCCGCGCTCCTGTGGAGCGGCACGCCGTATCGACTGCTCGAAGCGATCCGGATCCAGCTGATAGTTCTTCGCGGCTCGATGGGCGACCTTGCGCCGGTAAATCGCGACCGGCAGCGATCTTCCCCAGGGCGTCGCCACGGCCGGCACGATGAAGCCGGATACCTCGTCCGTGACTCGCGTCCAGCTGGGAGCGTTCTTGATGAACCTCTGCAGATCGAGCCAGCGGTAGAAGGGAACTTTAATGGCGTAGCCGACCTCGCGCCACGTGAGCCAACGCAGCACATCTTTCCGGAAAAACGCGCCATCCATGCGAAAACGGATCTGACGCCTGAGCATCGAGAAGGCCGACAGCTGTTGCCACAGCTCTCGCAGGAAACGCATAGAGGCCTTGCCGTCGTGCACGTTGCCCGAGCGATTGCGCACCCGCAGCACATGCGTCGTCTCGGCCAGGTGCGCCATGATCGGGTAGTAGCTTGGAACCTTTCGCCGATGAGGGTTGTAGCCGCGCTCGGCTCGTTCCACCTGAAGGCCCGTCGATACCACCGTCCCGTCAACGTCGATCGTCAGGGTGCGCAGGCCGAGCCGCGGCAGGATCTGCACAATCACCGCAGCATTGAGCGTCATCAGATGCTCCACGCTCTTCATCGTGAAGCGCTTGAGCCACCGGCTCGCGGTTCGCGCCGTCGGCCATGCCTGAACTCGAGCGAAACGGTACAGCAGCGGATCGGCCGCGAGATACTTCAAATGCTCCAGTCGGCGACCGCCGACCACCAGTAGCCCAATCAGCACGCGGATCATGGTGACGGCCCCGAAGTCTCCGCCGAAGCGTGCCTTACCAAACGCCGTCCGGACCAAGTTGTTGAAACCGATCTGCCGCAGATACCGATCGAGCAACTCCAGTCCCGCATACGAAGTGAGCTTCACGTCGGCGACCTCAAGAGCAAGATTCCCGTTGACACGAGCATGCAATTCGGCTTTTCTTCGTCTCACAGTCAGTGGCCCTTCGTTTGCTGGAAGAAAACGTGTGTGGTAACTCGCTTTCAACCACAACGAAGGGCCTTTTTCAATTCCTACGCACCTTCACACCTCAAAGGTTTTGTCTGATTAGGGCTAACTAATAGCGCCTCGGCCTCGCTCACCGCGCGATACAGCGTCGTTGATTCCCTGGCGGCGACACTTGACCCTTTTACTGCTGCGTAAATTGGTGGAAGTGGAATCGCAAGGTCAATTGCCATGGTCGCGATTTCCAGAGGCAGCATTTGCGCCTCCGTCGCATAACGATGGCCGCTGTAGTCGATGCCATGACAGCCCATGTTGCAGAGCGTCTGCGCGTGTATGGGCGCTCCGGCTTGGACTTCGCTATTTGGGACAACAAGTGAACCGGACGCGACCGTCGTACGACGTTGTCGATTTCGCTAGCGCACTCAGCCGCTTAGCTTCGCCGATTGAGGCAGTGCCAGAGGTTCTTCTTCGGGCTGACGACGAGCGACGGCGTCTTGTCGTCGTGGAACGGGCAGCGGCCGATCCGATCGGCGCCGTGGGCTTTAAGCTCGACGCCAGCGCTCTCGACGAGCCGAACGACGGATATCTCTTCCTTCAGCCGCTCGAGCTCCGCCGCCGCGATCCGCGCCATTTCCGCCCCTCCTCGAGAACCCTGTCAAGACCCTGAGAGCAAAAATAACTCCGTTGCAGAGTACTCTTATTCAGAGTATTGTCAACTCGACTTCCACGAACCGGAGATATGCTCATGGCGTTGCTACACCACCGGATGATCGCCGTGACGCCAGAGGACAAAGCGTTCTATCAGGCACTCGGGCAGCGCATCGCCGAACGGCGCAAGGCCCAGGACCTGACCCAGCAGCAGCTCGCTGAACGGCTCGGCATCTCGCAGCAGACGCTCGCGCATTACGAGGTCGGCCGGCTGCGTATCGCCGTTGCGATGCTATCGACGCTCGCGAAGGAGCTCGATGTCGCCGTGGAAGACCTGCTCGGCGAGCCGGCCAGGTCGAGCAAGAGCAAGCGCGGGCCGACTCCGAAGCTGCAGCAGCAGCTCGAGCAGATCAGTCAACTGCCGCGCGCCAAGCAGCGCTTCGTCATCGAGATGCTTGATACCGTGCTCGAGAGAGCAGGCTAAGGGAGATCCGCCATGTCATCCGTCAAAGACGCCGCCCGCGCCATCGTCGACAAGCTTCCGGAACAGGCGACCTGGGACGATCTGATGTACGAGCTCTACGTGAAGCAGAAGATCGAGGCCGGCCTCAAGGCCGCAGACGAAGGGCGCACCGTGCCGCACGAGGAGATCAAAGCCCGGCTACTCGCCCGCAAAGCTCAATGAGGATCGAGTGGACGGTCCCGGCCGAGACCGACCTCGACGAGCTCTTCGATTACATCGCCCGCGACTCGGCCGTCTACGCCGAGCGGTTCGTCGATCGCGTCCTTGAGTCTGTCGCCAAGCTTGTCGATCAGCCGAAGATGGGCCGCGCCGTCCATGAAGCCGACTCCGACGACATCCGCGAGCTCATCTTCCGCAAGAACTACCGCATCATCTACGTGCTGCGCGAAGATCGCATCCAGATCCTCGCGATCATCCATGCAAGCCGCGATCTGGAAAGTGCGCCATCCAAGCCGTGGGACATCGTTTAAGAACTTGTCGGCACGTCAGCTCCATTGGCCAACGATATCGGAGTACTCCAGGTAGTTGCTCGCATGGCTCGCCGCTGCACTGGCCTGCCGTGAGGAGAAGATCCCTTCTGTTGTCTCACACAGTTCATCGAGCTCCCCTGCATGTTTCTGCCAGTCCTTTGCGGCTAATCACTCGTCGGCGGAACATCCTCTCCGGTCCGAAGCAGGAATTTGACGTGTCGAAGTGGCACGTGCCCCGCGTTTTGCGGCGAGCTATCGAGATGCGTTCCACCCCATTCCTGCGTCATAAGGTGCACATGCTCGGTGCGGCCGTTCTTAAGGAGAAGGAGCTGCGCCATGAGTGACTCAAGGCCTTCTCGGTCGCAATAGACTTCGAGTTCATCAGGTGCATCCTGAGTCGAGGATCGCTTCAACTCGAAACTCAGCATCACTGTCCTCCCACCGACCGGTGCGGACCGGGCAGATACAGGTGCAACGGCGTGCCCTTGCGCAGGTTCGGGGTGACCTTGCGCCCGTACACCTCGGTCACGAGCCCGTGCTCGTCGATCACCGGGATCACAAGTGAGCCGTTGAAGTGCTCGTGGCCACTCTCACGGATCAGGCCGAGCCTCTGCAGCTGCCCGCGCAGCTCCGCGCCCGCCTTGCGGTTCTTCGCCGGCAGCCGATACCCCAACGTCCGGTTCGCGAAGCCGAGCTTGAACGTCTCGATCAGGCCCGCGGCCTTGAGCCCGCGCTGCTCGAGATAGTCGAGCGCCTCCGGGCTCTCCTTCAAACTCTCGTGGTAATAGTCGATCACCTGGCGCATCAGCGCCTGGTCGTCGGCCTCGCTCGTAAAATCGCTCGCGAGCTTCTGCGTCGTCGAGCGCTGCGCGACCTTCTCCTGCCGCCCCCGAGCAGCAGCGCCCAAGGGTAAATCGTCCTGCAGGATTTCGACGGCGTGCCGGAACGACACGCCCTGCGTCTTCATCACCCAGTCGATCACCGTGCCGCCGGTCTGGCAGGCGCCGAGGCAGTGCCAGAGGTTCTTCTTCGGACTGACGACGAGCGACGGCGTCTTGTCGTCGTGGAACGGGCAGCGGCCGATCCGATCGGCGCCGTGGGCTTTAAGCTCGACGCCAGCGCTCTCGACGAGCCGAACGACGGATATCTCTTCCTTCAGCCGCTCGAGCTCCGCCGCCGCGATCCGCGCCATTTCCGTCCCTCCACCAAAACCCTGTCAAGTACCCACGGGAGATTTTTTCCTGGCGCCAGATTACTACTGCTAGTAGTATTGTCAACAGCGATCCGCAACATCGGCCTTAACCTTGGAGGCATCTTCAGTGATGACATGGACCGAGATCGTGCCGAGCGGCAAAGACGAGAAGGCCTTCTTCGTAGAGCTGGGTGCGCGCATCGCACGGCTGCGCAAGCAGCAGAACATCACCCAGGTGCAGCTCGCCGAGCTCCTGAACGTCTCCCAGCAGACGATCAACGCCTACGAGGTCGGCCGCCGGCGCATGCCGGTCTCATCACTGCCGCCGATCGCGCGCTACCTCGGCGTCAGCGTCGAGGAACTGATCGGCGAGCCGGCAAGTCCGGCCGCCAAGAAGCGCGGCCCGACGCCGAAGATCCAGCAGCAACTCGAACGCATTCAGCGCCTGCCGAAGGCCCAGCAGCGCTTTGTCATGAAGGTGATCGACTCCGTCCTCGCCCAGCAGCAAGGCCACTGAGGACGCGATGACCAAGACCCAGCGCGATGCGCTCGTCCGCGTCGAGCACATTACCCAGACGATCCTGCTTCTGCGCGGCCAGCGCGTCATCCTCGACGCCGAGCTCGCCGCGCTTTACGACGTCACCACCAAGGCCCTGAACCAGGCCGTAAAGCGCAACGCCGAGCGGTTTCCGGATGACTTCCTGTTCCGGCTCTCGCGTGACGAGACCGAGGCGCTGAACCGGTCACAGTCTGTGACCGGTTCGCAGAAGCACCGTAATCCGCGGTTCCCGCCGTTCGCCTTCACCGAGCACGGCGCGATCATGACCGCCACGATCCTCAACAGCCCGCGCGCCGTCGAGATGAGCGTCTACGTCGTGCGCGCCTTCGTGCAGCTGCGCGAGCTCCTGGCCTCGAGCGCCGAGCTCGCCCGCCGGCTCGACGAGCTCGAGGGCAAGCTCGAGCACCACGACGAGGCGATCACCGCCATCCTCTCGGCGATCCGCGAACTCATGAACCCGCCGGCGCCGAAGCGCCGCGGCATCGGCTTTACCGCCGATCTCGAGAAGACGAAGTAGGAAGGAGCAAGGAAGCTTATTTACTTATTTTGAGATCACCGTCTACTTCAGCTCCATGTCTACCCTGACGGTGCCAGATTCGGCTTCCTTGATTGCATTGAGCCAGTCGTCCCAAATGGCAGGATCAGCAGTCCCCCCGCCGGGAAGTAGAGACATGCTGCCGAGCAGTGCCCCTAGATCGTCTGACTCGGTCAGCCGGTAGCGATTCTCCAAGAAGGCGAACATCGCTGCATATGCTTCATGCTCCGAAAGATTCTTCATAGCTATGGCCCCACAATGTTCGGAAATGCCTGAGGCACTTGGTTAAGACCGCCGTTTTGGATCACACTGTTGCGGGTGGACACCCAGACCTGAGCGCCATCCGCTCTGGTCACGCTCGACCAGACGTTACCGAAACGATCGACTCCCACTCGATTAGCGGAGTTACTCGCCACATCAATGAGCAGCTGCCGATTAGCCGGTGCATCTGCGAGATGGCCCGACGCGTTCCGAAAAATGTGCC
>CAZFJU010000144.1:0-5672 GCA_964518995.1 uncultured Gammaproteobacteria bacterium
GGCATCAACACGTTCTTCCCCCTCTTTGGCATCGCTAACCAGCTGCTTGCGGCCATCGCACTCGCCGTCTGCATGGCGATCGCGGCGAAGAAGGGCGTGCGGGGGTACTTGTGGATCATCGCGCTGCCGCTCGCGTTTGCGACGGTGGTTACCGTCACAGCGTCGCTCTACAAAATCTTCTCGAGCGTGCCCGCGATCGGCTACTGGGCGCAGCACGCGGCGTTTCGCGAGGCGCTCGATGCGGGGCTCGAGAGCTTTGGCACCGCAGGCTCGCGCGAGGCGATGGAGGCGGTCGTCCGCAATACCTTCGTGCAGGGCACGCTGTCGATACTGTTCATGGTGCTGACAATCATCGTGATCGCGACCGCGATCGTTGCGACCCGCCGCGCGCTCGTCAACCGCGGCGGCGTCGACACCGAGGATCCCGCGGTGCCGTCGCGGATTTTCGCGCCGGCCGGCTTCGTTGCGACGCCTGCCGAGAAGCGGCTCGAGGCGCAATGGGCGGCGGCGTCATGAGCGTGCGCGCGGAGCGCATCGCAGCGACAGGGCCGCTTTGCGGATCGTTGCCGCTGCGTGCGGCGACGGCCGCGGCGAAGCGGGGCGCTCGCGCGCTCCGCGCCGTGATGTGGTACGTGGAGGGCGTGCTGGGTGCGGACGCCTATCGGCGTTACTTGGACTACCACCGCGCGACCGGTTGTGCGTCGGCACCGATGACGGAGCGGGAGTTTTGGCGCGACAAGCTCGACCGGCAAGACCGTCATCCGGAAGGGCGGTGCTGCTGAGCGTTTGCAGTTGTCTTGACGCATCACTTCTGTAATGCGTAATATCGCCGTATCAAGAAGAAACCGTGCCGCGCCAAAAATAAGAAAGGGGGAGCGATGTTCCCAGGCAAGGTAGGGGCTGCGGCGTTCGCTGCATTCGCCGGTGTCGGGCCCGTGACGAGCCAGGCGACACCGCTGACCGATCAACCCATCGCGGTTCAGTGGAGCGGCGCGGTAGCCGATCCGGGGCTTGATTTCCTTACGATAAGCTTCGCACCGATCAGCGGCGTATTCCGCTTCGACGGCATCGATGGCGGCGCGGTGGTGTTCGTCGAGACCACTTGGGAGCTCCATTTGCGCCTGGATGGGCAATGGACGGAAATATTTAGCTCGAATCGAGATCTTGTGCTGAACACCATTGCGCCGATCAGCTTCGGTGCCGGCACGCTCGATGGGATCGGTTTTTTTCTGCCGATGGGCGCAGAAGTGCAGGGTATGGACGGCGCGAGCTTCACCTTCGCTCAGCCGGTTCGCGCGGTTCCCGAGCCGGGCAGCCTCGCGCTCCTCGCCGCGGCGCTCGGCGCGCTCGGCGTAAGCCGCGGTCTGCGCCGCCCGCGGTACTGAGGTCGCGGCAGGCCTAAGCTATTCCCGCTGTTCCGCGAAGCGCCGTTCCGACCGTTCCATGGCCGGCCCTGCCGCCGCCGGCCGCGGCGAACGTCCTTGCGATGCAGGCGCAGTTGCAGGCGAGCGAGCGGTGGCCCTCGGAACTGCGGCGACGGCGTCAGTTCGAGCAGTTGGCGATTCTGCTTGCGCATGCGGTAGCGCAAGTGCCGCTGCAGCGGCGACGCCTCTGCGGCATCGGCAACCGCGCCTGGAACGCCAACATCGAGCAGTCGTGGGCGGAGCTTCCGATTCTGAAGCGGTCCGAGGTGCAGGCCGCGGGCGAGGCGGCATTCGCCGGTAAGCTGCCACCGGGACACGGGCACATCGGGGCGAGCACCACGAGCGGCTCGACGGGTATGCCGTTGCGCTTACGTAAGAGCGAGCTGTTCCAGTTCATGTTGGAGGCGCAGGCACTGCGCCTGCAGTCATGGCACGGCGTAAATTTCGCGGCCACGCTGGCCGGGATTCAGCATGATCCGAGCGGCGCCTCCGCGTATCCCGTCGGGTTCACAGCTGAAAGCTGGGGCGGACACGCCGGGGCAGCATATGCCACCGGGCCCGCTCATCGTCTCGGCGTTCCAACCCCGGTCGCTCAGCAGGCCGAATGGCTGGCGCGCATCCGGCCCGCTTATCTGGTCGGCTTCCCGTCCAATATCGGCGGTCTGGCGCGCTATTGCCGGGAAGAGAAGCTGGCGTGGCCATGGCTTGAAACCGTGTTCACGCGCGGCGAAGTCGTCGACGCGGAATTACGCGCGCTCTGCGCCGACGTGTGGGGCGTGCCGCTCGTCGATTGCTATAGCGCCGAGGAGGCGGGCGTGCTGGCCCTGCAGTGTCCGCTCTCGAGGCAATACCATGTTGCTGCCGAGACCGTATTGCTCGAAGTCGTGGACGAGACAGGGCGCCTATGCGCGCCCGGAGAGGTTGGACGCGTCGTCGTCACGCCGCTGCACAATTTCGCGATGCCGCTGATTCGTTGCGCGATCGGCGATTACGCAGAGGTCGGACCCTCGGATTGTCCGTGCGGACGTACGCTGCCGACCCTGACGCGCATTCTTGGACGTAGCCGCGCCCGGTTGCTGCTGCCCTCTGGCGAGCGCCGCTTCCCGTACAACCCGGCGCGCGTAATTGCACGTTACCGGGACATCCTGCAGTACCAAATCGTGCAGAAGGCTGTGGACCTGGTCGAGCTCCGCCTCGTGGCGCGGGCACCGCTCGGCCCGGGTGGGGAAGAGGATCTGAATCGCGTGCTCGCCACGGCGTTGGGTCATGCATTTCCGCTGCGCTTTACCTACGTCGATGCGATCGAGCGAGGCCCGGACGGAAAGTTCCACGACGTCCTCTGCGAAATCCCGGAGGCGGATTGAACCCTCCGTATTCGGTCGCTTCCGTGCGGCGTGCCGATTCGCGGCAACGTGTCGATCGTATCGCCGGCGCTGCCGTGGGTGCCCGTGCAGCCCGAGGTCATGGCCGCTCAAGATGCCAGTACCGACGACAATCGCGACGTACGCGCTCGTTGGCGACACGCGCTCACGGAGCGGGCTCGATTCGCAGCAGCGCGCCGTGGTTTTCGTCCGTGAGCAGATAGAGGAAACCATCGGGCCCTTCGCGGACTTCCCGGATGCGCTGCTTCAGCTCCCTCAGCATCGACTCACGGCGAATCTCCTCGGTCCGCTCATTGAAGACAATGCGCTGTAGATGTCCTGTACCCGGAATGCGAGCCTCCATCATCGCGCCGACGAATACGTTCCCCCGCCAAGCCGGAAACTGATCGCCCGTGTAGACGGCCATTCCGGCGGCCGCAATGGCCGGCACCCAGAAGACGAGCGGCGGCTCGATTCCCTCTCGGGTTGGATGCTCCGATACGCGTGGACCCGCATAGTCGCGTCCGAAGCTCACCTCCGGCCAACCGTAATCGCGCCCGGGCAGAATGATATTGAGCTCGTCGCCGCCGTTCGGGCCGTTCTCGTGCTGCCAGATCTCGCCGGTCTCGGGGTGAACGATCAGGCCGAGCGTATTGCGATGGCCCAACGTATAGATTTCCGGCCGATAGCCTTCGCGGCCGACGAACGGATTGTCGGCCGGCACGGAACCGTCGTCGTTCAGACGGAGGATCTTTCCGCGCAAGCTCATCGGATCCTGGGCGACGTTGACAATGTCGTCTTGGGATCTGCCGCCCGTGGACATATAGACCTTGCCGTCGCGCCCAAAGACGACGCGGGCGTTTAGACCCGAGTTGCCCGCGTAGAAGTCCGGGATCAGCAGGTCTTCGACGTCGACGAGCGCGCGGTCATCGAGCCGGCCCCGAGCGAGCGCCGGAGCGCCCATCCCATTCTCGACCGGCTTCGTATAGGTGAGGTAAACGAGGCGATTCTCTTCGAACCGAGGATGGAGGGCGACATCCATCAGGCCGCCGTTGCCGTCGGTCCGGACCTCGGGTACGCCCGAGATCGGTTGTGGTTCCAGCACGCCGTCTCGGACGACGCGGAGGCGACCGGCCCGCTCGGTGATCAGCATGCCGCCTTCCGGGAGGAATGCGATCGCCCATGGGTGCGAGAGCCCCTTGGTCACGACGCTGACGCGGATCCTGTGCTGCTCGGCGGTATCGACGAGCCACGGCCCATCGCCCAGCGGCGGCACGGGGACGCCGATGCCGGACTGGGCGTGGCTGGGTGCGACCATGGCAAGCAGCAATGCCGCCGCCCAGCGAACAGAATGAGCCCCTCTCATGCGATCCTCCCGAGTGCGAACACAAGCTAGACGGCGCTCCGCGCGGGTGCGGCTGAGGTCGTCAGCGTTGCAGCATATCCGTGCGGAACGAGCGATCGTCGCAGTTGTATTCCTCGAAGGGTAGGGGCGAGACGTACATCGCATCCCGGCCGCGGTAGGTGCCGGTCCAGTAGACGCCGTCTTGGGCCTCGAACTCGCGGAGCAGCGCGCCGTTGTCGGGGTCGAGCGAGAAACGCTCGGTGACGCGCAGTGCATCGCTATGCGGCGTGTTCGTATCGGCGGAAAGAATGCCGGCGAGAAAGCCGCGCGTTTCGACGATCAGCACATCGTTCTCCCAGCGGCCGATCGAATAGCCCGGCCGGCTCGGTTCGATCGTCTCGGGAAACTCGCCGTCGATATGGATCGTGCGCTCCATGTTCATCAGGCCATAGGTGAGATGAACCTCGGTTTCAGTCTGGCGGATGCGGTTGATAGGATTGTCGAAGGCCCAGTCGAACAGGATATTCGTCGACTGGCAGTTCAGGCGCGGGTTGTCCGTGGAGCCCGCATCAAAGCCCGCGATCGCGGCGCGGCCGGCATCGGTTAACGGCAGCAGCGACGGCCGGTTCCACGTCGTCGCGAGCGGATCGTCGGAGAAGGATTCCGGCGTGCCGCGCGAACCTTGGAACGCACTGCGGCCGGCGGGCACTTCGCCCGGCTCGAACTCATCGGCAACGCCGAGCGGCACCAGGGTGCCGCTGAGGCCGCGCGGGTCCGTCATCACAACTTGCTCGGCGGCCCAGTCCCCGCTCAGATCCGGCACGCCATTCGCGAGGCGTTTGATCTCGATGGCCTGGCGCACGTCGAGCTCCGCCTCGATCAGCTGGCCGTAGCGATCCATCGAATTTCCGTTCGCGAACAGGATCGAGCCCATGTAGCACGTGTTCTCTTCCCAGCGGTCCGGCGAGCCGGTGATCTTGACCGTCGAGCCGATCTCGAACATCTCTTGCGTCCAGCCGGAGCGTCGCAGCGCCGTGCCCCCGCGCAGCTCGCACTTCCATTCCTGGCTGCTGCCGTCGGCCTGCGGTACGTCGACGTAGATCCACGAGTGCGGATTGATGAGCGCGATGTCTTTGATCGTGCCTTCGATCGCCAGGTCGATGTTGAGATTGAAATTTGCGATGCCGTGGTGGGCGGATGCGGGCAACGCGGCACCGACCAGGGCGAACGCGGTGAAGAGGTAACGGAAAGAACGTTTCATGGCGCGTACCTTTGCACGTTGCACGGGCGATATTGCTGCGCGTCCCGGGCCGCATTCGGGCGGGCGGTGTGTCACCGCCCCGTAAGCGTCCCGGCCCTGCCGCGGCGGCTGTCGGCCGCGGAGCCTTTTACTCCGTAGAGTATAGGCGAAGCCGCTTACCGGTCGCCTCCCTGCGTCGCCGGCGCGACGGTAGCGGGTCGATAGCTCCCAGGCTCTGGGCGGAACGCAATCGACAAACGGTTCCAGCCGTTGATCGTCACTACGGCGAGCGCGAGGTCGAC
>CAZFJU010000144.1:5772-11532 GCA_964518995.1 uncultured Gammaproteobacteria bacterium
ATCCACGCAGTCTCTCGCAATGCGAGCGATAGCGAGCCCGCGAAGATCCTTGCGTTTCTCATAAAGGACGAGGGCGCACCGACGACCGTGCCCGTGCCTTGACCGCTTCTCTTTTCGCACGTCTTGGCGGAGCGCCACCATGCCGCTCTTGAAAGCCTTCACCTCGACGAGATGCAGAGCGACGTCCTGGTCGAGCCCGACAAAGTAGCCCGGACTCTTCTGCAGCCTTACATCGGCGGCCCCTCTGGATATCGCGGCAGCTCATCGGTGATCTCGAACCAGGCTGCCTTCGACTCAACGAAGATATTCGCTTGCACACGAAGCCCAGGATCTGTATCGAGCGCACCAGCAGGTATGTTTACGAACCCGTGTTCCTTGATGGCATGCGGCACCCCACCGCCGCAGCGGACGCAGAAGGCCACCGTGAACCGTTGCGCCTCGGGCACCTTATATTCGACGATGAGCGCTTCGCCTCGGGTGAGCCGAAAGTCCTCCCGCTTGGTAAAAATGTTCGTCGCGTGGGCGGCGCTACGCCCCCTCCGACATCGCGAGCAATGACAGTTGTACATGCGCAGCGGGGCATTGAACTGGTAAGCCACCCCGCCACACAGACAGCTGCCCACGACAGTGTCGGCAAGCGTCTCTGCAGGACGCCGCTCGATTCCCAGCCCGCCGCCGAGCTCGGGGGGATACCCTTCGTGCTGCGGCAATGAATCGGTGATCGTATACCACGGCGCGCGCGAGCCGATGAAAATGTGCGCTTGGGGCCGAATGTTCAGGCCCTCTGCAATATTTCCTGCGGGCGCGATGGCGAGATCCGTTCCAGGCAACGGCATCGGCGCGACGGATCCGCAGCGGCGACAAAACGCGCGCGCGCCGCGTCTCGACGATTCGTACAGTTTAATGGCCTCCTTGCCTGCGCCAACCCGCAACGATGCTGCCGGCGCGACGACGAACGTCGCGAATGGTGCTCCGTGATGCTTGCGGCACATCGAGCAGTGGCAATGCACCATGGCATTGATCGGTGCTGTGAACTCGTATCGAACAGCCCCGCACAGGCACGCCCCGCGCGTCATCGTCGCATCCTCGGTCGAGTCACGTGGCTACGGTAGCGCCAGAGCCTACGCCCTGGGCGATCGAGCCGCAATCATCTCATCGCGCACATGAAAAGACTGTCCTCCGCTGTACCCAGCGAGGGCAGGTGCGTGTCATGCGACCCATTCGCGTGCCGGCGACCTGCGGCCGGCCTTGTCGGCGTATCGCTTCAGAGATTGAGACGGTTTGCGGTAGCATCCCGGATTATCCAGTACATGCGCGGGTAGCCTGACGCAGCATGGGAGTGCTCGGGGGCCTGGCACGCGGTCGGCGGCGGAGTTACGCGAATCGGGTCATTCACAGAGGAAAATTCGATGTCATTGCGTGGAACAATTCGATCTGTGGGTTTGGCGCTGATGATCGTGCTGATGCCGAAGATCGCCGTGGGTCAGTTATCGGATGACCCATCGCTCAATGAGCTGGCGCGCGACGTCGATCGCACCGAGAGCATTCGCGCAGTCAAGACGCTGCAGCACAGCTATGCTCAGTATGCGCAGTACGGCCTGTGGGACGACGTTGGCGCGCTCTTTGCCGCTGAGGGCCGCTTCGTTTTCGACGGGATGGTCGAGCCCGCGCGCACCACCACGGGCGCGAGCGCAATCGCCGCCTTTTTGCGCAGCCGTTACGGCGGTGGTTATGACGGGCTCAAGGCCGACAGCCTTTCCACCATGATGATCGACTCGCCCGTCATCAACCTTTCAGCCGATGGCGAGAGCGCGAAGGTGCGTTGGCAAGCCATCATCTTTCACGGACATGGGGATCGGGCGCGTATCGAAGGCGGCGTTTTCGTCAACGACTATGCGCGCGAGGACGGTGTGTGGAGGATCACCACCGTGCGCTACTTCCCCCAGTACGACGGCCCGTATGAAGAGGGCTGGATCAATTGGGGCGGCGGCGACCTGCCTGTAGTGCCTAAACATTTCACCGTCGATTCAGCCGGCATTCCCATTCCGCCAGCGACTGGTACGGCGCCCGAGACGGAGACCACGCTTGCTGCATTGCAAGCCCGCATCGCTAAGCTGAATGACGAGGACCGCATCCGCAACCTGCAGTCGGCGTACGGCTACTACGCGGATCGCAAGATGTGGGACGACGTGGTCGATCTCTTCGCAGAGGATGGAGTAGTGGAAATTGACGGCCAGGGCATCTGGCGCGGCCCTGTCGGCGTTCGTCGTTGGCTCGAAAGCATCGGCTCGGCCGGTCTGTCGCATGGCCAGCTCAACGACCGTCTGCAGTTCGACGTTACCGTGGAAATCACGTCTGGGGGTAACGAAGCATTCGCACGGGGGATCGAGCTCGGGATGCTCGGCGAAGCCGACCAGGAACAAGGTTGGTGGGAAGTGGCGGCTTTCCGCAATCGTTTCGTCAAGGAGAACGGCGTCTGGAAGATTCGCGAGCTGCGTCGCGTCGTGCTGATGAAGACCGATATTTTTCAGGGCTGGGGCAAGAGCCGCATCGTCGACCCGGTTCCGGCCGGCGAGAATGCGCCGGATGTGCTCTTCTCCGACGCGGAGGCCGCAGCACCCGGGCTTTCGATGCCGGCTCTCCTTGGGGCGCATCCGGTCACGGGCAGGCAAGTCACCAGTGCGGGCGACGTCACGACGGTAGCCATCACGAACCTGACAGGCCCGATCCCGCCGAGCGAAGCGGAGCCGATTACGATCGACGAAGCCCGTCGCCGCCTCGCACGCTCCGCGGCATGGGACGGCATTGCGAATATCTCGGCCGCCTACGGCTACTACATCGACGACTCGGACGCCGCGGGGTGGGCGGGCACCATGGCTGCGAACGGTTTCAAGCAGACGCCGTTCCAGGGCTATCACATTGGCCGCGACCGCCTGATCGCAGCGCGCGTCAGAGGCCCGGGTCCCGAGACGCAGGCTGGCATTTCGTACCACTGGCTGCACCAGCCCGTGGTACTGGTCTCCGACGATGGCCGTTCCGCGACAGGTCGCTTCAGGCTGTTCCAGCCGAGGACCGGCAGAACGGTCGGTGAGGCGGGCGATTTCTTTGCCGCGCAATTCTGGGGCGGCATGTATCACAATCGTTACGTCTTGGAGGATGGCGCCTGGAAGATCTGGGAGCTGACGCTCGACGAGCCCTACATCACGCCCGTGGCATGGAAGGACGGCGTCTGGGCCAAGGCCAAAGATCCGTCCGAGCCGCGCGTGTATCGCAACACCGCGAACGTCGACATTCCGCTCACTTCGTTGGGCAAGCGTCAAGAGCATCTTCCGGGCGGCACGGGTGAGAGCTGGCAGTGGCCGACGATTCTGCCGATGTGGTTTACCTACACGAACCCCGTAAGCGGCCGAGCTCCAGAGTTGCACCAGCCTGACTGCGTGCCGTGCGCGCTACACCCGGAGTTGCACCTTGATCGCAATGGCTATCAGGAACCGCCGGATGCACCGGCGGCAAATCGATCACCATGAGCGCAAGCGGTAACGGCAGATCGATCATCGGAGCATCACGGTGCTACCGGCCAGCAGGCCGGCTACGGGCCATCAACTGGCGATCAGACCGGCGCCGGTCCGACGTAGATTGAACCAGGCCGAATCAGGCGCCCGGTTCGTCGCTGCTCGAGCACATGCGCGGTCCAGCCGACGATCCGGCCCATTGCGAAGACCGGAGTGAATGCGGAACGCGGCATGCCGAGCGCATCGAGCAGCATGGCAGTGTAGAACTCGACGTTCGTCTCGAGCTTGCGGCCAGGCTTGTGCTGCCTGAGCGCTGCGAGCGCCGCCGCCTCGACCGCCCGTGCGAGCGCGAGCTGGTCGCCCGACGGCGCGAGCCGCTCGAGCGCGCGCTTCAGCACGTCGGCCCGCGGGTCGCGGACTGGGTAGATGCGATGGCCGAAGCCCATCAACCGTTCGCCGCGCGCGAGCGCATCGTCGACCCAGCGCGCGGCGCGATCGGGCGTGCGTATCGCGTCGAGCATGTCGAGCACCGGCTCCGGAGCGCCCCCGTGCAGAGGGCCTGTCAGCGCCGCGAAAGCGGCGACGACGCCCCCGGTGAGCCCGGCGCCGGTCGATGCGACGACCCTCGCCGTGAATGTCGACGCATTCATCCCGTGGTCCATCACAGTCAGCAGGTACACGCGCATCGCGTCCACGTCCGGCTTGCCCGGGGGCGAGCCGCGCAGCATCCGCAGGAAGTCTTCGACGTGGCCGCCATTCGGGTTTGGCGCGATGGGCGCCTTGCCGGCCGCTCGGCGAGCGAGATTCGCGACGAAGACCGGCACGGCGGCCGTCACTGCGATATGCGCCTCCGCGGTCTCGGGCAGTGACGCGAGCCCTAGCCGCAGCCCCTCTGCAGGCGACAAGCCGTTGAACGCTTCGCCGAGCGCTAAATACCTTGCGAACGCCGCGGCTCGCGCCGCCCCAAGCGCCCCATGGATGGTGGCGCTTTCAAGCTCCGGCGTCCCGGCTGCCGCGGCCCAAAGCTTCGCTGCCGCACCCGCGAAGTCATAGCTCGCGACGAAGTCGTCGAGCGGGTGGCCGCACACGATCAGCCGGCCGGCCGCGCCGTCGACGTCGCTCAACACTGTCTCAGCAGCCGGCACGCCTTCCAGCCCTGCGACGAACGGGCGGCCCGGCTGCAGCGTCGCGACGGTACTTCCTTCAACTCTCATGGGTGTTCTCCTACCAATGGCTACGTGTACTCTGGCGTGAGCTCCTACACGCGATCAATCTTGATTAAGCTTGTCAATATGAAAAATGCCACCCCGGACCGTGTCGCTGCGCCGTACCTTTCTGCGCGTGAGGCGGCCGCTGAACTCGGTGTCTCGCTCCCTACGTTGTATGCGTATGTGAGCCGGGGGCTCGTCCGCTCCGAGCCCGTGGCGGGCGAGCGAGCGCGGCGCTATCGAGCTGAAGACGTGCGCGCGCTGCGGGAGCGTCGGGCGCCGCCGAACGACGCCTCGGCGCCCGTCCGCACCGCGAGCGCCTTCTCCTGGAACCGCCCCGTGCTTTCGTCCGCGATTACGCTGATCGCGGACGGCGAGCTTTACTATCGCGGCGTGCTAGCGACCGAGCTTGCGCGCCATGCAACGCTCGAAAGCGCTGCGGGGCTGCTATGGCAAGTCGCCGACTATGATCCGTTCGAGCCGCGCAACCTCCCAGTGCGCTCCGCCGCGCTGCATGCCATCGCGGAGGCGACGACGGGGAGTCATCCGATCGACCGGTGCATTGCGGTACTGGCGGCCGCCGGCGCGGCGGACGACGGAGCGTTCAACAAGACCGATCACGGGCTCGCACGGACCGCCGCGCGCATCACGAAGCTCATGACGGTGCTGATCGGCGGCCGGGAGACCGTGCGCCTGCGGATTCACGAGCAGCTCGGCGACGCATGGTCGCTCGATCCGGCCGGCGCCGAGCTCGTGCGAATGGCTCTCGTGCTGCTTGCCGACCACGAGCTGAATGCGTCGACCTTCACGTTGCGCTGCGCGGTGTCCACCAGCGCGAATCTTTACGAAGGCATAATTGCTGCGCTCGCGGCCCTCAAAGGCCCTCTGCACGGGGGCGCGACGACGCGCGCCGAGCGGCAGCTCGAAACGCTGCTCGAGGGTGAGCCGTTCCGCCGCATCCGGGATCAGGCTGAGGCGGGCGAGCGCTTCGCGGGGTTTGGTCACCCGCTCTACCGTGACGGAGATCCGCGTGCGAAGCT
>CAZFJU010000145.1:0-11531 GCA_964518995.1 uncultured Gammaproteobacteria bacterium
CTATCAGTGGGGTGAGTCGAAGTTGACGAGCGCCGCGCACAACATCATTCGTATCGATCGCTGGTATATGGCCATGGACGCCGTGCGCGATCCGGCGACTGGCGCGATTATGTGCAATGTCCAGCGCTATAACCCGACGCCGGAGCAGCTGGCCGCGTCGATGGCAGGGCGGCTCGTCGCGACCACACGGATCACGGACTTCCCGGATGGCGTCCGCGCAGTCGACTCGCCGATCCTCAACGATAATGCGATTCGCGACTGTCAGCCCTTAAACGTTTTCGGGCACGGCAACGCATCGCAGACCGCGGCCGATTACGTGGTCGGCGACAAGATGGGGATCCGCGACCTCGAGCAAGATTTCGCGGAGTTGCTGCTGACCGGCGAGCTTCATCGCGGCTGGGGCGCAGGTCCGGTCTCGTTCGCGGCCGGATTGACCTGGAGAGAAGAGTGGTTCAACCAGTTCACACAGCCGATCGATGCGGAGCGGTCGCCTGCGAACGCGCCCGAGATTGGCATCCGCGGCATGTCGCCCGGCATTACCGGCGGCAATCGCTCGTTGCACCTGTTTTCGGCCACCAGCTGGGCCGACGGCGAGTTCGATGTTTGGGAATGGTTTGGCGAATTCAACGTTCCGGTATGGTCGGCCGCCAACGGAGCGCGCCGCATCGACACCAATCTGGCGTTCCGCCGCTCCGACTACTCGGCGACCGGAGAGATCGACAGCTGGAAGGTCGGCGCCGAGTTTCAGCTCTTTCGCGATCTGCGCGTCCGCGCGACGCGGTCCCGCGATGTGCGCGAGCCGACTTTCGGTGAGCAGTTCGAGGCGGGCGGCGGCGGCGCCAATATCACCGATCCGCTCGACTCGACGTCGTACACGATTACCGCGCTGAGCGGCGGCAATCCGAACCTGCGACCCGAGGAAGCCGATACGCTGACGGCAGGCATTGTCTACACGCCGACGTTCTCGAGCTGGATCGAGGGCTTCCAATTTGCGGCCGACTACTACGAAATCGATGTGGACGGACGCGTCGGCGCACTCGGCGCCCAGCGCATCATCGAAGACTGCATCGCCGGCGATCAGAGCTTATGCGCTCTGATTACCCGCAGCCCGATTACCGGCAGAGTCGAGCGAGTCTTCAACCTGAACTTGAACGTGGCAGCGGCCCTGACCTCCGGCGTCGACATCGAGATGCGTTACCAGGGCGAGCCGGATTTCTTCGCCGCGGCAGCGGAATCGCTGTCCTTGCGGCTGTTTGCCGGCTACCTGCGAGAGAACTCGGTGACGACGGCGGTGTACCGAGACGACGTCGGCAGCCAGCTGAGCCCCGAGTGGAATGCGACCTTGATGGCCGGCTACAACGTCGGGGACTTCGGCGTGAGGGCGATCGGGCGTTACTACGACAGCACGCTGAACAATGTGCTGTGGGTCGAAGGCGTCGATGTCGACGACAATTCCATCTCGTCGCAGACCGTGTGGAATCTCGTGCTCGAATACTCCGGGACCACCGGCCGCGCGACCAACTGGACGGCGAGCTTCCACATCAGCAACATCTTCGATCGCGACCCGCCGATCATTCCGAGCCAGAACCAGCGCGGCGGGCAACAGCTCGTTGGCAACAGCTTCGACGTTTTCGGCAGGCGCTATCAGGCGAGCGTCAGATTCGCGTTCTAAGCGCACGCTCAGTCAGAGCAGCCCCTGGCCGCGGTACCACTCGGCGGTATTCCGCAGCCCTTGCTCGGTGCCTATCCGCGGCGTATAGCCGAGCAGCGCTCGGGCCTTGCCGATGTCGTAGGCCCGATTGTTGATGAAGAACTCGATCCGCCTCCGGTGCAGCGGCGGCGCGATGCCAAGGGGCCGGCACAGCGTCTCGCACAGCCAGCCGGCCAGCCACACCGGCTTTGCCGGAATGCGCATCACTCGGCCGAGATCGTCATGACCGTTCATTTTCGCCAACGTGCCAAGAATCTCGTTAAGCGACGGGATCTCCGGTCCGCCGATCAAGAACGCCTGGCCCGCGGCCGCAGGCGTCGTACCCGCGAGGATAAATGCGTCCGTCAGATCGTCGATGTGAACCAGATGGTAGCCGGCCTTGCCGTCGCCGATCGTCACGATCGGTCGGCGCTGCGCGAGCTTGAACAGCTTCAAGAGACGGGTGTCGCCGGGACCGTAAACCGGCGTCGGACGCAACGCGGTCACCTCGATACCGTGCGCGGCGCCGAGCTCGAACGCGAGCCGCTCGCCCTCGGCCTTGGTCTCCTCGTAGATGCCCACCGGCTGCACCGGGTAGCTTTCGTCAGCCGGAGGCCCCTGAATGCTGCCGTGGATACCGCACGTGCTGCAGTGCACGACGCGCCGCACACCGTTGCGCTTCGCCGCCTCCAGCATCGTCCGCACGGAGTCGACGTTCACCTCGCGGTAGCGCTTATCCGACAAGCCGGGCTCGCGAAAGGTGCCTGCGATCGCGTAGACGATGTCGATGCCATCGGTCGCGCGCTCGATCGCTTCGGCATCCGTGATGTCGCCGATGGCGACATCGGTTGCGGCGAGATCGGTCTGCGCAAGCTTGCTTGGATCTCGCACGAGCACGCGTACCTGATCGCCGCGCTCGAGCAGCTTCCTGGTTAGCGCATGACCGATAAAGCCGGTGGCGCCGGTTACCAAAACTCTAGAGCCCGTCACATCCCCTCCAGGGCGCCGAACGCCGGCGCAGCGCGTGTCGCGATCCTACCGCCGATCGCCCGGCTGATCACAGCCGATCAATCAGCCAGGCACTATAACGGCTGGGCGATCGCGCGGGATACGCGGCGAACGACTTTGCCCTGGAAAGACAGGCTCGCCTGGATCACTAGAAGATCAGCGCCAGAAGGCCGATTACGACGAGAAGGCCAATGAGAAAGATCACGCCGACCGTGCCGCCCAAGAACTTCAACATGATTAATCCTCTCACATGCGATTTCTTGGCTTCGAATGCAAATTCGAAGCCAAGGCGACGGGGCTGGGCCGGAAGCCGAAATTTACCGGGTCGGCACGCGCCGATCGGCCGGCGAGCGCCGGTCGAGCACATGCGCTAAGAGCCCGTCGGCGAGCTTCGGCTCGAACCAGGTCGACTTGGGCGGCATCAGCCGGTCTGCGTCGGCAACGGCCATTAGCTGCTCCATCGTCGTCGGATACAGCGAGAAGGCGACCGCGGCGCGCCCGCTGTCGACAAGCCGCTCGAGCTCCGCGGTGCCGCGAATGCCGCCGACGAAGTCAATGCGCGGATCCGTGCGCGGGTCGGCGATGCCGAGCAACGGTGAATTGATTCGATCCTGCAGCAGGCTCACGTCGAGCTGCGCGACAGGGTCGTTCGGCAGCTCGCCTTCCGGCAATGTCAACACATGCCACCTGCCGGCCAGGTACATGCCGAATGTGCCGGGTGCGTCGGGCACGGGCGCCTGCTCGGCAAGCTCGACGTGAAACGCGGCTCCCACGCGCTCGAGAAACGATTGCGGCGTCGCGCCGTTCAGATCCGCCACAGCGCGGTTGTACGCGAGAATCTGCATCTCGTCGTGAGCGAATGCGACGGTCAGAAAATACTCATAGCTCGCGTCCGGCGATGCTCCGGTACCCTTGCGGCGCGCCTCGGCGATGCGTGCCGCCGCAGCGGAGCGATGGTGGCCGTCGGCGATGTAGAGCCGCTCGAGTGCGTTGAGCTCGTGCTCCAGCCGCTCGACGGACGGCACATCCGACACGCGCCAGATCGTGTGCCGCACGTCTTGGGGCCCATCGACGTCGAGCAGCGGCGCTTCGTTTGCGGCGGCCGCAAGCAGCGTGCGCAGCGTCTCGTTGGCGCGATAAGCGCAGAGGACCGGCCCCGTCTGCGCATTCAGCGCATCGATGTTACGAACGCGGTCGTTTTCCTTGTCTGGCCGCGTCAGCTCGTGCTTGCGTACGCGGCCGGCTTCGTACGCGCGCACGGATGCGACGCAGGCGATGCCGGTCTGCGCATGATCGCCGCTGCGCATCCGATAAACGTAAAGCGACGGCATCTCCTCGCGCACGAGGATGCCCTTATGCACCAGATGCTCGAGGTTCGCTGCGCCCTTGGCATAGACGCGATCGGAGTACGGGTCCGTGCCCGCGGGCAGGCCGATCTCGGGCCGCGAGATGTGCAGGAACGATGACGGCTTATGCCGGGCGAGCGCCTGCGCCTCATCCGTGTCGACCACATCGTAAGGCGGCGCGACGACGTCTGCGGCGTGCTCGGGCTTTGGGCGCAGCGCGCGAAAGGGCTTTACCAGGTTCATGATGTCGCCTCGGCGGTGGCTGGCACCGCCCAGAGATCGTATTCGTCGGCGTCCTCGACCTCGACGGTGATGATGTGGCCGGGGCGAAGCCCGGCGACAGGGGGCAGGAACACGTTACCGTCGATCTCCGGCGCGTCGCCGCGCGAGCGTGCGACGATCTGCTCGGGCTCCACGTCATCGATGATCACCTCGATTGACGTGCCGACCCACCGGGCGAGGCGCCGCGCGCTGATCGCCTGCTGCGCGGCCATGACGCGGTGCCAGCGATCCTCGATGATTTCCGGCGGCACCTGCCCATCGAGCGCGTTCGACGCGGCGCCCGCTACCGGCTCATAGCGGAAGCAGCCGACGCGATCGAGCTCCGCCTCGTCCAGCCACTCGAGCAGGTACTCGAAATCCGCCTCGGTCTCGCCAGGAAAACCGACGATGAAGGAGGAGCGCAAGGCCAGTTCGGGCACAGTCGCCCGCCAGTCGCGGATGCGCGCGAGCGTCTTCGCGTCCGCCGCCGGCCGGCGCATGGCCCTCAACACGCTCGGGCTCGCGTGCTGAAACGGAATATCGAGGTACGGCAAAATCCGGCCCTCCGCCATGAGTGGAATGAGCTCGTCGACGTGCGGATACGGATACACATAGTGTAGCCGGACCCAGACGCCGAGCTCGCCGAGCGCCGCGGCAAGATCCGTGATGTGTGTTCTGCCGCTGTGCCCGGCGCGCTCGAACGGGGCATGCTTCAAGTCGACGCCGTAGGCGCTCGTGTCCTGCGAGATGACGAGCAGCTCGCGCACGCCTGCGCGGACCAGGCGCTCCGCTTCGTCGAGGATGTCCTCCGCCTTACGACTGACCAGGCGGCCGCGCAGGCTCGGAATAATGCAGAAGCGGCAGCGGTGGTTGCATCCCTCGGCTATCTTCACATAGGCGTAGTGGCGCGGGGTGAGCCGGATGCCCTGCGGCGGGATCAAATCGGCGTACGGCGCATGCGGCGGCGGGCAGGCGTCGTGCACGGCCTGCATCACGGCTTCGTATTGGTGCGGCCCGGTGACCGCCAGCACGTCCGGATGACGGGCGCGGATCACGTCGGCATGTGCACCGAGGCAGCCGGTGACGACGACGCGGCCATTCTCGGCGAGCGCCTCGCCGATCGCCTCGAGCGACTCTTCGCGAGCGCTATCGAGGAAACCGCAGGTATTGACGACGACGACATCGGCGCCGGCGTAATCCGCGGCCGTTTCGTAACCCTCTGCCCGCAAGCGGCTGAGGATGCGCTCGGAATCTACGAGCGCCTTCGGGCAGCCGAGGCTGACGAATCCAATTCGGCGAGGCGTCGACATCTGAAGCTCGGTGGCTGAAGGGGGCTCGGCGGCGGCGTCTGCGTGCGGGCGGACGGCGCTCGCCGAGGAGCTTTTATTCCGCCACGCGGCGCGGAAAAAGGCAATCGCTGCGTGGTCGCCGGCATAATGCCTCGAGGCAACAACGGAGGTGCACGATGGCCGTGCAGTCGGGACCTGAGATCAGTCGGCAGGAGCTCCAAGCGATGGTGGGCCAGCGGCTCGGCACGTCGGACTGGATGACGATCGAGCAAACGCGGGTCGACGCGTTCGCGGACGCGACGGAGGATCATCAGTTTATCCATGTCGACCCGCAGCGGGCCGCGGAGACGCCGTTCGGCGGCACGATCGCCCACGGGTTGCTGACCTTGTCGCTGATCGTGCCGCTGTGTCTTGATTTCGTGCCCAAGATCGCCGGCATCCAAATGCTGCTCAACTACGGTTTCGATAAGGTCCGGTTCCCGGCACCGGTACGGGTCGGCAAGCGCATCCGCGGGGTCGCGACATTGGCGGAAGCGGTCGAGCGAAAGCCTGGCCAAATCTTGTTGAAGCTCGACGTCACGATCGAGATCGAAGGCGAGGAGAAGCCTGCGCTCACGGCGGAATGGCTCAGTCTGCACAGGTTGGCCGAGTAAGCCGAGCGCGCGGTAGCGGCCGCCGATTCCCCCGCGCGCGATCGCCGGCCCGAGCAGGCGCCGCGGCCCGTGATTTGGCCGCGGGCCGCCATGCTATGCTGAGGGAAAAGCTGAGCAAACAGCTCAGGAATGGGGGAGGACATGCACGATCGAAGGCAGTTTATCCGTTCCACTGCGACACTCGGGCTCGCCGCCGGCATTGCGCCGCTCGTCCCGCTGCGCGCGGCGGAAAGCGGGCTGTTCTCGATCTCGCTCGCGCAGTGGTCTTTGCATCGAACGTTTTTCGCCGGTGAGCTCGATCCGCTCGATTTTCCGGCATTCGCCTGCGAAACATTCGGGATCGGCGCGGTCGAGTATGTGAACCAGTTCTTTATGGATAAGGCCGAGGACGTCGCTTGGCTGGCCGAGCTCCGGCGCCGCTGCGACGACGCTGGCGTCCAGAGCCTCATACTGATGTGCGATCGCGAAGGGGACCTCGGCGATCCCGAGCCGGCCGCGCGGTTGCGTGCCGTCGAGAACCACTATAAGTGGGCGGATGCCGCAGTCGTCCTCGGCTGTCATGCGATTCGCGTCAATGCCCGCTCCGCGGGCAGCTATGAGGAGCAGCGCGACTACGCCATCGATGGCTTGCGTCAGCTTGCCGAGGCGGCCGCCGAGCGCGGGATCGACGTTATCGTCGAGAACCACGGCGGCTTGTCCAGCAATGCCCGCTGGCTAGCAGAGGTGATCGACGGCGTACGGCTCGAGAATTGCGGCACATTGCCGGATTTCGGCAACTTCTCGCTCGGGCCGGACGAAGCGTATGATCGTTATCGTGGAGTCGTCGAGTTGATGCCGTATGCAAAAGGCGTCAGTGCCAAGAGCATCGCCTTCGATGCCGAGGGCAACGAGCTGCACACGGATTACTGGCGAATGTTGCGAATCGTCCTCGATGCAGGCTATCGCGGCCACATCGGTATCGAATGGGAAGGCAGCGAACCGGGCGAGATCGAGGGCATCCGCCTCACCCAGTCGCTGCTCGAGCGTATACGAGAGGAGCTCGCCGACGATTACGCGTGATGGCGCGCTCTGCCACGGAGGGATGACGCGTGCGGCCGAAAGCCACGTATCGGGTACAACTCAACGCGGACTTCGATCTCGAGGCGGCAGCGCAGCTCGCGCCCTACCTTCGGGATCTCGGCATTAGTCATCTCTATTGCTCGCCCTATATGCAAGCGGCGCCGGGCAGCACGCATGGTTACGACGTGGCCGATCCGACGCGTGTCAACGTCGAGCTCGGCGGCGCCGAAGCGCAGGCGCGGTTGTGCGCAGCCCTCGCGGAGCACGGCCTTGGGCAGCTGCTCGACATCGTGCCGAACCACATGGCGATCGTGCCCGAGAACCCCTGGTGGCGAGACGTGCTGGAGCACGGTCCTTCCAGCCGCTATGCGGGCTACTTCGATGTCGACTGGGCTGCGGAAGACGAGCGCGGGCAGAACGTCGTGCTGCTCCCCGTGCTCGCCGATCACTACGGGCGCGAGCTGGAAGCCGGTAAGCTGCGCCTCGAGCGCGGCGATCAGGCGCTGCGCCTTCGCTATTACGAGCACACGTTTCCCACCGCGCCCGGCTCGCTAAACGTGCTGCTCGGCGGCACGCACATCGATCCCGGCGACAGCGAGGCCATCGAGACAGCGATCGAGCGGGCGAATCGCGACCCCGATTTGCTCGACGCGGTCATTAGCCGCCAGCACTACCGGCTCGCCTACTGGCGGCTCGCGAGCCGTGAGCTCGGCTATCGCCGGTTCTTCAATATTGACACCCTGATCGGTATGCGCGCCGAGCGCGAGGAGGTGTTCCGCGACGTGCATGCACGCGTGCTCGAGTGGCTCGACGCTGGTGTGCTCGACGGCGTGCGCGTGGATCATATCGACGGTCTGTACGATCCGCTCGAGTACCTGGAGCGCTTGCATAAGGCCGCGCCGCAGGCGTGGATTCTTGTCGAGAAGATCCTGGAGCCCGGTGAAGAGCTGCCGGCCAGCTGGCCGATCGCAGGGACCACCGGCTACGAGTTCACGCATGCTGCTGGTACGCTGTTTGTGAGCCCCGCGGCCGAGGCCGAGCTGACGTCGCTCTATACCGAGCTCGCCGGCGAAGACCCGGATTACGTTGCGCTCGTCAGGCGCTCGAAGCACGACGCGCTGCGCGACCTGCTGGGCAGCGACGTGAATCGGCTGACGAGCCTGCTCGAAGAGCTTTGCAGCCGGCATCGGCGCCATCGCGATCACACGCGCGCGGAGCTGCGCGCCGCGCTGACGGAGGTGGTCGCGTGTTTCCCGGTTTACCGCACGTACGTGCGCGCGGCGGACGAAGAGATCGCGGCAGCCGACGCTCGGCATATCGACGAGGCAATCGACCGGGCGAAACGCGAGCGCGAGGATATCGACTCGGAGTTGCTCGAGTTTCTGCGCGATCTGCTGCTGAAGCGGATGCCGGGTGTGCTCGAGACGGAGCTCGTCATGCGGTTTCAGCAGCTCACGGGGCCGGCCATGGCCAAGGGCGTCGAAGATACCGCGTTCTATCGCTATCACCGCTTCATCGCGCTGAACGAGGTCGGCGGCGCACCCGATCGTTTCGGCACCAGCATCGATGAATTCCACGCCTGGGCGGCCAAGAGCCTGTCGCGGCCGCAGACGATGCAGGCGACCTCCACGCACGATACGAAGCGTTCGGAGGATGTGCGCATGCGTCTCGCGCTGCTGTCGGAGATTCCGGAGCAGTGGCGCACCGCCGTCACCCGGTGGGTCGAAATGAACGAGCGCTACCGCAGCGACGATTTGCCGGATCGCAATTCCGAGTACCTGCTTTACCAAACGTTGGTTGGCGCATGGCCGATCGACGCCGAGCGGGCGAAGACCTTCATGCAGAAAGCCGCCCGCGAAGCGAAGCGGCAAACCTCCTGGCACCGTCCGGACGAAGCTTATGAGCAAGCGCTCGCCGCGTTTACGGAAGCGGTGCTGGCGGATCGCGAGTTCACGGCGCACATGGAGCGCTTCGTTGCGCCGCTCGTCGCGCCCGGCCGCATCAACTCGCTCGCGCTCGTCCTGCTCAAGCTCACCGTACCTGGTGTTCCGGATTTTTATCGGGGCACCGAGCTTTGGGATTACAGCTTGGTCGACCCGGACAATCGCCGGCCGGTCGACTACGATTTGCGCCGCCGTCTCCTTGCCGACCTGGCCGGCGCCACGGTGGAGGAAGTGATGGCGCGCGCGGACGAAGGTCTGCCGAAGCTGTGGCTGATCCGGCAGGGCCTGCACGCGCGGCAAGCTCATGCCGAGACCTTTGCGACCGGCGCCTACCAGCCCATCACTGTCGGCGGTGCGCGCGAGGAAAACGTCATTGCGTTCCGCCGCGGCGAGGCAGTCATCTCGGTCGTGCCGCGCTGGCCGCTGTTACTGGCTGGCAATTGGGGTGACACGCACGTCGAGTTGCCGGCCGGAGCCTGGCGCAACGTGTTGACCGGCGACGAATGGTCCGGCGGCGCCGTGCAGCTCGGGGCGTTGCTCGAGCGCTTCCCGGTAGCGCTGCTGACTGCCGTCGATGCGAGCGCCGAGCCGCGCATGCACTGATCGCGTCGCCGCGACGACGGGCGCGCTCATCGATGAGGCCAGGTGCTCGACGCGCTCACGTCGGCCGCTTCGTCCTCGTCGCGCGGCTCCGCCAGGCCGAGCACGGCCATCGAGCGGGCGACCAGCTTCATCGGCTCGCCGCCGCGCCGGCTCGCGTTCTCCGTAGCACCCTCGACCGCCGTATCGAGCAGCAGCGTCCACGCGTCGCTGCCATTCGCGGCCGGCAATGTAAAATCGGTATCTTCGTGGTGGGCGTTATAGAGAATCAGCAAGCGCGACAGTGATGGCTCTTCGCCGTATGCGCGCTCCTCGCCCTGCGATAACAACAGGCCCGCGACCCGGGTCTCGCCATCGGTCCACGCCTTGGGCTCGAGATCGTCCCCGGACGGCCCCAGCCACCGGACGACCATGCCGTCGCGGAAGCTGTGCCGATGCAGCAGCGGCTCGGCTTGGCGCAGCTCGATCACCCGCCGGACAAACTCGATCAGCTCTAGATCATCGTCGTCGAGCGCGTCCCAGTTCATCCAGCTTGTTTCGTTGTCCTGGCAATAGACATTGTTGTTGCCGTTCTGCGTATTGCCAAACTCGTCTCCGGCCAGCAGCATCGGCGTGCCATGCGACAAGAGAAGCGTCGCAAGCAGGTTGCGCTTCTGGCGAGCGCGAAGGGCGTTGATATCGGGGTCGTCGGTCGGGCCTTCTGCGCCGCAATTCCAGCTGTGGTTGTCGTCGGCGCCGTCGCGGTTGTCCTCGCCGTTCGCGTGGTTGTGCTTCTCGTTGTACGAGACGAGATCGTGCAACGTGAAGCCATCGTGCGCAGTGACGAAGTTGACGCTCGACCACGGCCGTCGCCCCGCGCGGTCGTACATGTCTCCCGAGCCCGTGACCCGCGCCGCAAACTCGGGCAGCAAACCGCCGTCGCCCTTCCAGAAGCGGCGCACCGTATCGCGGAATTTACCGTTCCACTCGGCCCATCCCGGCGGAAACTCGCCCACCCGATAGCCGCCGGGCCCAATGTCCCACGGCTCGCCGATGAGCTTCACGTGCGCAAGCACCGGATCCTGCACGATCGCATCAAAAAACCCGCCGCGCGGATCGAAGCCGTGCGGCTCGCGGCCAAGAATCGTTCCGAGGTCGAAGCGAAAGCCGTCGACGTGCATCTCGAGCACCCAGTAGCGTAGCGAATCCATGACCATCTGCAGGACTCGCGGATGGCTCGTGTTGACTGTGTTGCCGGTGCCGGTGTCGTTGATGTAATAGCGCGGCTCCTGCGGCATCGTGCGGTAGTACGAGAGGTTATCGATACCCTTGAAGGATAGGGTCGGACCGAGCTCGTTGCCTTCCGCGGTATGGTTGTAGACGACATCGAGAATGACCTCGATTCCCGCATCGTGAAATCGCCGGACCATCTCTTTGAACGTGGCGATGCCGCCGGGCCCGAGGTAGCGCGGCTCGGGCGCGAGGAACGCGATCGAGTTGTAGCCCCAATAGTTAGCGAGACCCTTATCGACGAGGTGCGGGTCCTGCGCGAACGCGTGCACCGGCAGCAGCTCGATCGCCGTGACACCGAGGCTTTTGATGTAGTCGACCACGGCCTGCTGGCCGAGACCCTTGAAATTGCCGCGCAGCTCCGGCGGCACCGCCGGGTGCAGCATCGTATAGCCGCGCACGTGCGTCTCGTA
>CAZFJU010000146.1:0-3089 GCA_964518995.1 uncultured Gammaproteobacteria bacterium
AAGGCGATTCCGAACGCCGAGATCCTCGTGGTCCGGCCCGACGGCACGGAATGCGATGCCGGCGAGCCGGGCGAGCTCGTGCACCGCGGCGCGCATGTGAGCCTCGGCTACTGGAACGACCCCGAGCGGACGGCGCAGCGGTTTCGCGCCGTGGCGAGCCCGCCCGGCTTGCCGCTGCCGGAAATCGCCGTGTGGTCCGGCGATACCGTCGTGCGCGACGAAGAAGGCTATTTGTACTTCGTCGGCCGCCGGGACGAAATGATCAAGACCTCCGGCTACCGCGTCAGCCCGACCGAGATCGAAGAGGTCGTCTACTCGAGCGGACAGGTCGCCGAGGTCGTCGCCGTCGGCGTTCCGCATGCCGTGCTCGGCAGCGCGATCGCCGTGGTCGTCGTGGCCGCGGAAGGCGCCGCGGCATCCACCGATGACCTGCTCGCGTTCTGCCGCAAAGCGCTGCCGAACTACATGGTGCCGGTGCATGTCGCGTGGCAAGACACGCTGCCGCGCAATTCGAACGGTAAGCTGGATCGGCCGGTCATCACCCGTGAATGCCTGACGCGGTTTGGAGCCGGCGATGTCCGCTGAACGGCGAGCCGCAGCGCATCACGCGGTGCAGCAGCTCGTCGTCCGCGACGACTGCCTCGTGTTTGCCGGCACGCCGCTGCCGCAGCTTGCGGCCGAGGTGGGGCGCACGCCGTTCTACGCGTATGACCGGGCCGCGATGGCGGCCCGCGTGGCCGAGCTCAGGGAGAGCTTGCCGCGCGGCATCGATCTGCACTATGCGCTCAAGGCCAACCCGATGCCGGAGCTGGTTCGGCACATGGTCCCGCTCGTCGACGGCATCGACGTCGCGTCGGCACGCGAAATGGAGATCGCGCTGGCCGCCGGCGCGGACGCGGAAACCGTCAGCTTTGCAGGCCCGGGCAAGACGCAGCACGAGCTCGCCCGCGCCGCCGACGCGGGCATCATCGTGAATCTCGAGTCCTTCAATGAGATGAGGGCCCTGGCCGCGCTGGCCGCCGACACGCGTCGTCGTCCGCGCGTCGCCATCCGTGTGAACCCCGATTTCGAGCTCAAGACCTCCGGGATGAAGATGGGCGGCGGTCCGCAGCAGTTCGGGGTCGACGCCGAGCAGGTGCCGCAGATGCTGCAGGAGCTGCGCGGCTTGCCGCTCGAGTTTCACGGCTTTCATATTTTTTCAGGCTCGCAAAATCTTCGCGCCGACGCGATCATCGAGACGCAAAGCCGGACCCTCGAGCTCGCGGTACGCCTGGCCGAGCACGCGCCCGGGCCGGTGCAGCTGCTCAATATGGGCGGCGGGCTCGGCATCCCGTACTTTCCCGGCGAGACGCCGCTCGACCTTGCCGCCGTCGGCCGCCACCTCGCGCAGTTGCTCGAGGAGGGCCGCCGCCTGCTTCCGGAAGCGCGTTTCGCCCTGGAGCTCGGGCGCTTCCTGGTCGGGGAGGCGGGGATCTATGTCTGCCGTATCGTCGATCGGAAAATCTCTCGCGGAAGAGTGTTTCTAGTGACAGACGGTGGCTTGCACCATCATTTGGCCGCGTCCGGCAACTTCGGGCAGGTGCTGCGTAAGAATTATCCCGTGGTCATCGGCAACAAGATCCGCGGCCACGAGCGCGAGATTGCGACGATCGTCGGCCCGCTGTGCACACCGCTCGACCTGCTGGCAGACCGCATGGAGCTTGCCAAGGCGGATATCGGCGATCTCGTCGTCGTCATGCAGTCCGGCGCCTATGGGCTGACGGCGAGCCCGCTGGGCTTTCTGAGTCATCCGTCGCCGGTCGAAGTCTTGTTGTGACGGAGCGCTACTTTATGAACCCGAGCAAAGAATCGGTCACCATCCGATGCTATTCTTCCAGCGATTCGTAGGCGAGATTTCGATGCTTTTTAGAATGACCGTGGTCGCAGCGGTGCTGCTTGCCGGGCTGACGGCGTGCTCTTCGGGCCGCATGCTGTCGCCGTCGGACCTCGCCGATGCGAGCGCTGCGGAGCCGCCGGAGTACTTGATCGGCCCGGGCGACTCACTGCAGATCTTCGTTTGGGACCAATCCGATCTATCGACCAACGTGCAGGTTCGCCCGGATGGCCGGATCTCGACCCCGCTGGTCGAGGATCTGCAGGCCGCCGGCCGGTCACCGACCGAGCTCGCGCGGGCGATCGAGAACGTGCTGCAGGAGTTCGTGCGCGCGCCGGTCGTGACCGTGATCGTGCAGGGTTTCGTCGGCGAGTCTGCGCAGCAGGTGCGTGTGGTCGGCCAGGCGACGCAACCGCAAGCGCTGCAGTTTCGCAACGGTATGACGGTCCTCGATGTCATGATCGCCGTCGGCGGTCTGTCGCAGTTTGCGTCGGGCAACCGCGCGACGATCGTGCGCGAGATCGATGGCGAGCAACGGCAGATACGCGTGCGGCTCGACGACCTGCTGAATGGCGGCCGGATCGAGCAGAACGTGCGCATGATGCCCGGGGATGTGCTGGTCATTCCTCAATCTATCTTCTGATTCGAACTGCCGACAACAACGCTTCTAAGGTGCAACTCAAGTGAATCCGCAAGAAATCATCGCCGAAGTGCTGGATCACGGCCGGGGCATGTGGCGTTACCGCTGGTGGGCGGCGGCGGTCACCTGGCTGCTTGCCGTCGCCGGCTGGGTCTATGTCTACGCGATGCCCGATGTCTATCAGGCTTCGGCAAAGGTGTTCGTCGACACCAATAGCTTGCTGCGTCCGCTGATGGCCGGTCTAACGGCTCAGCAGGATCCGCTGGACGAGGTGCGTCTGGTCAGCCGCGCAGTGTTGACTCGCCCGAACCTGACGCGGGTCGCGCACAATACGGACTTGAGCCTGACCGCGGACAGCCCGCAGGCGCTCGAGGCGCTCGTCACCGGTCTGCAGCAGCGCATCACGGTCGCCGGCGGGCGGGATAACATCTTCACGATCGAGTACGAGGACACGAGCCGGCGCAGAGCCGTCGACGTCGTATCCGCCGTGCTCGACACGTTCGTCGAGAATTCGCTGGGCAACCAGGGAGACGATTCGGCGATGACGGAGCGGGCGTTGGCCAGCGAGCTGCGCGC
>CAZFJU010000146.1:3189-11477 GCA_964518995.1 uncultured Gammaproteobacteria bacterium
GATGTCGGCGGCGGCTGCATTCAGCGCTCGCAGATCATGCAGATCGAGAGCCAGCTTTCGACGCTTCGCATCCAATACACGGAACGGCACCCGCGGATTCTTGCGCTCGAGGACATGATCGAGGGGCTGGAAGAGCAGTGCGCGGCCGAGATGGATACGACTCGGACGAGCAACTACGCGTTCGCGGGTCCATCCGGCTCGCAGCCGCTCGAAACCAACCCGGTTTATCAGAACCTGCGCATTCAGCTCAGCACGGTCGATGTGGAGCTCGTCGAGCACCGGACGCAACTCGAGAGCTATCGCAGCAATGTCGAGCGGCTGCAGCGTGACGTCGACAAGATCGCCGAGGTCGAGACGGAGCTGAAGCAATTGAATCGTGACTACAACGTCATCGAGGCCCGTCATCAGGAGTTGCTGCGCCGTTGGGAAGACCTCCAGGCGAAGAATCGGCTCGACCCCGTGACCGACGAGGTGCAGTTCCGCCGGATCGAGCCGCCGTTCGCGTTGGCCGACCCGGTCGGGCCGAACCGGCCGATGTTTCTGTGGGGCGTGCTGGTCATGTCGCTCGGCGCCGGCGGCGCTTTGGCCTTCGGCATGCACCGGGTCCATCCAACCTTCTTCACGCGGCGAGCGCTGACGCGGATTGCCGGGCTGCCGGTGCTCGGTGCGGTCACGATGATTCTCGAGCCTGCGGAGGTGCGTAAACGGCGGCTGGACACGATGTTGTGGCTTGGCTGCTATGCCGTGCTCATTGCCATCAACTTTGCGGTCGTGGCGTTGGCGACGCCCGCGTCGTTGGCCTTTCGGCGATTGATCGGTGGGGTGTCCGCATGACGCGCATCGAAGACGCGCTGAAGAAGATTCAGAATCGGCCGCCGGCGCCGGCGCCGACACAGTCGCCATCGCCATCGCCATCGCCGTCGCCGTCGCCGTCGCAATCTGCAGCCGATGCACGAAGGCATGCGCTCGTGCCGCCTTCGCCTGCGCCGGACGAGAACATCGATGCGCTATTGCGCCCCCGCAAGGTGACCGTGGAGGGTCCGCGGCACCAGGTGTCGCTCGACAAGCTGATTCGGGACGGGCTGCTGGCGCCGCAGGATCAGGCCGCGCGCGCGGCGGATGAATTCCGCAAGATCAAGCGCCCGCTGCTTGCGAACGCCGCCAATGCGCTGACGGACAGCGCCGGGCACATGAACGTCATCATGATCGCGAGCGGCCTGCCCGGGGCCGGCAAGACGTTTTGTGCGGTCAACCTGGCGGCGAGCATTTCGCTCGAGCGTGAGCTGAACGTGCTCCTGATCGATGCCGACGTGCCGAAGCCGCATATCAGCACGGCGTTCGGGCTGCGCAAGAATCCGGGGCTGATCGATTTGCTGCTGGACGACTCGGTCGATCTCGCGGATCTGTTGGTTCGAACGGACTTCAACGACATCCAGGTGCTGCCGGCCGGCAAAAGGCATCCGCAGGCGACCGAGCTGCTGGCAAGCACACGCATGTCGCAGATCGTCGCGGAATTCGCGTCGCGCTACCCGGACCGCATCATCATCATCGATTCGCCGCCATTGCTGATCACCAGCGAAGCGCAAGCGTTGGCCGATAAGGTCGGCCAAATCGCGCTTATCGTCGAAGCGGGCCGTACGTCGCATCAGGTGCTCACCCAAACGATCGAGACGTTGGACCAGGACAAAGCCATCAACCTGATTCTCAACAAGAACCGCCATTGGGGAGCCGCCTCGTACTACGAGGGCGAATACTACGGCAACTACTATGGCGGCCGATCCAATGAACAGACATGAGCGGGCGCTGCTGCACGTCGGCGTTGCGCTCTGCTTGACGTCCGTCTCGCTCCTCGCCCGCGCCGCGGTTCAGTTCGACCCGAGCGTTTCCGCGGGCATCGCCTATACGGATAACGTCACGCTCGCTGCGCGCGACGAGGAGCACGAGAGCGTCTTGCAGCTCATTCCGTCCTTCAACCTGCTGCAGCAGTCGGGGCGGATCACGAGCCAGGCGCGGTATCAGCTACAGGGCTATCACTACAATCGGCGCAGCGAGAGCGAGGTTTATCATCAGCTCGACGCGCGGCTTGTCGCGGCTCTGCAGCCGGACAGGCTGTTCTTCGAGGTCGGCGCGGATCGAAGTCAATCCATCGTCGATCCGGAGCTCGTCATCCCGTTCAGCAATCTGCCGATCAGCCGCAATCGTATCGACCGGGACAGCCTCTATATGGGGCCGAGCTTCCAGTATCCGTTTGGCGCGAACGCGACCGTTCGAGGCAGTTATCAGCGTAACTGGGTGCGGTACGACCACGACGCGGAACGCGTTTTCGGCTACGCACAGGATGTCGATCAGGATACGGCGCAGCTATCGGTCGACAACTACCGCCGCGGGCAGGGCTTCACTTGGGCCGCGCGTTATCAATCCCTCGAGTCGGACTACGGCTTTTTCCTGCCGTGGCAGTATCGACAAGCCGCACTCGAGCTCGGCGGCTGGATCAATCGGCGCGTTCGCCTGTTCGCGACGGCGGGCCGCGAAAGCGCGTGGGATCAGCCTTTCGATGACAGCCTGGAAGACGATTTCTGGGAAATCGGCACCGCCGTGTCGGCAGGTCAAAACTTCAGCGCAGAGTTCGGCGCCGGCGAACGCAGTTTCGGCTCGTCGGCGCGCGGCCAGATGCAGGTGCGCCTGCGCCGCGGGTCGCTGAGCGTGAGCTACGTCGAGCAACCCACGACTGCGGAGCGTAATCCGTTCCGCCGCGCGGGTCTCTTGGTCCCGGACGATCCGGAGGACTATCTCGCGCGAGCCGGCAACCCTGAACGATTCATCTCGAAGCGGCTGCAATGGCAGGCGCAGTGGGACTTTCGGCGCAGCGGCATCAGCTTCCGCATTTTCGATACGAAGCGCGAAGAACGGATGCGGCTGGATGGCCTGCTTCTGCCGGACGAGCATCAAGAGGGCCGATACGTTTCCGGCTATTTCGACCTCGGGCCGCGCACGCGGCTGACGGCCGATGGCCAGTGGGTCGACCGGACCTTCGGCTCGGCGAATACTCGCGAGTACATGTCGCTCGGCGTGTCCGCGCGGCGCGAGCTCGGGCCGCGCACCTCCGCGCGCTTCGAGCTCCGGCATGCCCGAGACGAGAGCGGGTTCGAGGGCTCCGGGCTCAACTACACGTCGAATCTCGCCTCTTTGATGTTCACCTGGGATTTTTGAAGCGTCCGCGATGAGTGAAGTGCGCCAACAACCGGCCGTCGAAGGCCCGGCCGCAGAGATGCTGGAGCACGAGCCGGCGGACGGCTCGGCTTTCATGCCCGAGCGGTATTGGGTTCCGCATGCGGGTCGCCCGCAGACCCACGCGATGACCTGCGACGTCGAAGACTACTTTCAAGTATCGGCGTTCGAGCGGCTCGTGCCGCGATCGACGTGGGGCGGCATGGAGAGCCGCGTCGCCCGCAATGTCGACCGAGTGCTCGAAGCGCTGTCCGACACCGGCATTAGCGGCACGTTCTTTACGCTCGGCTGGATTGCACAACGGTTTCCCGAGATCGTCCGGCGCATCGCCGACCAAGGCCACGAGATCGCGAGCCACGGCATGTGCCATACGCGGGTCTGGACGCAACGGCCCGAAGAGTTCCGCGCCGATGCGCTCGAAGCCAGACAGCGGCTCGAGGACGTCTCGGGCTCGGCGGTGCGCGGTTACCGTGCGGCGAGCTGGTCCATCGATTCGCGCACGCCTTGGGCCCATACGGTGTTGCAGGAGGCGGGCTACGAATACAGCTCGAGCCTCTACCCGATCTCGCACGACCACTACGGGATTCCCTCTGCGCCGACCCGCCCGTTCTACGTTCGATCGGCCGGCCTGCTCGAGATCCCGGCGAGCACCGTCACGTTCGGCGGGCGAAACTGGCCGGCCAGCGGCGGCGGCTATTTCCGGCTGCTGCCGCTCAAGGTTTCGCTGTGGCTGCTGAAGCGCGTGGCCGAGAGCACGCCGGCGGTCTTCTACTTTCATCCGTGGGAGCTCGATCCGGATCAGCCGCGCATCAGCGGAGCCGACTCACGCGCCCGCTTTCGCCATTACCTCAATCTGCACAAGTTCGAGGCGCGGTTGAAGGTTGTATTGCAAAAGTTTCCGTGGGACCGGATGGACCGGATCTTCCTCGGTCACGCCGAGAAAGCATGATGAGCAGTGTGCGGCTCGCGAGCTACGCGGACTCCGTAGAGAATGCGCCGCTCGTCGTCGTCAGCGACGACGATTACGCCTATCGCGATCGGTGGCAGGAGTATGTCCGCGGGGCGCCGCTGGCCGAGGCCTATCACGACTACCGATGGCGGCAGGTCATCGAGAGCGTGTTCGGCCACCGCGCCCACTATCTGCTCGCCGCCGAGCAGGAGGGCCGCGTTCGCGGAGTCTTGCCATTGGTGCGCATGAAGAGCCGGCTGTTCGGCGACTTCATGATTTCGTTACCGTACCTGAACTACGCCGGCGTGCTCGCGGACACCCCGCAAGCCGGTCAGGCGCTGCTGGCGGCCGCCGGCGACCTGGGAAGGCGGCTCGGCGTATCGCATGCCGAGCTCCGCCACAGAGAGCAGCCGGTGTGCGATTGGCCCGCCCGGCACGACAAAGTCACGATGCTGCTGCCGCTGCCGGCGAGCGGCGACGCGCTTTGGGATGCCTTCAAGCCGAAGCTTCGTGCGCAGATTCGCCGCCCGTTGAAGGCGGGCGCGACGGTCAAGCACGGCGGAGCCGAGCTGGTCGATGGCTTCTACCACGTCTTCTGCCGCAACATGCGCGATCTCGGCACGCCCGTCTATTCGAAGCGCTTCTTCGCGGCGATCCTCGAGACGTTTGCTGCGGAAGCGAAGATTTTTCTGGTCGAGGTCGGCGGCGAGCCGGCCGCGGCAGGCCTCGTGCTGGCGCATCGCGATACGCTCGAGATCCCGTGGGCGTCTTCGCTTCGAAAGCACAACCCGGCCGGCGTCAACATGCTGCTGTACTGGTCCGTGCTGCAGTACGCCGCGGATGCCGGTTTTCGTACGTTCGACTTCGGCCGCTCCTCGCCGGATTCGGGCACCTTTCGCTTCAAGGCACAGTGGGGCGCGCAGCCGCAGGCGCTGCGCTGGCATTACTGGCAACCCGCGGGCGGCGCGCTGCCGCAAATCTCGCCGAGCAACCCGAAGTATCGCGCGGCGATCGCCGCGTGGAAGCGCTTGCCGTTGCCGGTCGCCAACATCTTGGGTCCGCGGCTCGTCAAGAGCCTGCCCTGACGGCGCGAACGATGTGCGGAATCGTTGGCACGGCAGAAGCCCACGGCGCTCGGCGTTTCGGCACTGAGCAGGTCCGCCGCATGGCGAGCTGCATCGTTCATCGCGGCCCGGACGACCTCGGCCTGTACGATGGCGGTGAAGCGATACTCGCCATGCGCCGCCTGTCGATCATCGATCTTGCCGGCGGGCATCAGCCGATCGGCAACGAGGACGGCACCGTCTGGATCGTCTGCAACGGCGAAATCTACAACTTCCGCGAGCTGCGTGCCGAGCTCGAGGCCCGCGGGCATCGCTTTCGCTCGCGCAGCGATGCCGAAGTGCTGGTGCACCTCTACGAGGAGCACGGTTCGCGGCTGGTCGAGCATCTCGACGGCATGTTCGGCTTCGCGCTGTGGGACGCCAAAAAGAAGACGCTGCTGATCGCGCGCGATCGTCTCGGCATCAAGCCCGTCTACTATTGGTCGGATGGCGATCGCTTGGCGTTCGCGTCCGAGATCAAGGCGCTGCTGGCGTTGCCCGGCGTGCACGCGTCTCTCGATACGGAGGCGCTGCGGGATCACTTGACGCTCGGCTACGCGGTCGCCCCGCGCACGATCTTCTCCGGCATCCGCAAGCTCGAGCCGGCGTCGCTGCTCGAGTGGAGCGAAGGGCGATTCGAGATTCGTCGCTACTGGTCTCCGCCGCAGCATGTCGATCGGTCGGGCACACCGGGCGAATGGGCCGAGCGCGTGCGCGCCGAGCTCGAGCGGGTCATCGAGACTCACATGATCAGCGACGTGCCTCTCGGCGCATTCCTGAGCGGCGGCATAGACTCGAGCGCGGTGGCGGCGCTCATGGCCCGGCACTCTACGGCGCCGTTGAACACCTACAGCATCGGCTATGGCGGGGGCGGCGCGGCGAGCTATTACAATGAGTTGCCGTATGCCCGTGTCATGGCCGAGCGCTTGCAGTCGAACCATCGCGAGATTCGCGTGCAGCCGGATGTCGCCCGGCTGCTGCCGAAGCTCATCTGGCACCTCGAAGAGCCGATCAGCGACAGCGCGATCACGACCACCTATCTGGTGTCGGAGCTGGCGGCCGACTCCGTCAAGGTCATTCTTTCGGGCGTGGGCGGGGACGAGCTCTTCGGCGGCTACACCCGCTACCTGGGCGCGCACTACGGGCGTCGCTACAGCCGGCTGCCCGGCTGGGCGAGGCGCGGGCTGATGCCGAAGGTGGCGGCGCTGTTGCCGAGCGGGCGGCAAAACCGGCTGATGGATATCGCGAGGTATGCGAAGCGCTTCATTCGCGGCAGCACGCTCGATTGGCGTGCGCAGTACCGCCTCTATATTGCGCTCGCGGAGGCCGACGCATTGAGCGCGCTCGGCGTCATGCACGTCGGCCAAGATGGCCTCGAGCGCGTGATGGCGTCCGAGCACTCCGACGACGATCTGCTGCGGCTGATGCGCGTCGATCTGCAAACGCAGCTGCCTGAAGACCTGCTGCTGCTGACGGATAAGATCACGATGGCGTGCTCGCTGGAGTGCCGGGTGCCGTTCCTCGACCACAAGCTGGTCGAGCTGGCCGCCGTGATTCCTGCCGAGTACAAGCTGCCGAACGGCCGGCTCAAGGCTGTGCTCAAGGACGCCGTCGCCGACCTGCTGCCGGCCGAGGTCATCGACAGACGCAAGCGCGGCTTCGGCGCGCCGGTCGGCGCCTGGTTCAAGCGCGAATTAGCCGGCATGCGGTCGCTGCTGTTGAATCATGACACCGTTGCCGCGCGCGGAGTGCTCGACCCCGACGCGGTCACCGCGCTGATCGGCGCGCACGATGCGAATAAAGAAGACTATACGGATTTGATCCTGGTGCTGATGAACCTCGAGATCTGGAGCCGGTTGTTTCTCGATGGCCAGAGCCACGCGGATCTCGCCGGCGAGCTCGCTGAGCAGAGTCTTGCGGCATGAGGACGATGCGGCCATGAAGGTGCAGGCGGATCATCACCCGGCGCTGGTGCCGTTGCTGCTGATCGCGAGCATGGTCGGGCTCGTGATCATCGTTTATGCGAGCAGCTTCGCGACCATGGCCACGCTCTGGCAGCACAGCGATCATCATCACGGCGTGCTCGTCTTTCCGATCGCGGCCTATCTGCTCTGGCGATCGAGAGGGCGGCTTGCCCAGGTGCCGATCCGCCCGTGGGCCGGCGGCGTCGCGATCATGGCGCTTCTGGCCGTTCTTTGGGTCATCGCGCAAGCCATCGGCGTGCAGGCCGCGGAGCATCTGCTCGCCGTGCTGATGATTCCGGCCGCGATCGCCGCGTTGCTCGGCGTGCCGCTGGCCCGACGGGCGCTGTTCCCGTTGTTGTTCCTGATCGCGGCCGTTCCGATCGGCGATACGCTGGTGCCGGCCTTGATGCGTATCACCGCGGATATCTCCGCCGCGCTGCTGCGATTCTCCGGCGTGCCGGTGTTTCGGGAAGGCCAGTTCATGGCCTTGCCGGGCGGCAACTTCGAGGTGGCGGACGTCTGCTCGGGGCTCCGCTATCTGACGTCGGGCGTGATTTTGTCGTTGCTGTTTTCGTACCTGACCTACGCGACGGTGCGGAAGCGCGCGGTATTCGTCGCGATCACGGTCCTGACGGTCGTCGCCGCGAACGCGGTGCGCGCCTATCTCGTGATGCTCATCGCGTCGGCCACCGAGCTGCAGTACTTCGCAGGGCGCGACCACATCTACTTCGGCTGGCTGCTGTTCGCCGTCGTGATCATCGCGCTGTTCTGGATCGGCAGCCGCTATGCGGACACCAGCGAGGTGGCGCCGCGCGCGGCCGATCCGGCGGAGCCGAAGCGCGCACGGGCGCAGCTGTGGCCGTTGATCCTGGTGCTCGCGTTCGCGATGCTCGCGGTCACTTCGCGCCCGCTGCGTGAGGATCTCGGCTGGGTGCTCGTGCTTCCGGCGATTGGTTTGCTGCTGTGGGTGCTGTATCGAAACATCGGCGGGCTTGCCGTGGCCGGCGAAGGCGACGTTCGCATCGACCGGCTCGCCGGCTATCG
>CAZFJU010000147.1:0-11289 GCA_964518995.1 uncultured Gammaproteobacteria bacterium
AGCACCGGCCTACGAAGCCGGGGGTCGGGAGTTCGAATCTCTCCGGGCGCGCCAGTTCCATTGAGGTCCACTCCGATCCGCCAAGGTCTTGCCCCGCCGCGAAGCCTACGCAGAAGCGGCAGCATCCAGCGCCATCTCAGGGGTGACCCGAGACCAGGGCACCGATCGACCCTTTCGGCCATCGCCATCGTTTTCGCCGATAAAGCGATCCAGCGCTGGGCCGCGGCCGAGTAGCCGGCCACTTGAGCGTCGCCCGAGAATAGGGGTTGACGGCATGTTCATCGCCACGTTTCATATGGCGAAAAGCGTGGTCTTTAGTAAACGTTACGTTTACTATGAGCGCAAAAGAGCGCCATGATGAACGCAGCGTTGCGCGCAGGTTCTTACCGTCAGCAACCGACAGGATACCGGGCCTTTTTGCCGGCCCCGTTGCCGCCGACGCCGCCCGTTGCGGTAACCGGCGAGCTGCAGCGGCTCCTATCCGAGGCCGACCGCGCGCTTGGCCGGCTAGACGGCTCGGTCCAGACGCTGCCGAATCCCGACCTCTTCGTGTATATGTATGTCCGCAAGGAAGCGGTGCTGTCGAGTCAGATCGAGGGTACGCAAAGCTCGCTCCAAGATCTGCTCGCTGCCGAAGCCCATCTCGTCGACGACCACCGCCCCAAGGATGTCGCGGAGGTCATCAACTACGTCCGAGCGATGAAGCACGGGCTCGCACGCTTGGCAGAATTGCCGGTGTCCGTTCGCCTGATCCGCGAGATTCACGGTGAGTTGCTGCACGACGTGCGCGGCTCGCGGTTGACCCCAGGCGAGCTGCGAAGCAGTCAGAACTGGATTGGCCCCGGCGGATGCACGCTCGCCGAAGCCACTTTCGTACCGCCGCCGCCGAGTGAGGTTCCCACCGCGCTCGGCGCGCTCGAGACCTTTCTGCACCAGCGGGACGACGTACCGCTGCTCGTGAAGATCGGTCTCGCGCATGCGCAGTTCGAAACAATCCATCCGTTCCTCGACGGGAACGGCCGCGTCGGCCGATTGCTTATCACGTTCCTGCTTTGCGAGCGCGGTGTGCTGAGCAAGCCGGTGCTGTATCTGTCGCACTACTTCAAGCGCCAACGACCGGAGTACTACGCGCGCCTCCAAGCCGTGCGTGATGCGGGGGACTTCGAAGGATGGCTAAGCTTCTTCCTGCGTGGCGTGGTCGACGTCAGCGTGGAAGCTGCCGAGACCGCGCGCCGCATCCTCGAATTACGCGAAACGCATCGCCGGCTCATCACCGATCAACTCGGACGAGCGGCCGGCAACGGTCATCGCGTGCTCGAACGGCTGTATGAGCAACCCGTCTTGAGCGTAACGGACGTTCAGACCCTACTCGGCACCACGTTTGCCGGAGCGAATCAGATCGTGCAACGGCTCGTTTCGCTAGGAGTGATTCGGGAAATAACAGGACAGGCTCGGCACCGCCGTTTTCGGTATGACGCGTACGTGCGTCTGTTCGAAGAGGAGGCGGGCGCGTGATCGCCGACCTCAAGCCCAAATCATCGCGTGGATGAATCGGCCGCACGTCGGTCCTATTGGCGACTGGAGAAGCGTAGGCGACGGCATCTGCGAGCTGCGAATCGCCTATGGTCCCGGTTATCGCGTTTACTACGGGCAAGACGGCGAGACGCTGACCTTGCTTGTTTGTGGGGGTGACAAGCGCCGTTGAAGGCATATGTTCCAAGCGGCCAGCGTCTCCAGCAAAGAGTTCGAACTTTGTCCTTCCGGGCGCGAGGATGTGGAGACGTTGGTGCGCAACTTTTTCTCTGATATCGAGCGATGGAGGTCGAAATGAGGAAGGCGACGATTCGAATTCAAAAGGATGCGGATGCCGCGCTCGAAAAGATGGGCGAACGTTTCGTGAGGGCGTGGAAGACGGGCAAGTCAGCGGGTGACACACTGGCATTCGAGTCTCCCGCGGCGCTGTTTCGTGTGCTGACTCCCAAACGCTGGGAGCTGATCGAGCGGTTACAAGAACTCGGACCTAGCAGTGTCCGGGGGCTGGCGCGTGAGCTCGAGCGGGACGTCAAGCGAGTTCATGAAGACGTAGGCGTGTTGATCGAATGCGGTCTCGTTGCTCGCACCGAAGACGGAAAGATCAATGTCCCCTATGACGTAATTCGCGCCGAGTTCGACTTGTGTGCCGTTGCTTGACGGCGCGGCGATGCGCCGAAACACCGGCGGATCGGTACCGGTCAAGAACGCGCCGTCCAGGCACAGCATGTGGAAATGGATGATGCTGACCGATCATCAGCGCGCCTCAAGATGGCGGGTCCAGTCAGCCAACGTCCCGAGGAGAGAGCTCGAAGTTTGTCATCCCGCCCGGAACGAGCTCGGCGGCTGATCGAAAGCGTTACAGTTTGAAGACCCGCTCTGCGTTCGATTGGAAGAACTTCTTTTTGTCCTCGTACGAGATCGGCAGCGCGTCCATCGCGTGCACTTCCTCGACATCGTATTGATACGGGTAGTCCATCGCGTACAGCACCTGATCCACGCCGAGGACCTGCTGTGCGAATAAGACCATCGGCGCCCATGCGACGCCGCTGTTCGTCACGAACACGTTCTTTCGCATGTAATGGCTCGGCGGATGCTCGGAGCGCAGCGCCTCCCGCCGCACCGGATACGTCCGGTCGAGCCGGTACAGGTTGTACGGTATGCCTTCGCCGCCGTGGCCGATCACGAGCTTGAGCTCCGGGAAGCGGTCGAAAACCCCAGCGTTGATGATCGCCTGAGTGTGCACCGCGACCTCGACGCCGAAACCCAGATCTCCGCGATGTAAATCGAGCTCCGCGAAGGGCTGCAGCATCGCGGGCGACGGCGAGCGCGGATGAATGTAGATCGGCGTATCGTTGGCTTGTGCGGCCTCGAAGATCTCCCAGAACTTCTGGTCGGATAAGTACTCGCCCTTCGTGTGCGAGTTCACGATGACACCTTTTAAGCCGAGCTCGCGGCCGCGCTCGATCTCCTGCGCCGCCCGGCGCGGGTCTTGCGGCGCAATCGCGGTCAGCCCGGCGTACCGGTCCGGATAATTGCGGCAAGCTTCGGCGAGCTCGTCGTTCGAGTCGGCGGCGACGGCCGTAGCCGTCTCCGTGTCGAATACCTGCACGCCGGGAGCCGTCAGCGACAGTACCTGCATATCGATTCCGGCCCGGTTCATATCTTCCAGGCGACGATCCCCGAGATCCGATAGCCGGTCGGTGAAGCGTGTCATGTTGGGCAGGTTGCCCCACAACGCAAGGAACCCGGGCTCGTCGACGGGATTCGAGTCGATCAGCCGCTGCCACGCCTCGAACATCGCGACGGGACCCCACGCCTCCTCGGTGGCGATACGTTTATAGCCGGCCGGCGGAACATCAGGCATCGGGGCGCCGCGCCCAAGCTGCGCCAGCGCAGCCGGAGTTGCCGCCGCGCCTGCTGTGGCCGCCGCCATCGACAGGAATTGCCGCCTAGCCGTGCTCATTGGTGCTCCGCCTCCGGACCCGACAGGGGAAGCTCGTTGTCGCCGGCGCTTCAAAAGCGCTTCTCCATCGTGAATGCCCACTCCCTCGGCCGGCTGATCACCCCCGAGCGATCCAGCGGCGAAGGGTTGACGACCCCGGTCGTCGCGTCCACCGCGATGGCCGGTCCGAGCTGTTGCCAGTAAACCTTATCGGTGATGTTCGTGCCCGACAGCGACAGCCTCCAATCGCCGCTCGGGGACAGATAGCTGACTCGAGCGTTAAAAATCGTGAACGCCGGGATGCACTGCTGCGGACAGACATTCGCGACGACGCCGTGGATGCCCGGCCGCGCATTGCTCCCGCCGGTATGTCGCTCCGACTGGTAGAACGCGTCCAGACGGGGTGTGATCGACCCGCCGTTCCCGAGCGAGAACGAGTACTGCGCTCCGGCGCTCATGTTCCATTCCGGCTGCGACCGGTAGTCCGGATTACGGTACGTCGCGAGGTCCGTGCTGTTGTGCTTATTTTGGAACTCGTTCGTGCCTGCCGTAAACGTCAGCAAAACGCTATCGATCGGGCTCGCCGCCACCTCGAGCTCGAAGCCTTCGAGCGTACCCGGCACGTTGTCATAGTAGAACCATGCGAGGCCGGTCGAACCGGCCAGCGCCGTGCCGTCCGGGCAATTGCCCCCGGCCAGCCGATACGGTGTCGGGTTCGGATCGTCGATCGCGTCGCATTGACTGACACCGCCCACCTGGATCGAGCGCGGGTCGTAGTCGCTGCGGTAAAGGGCAGTGTTGACGCGGAGGCGGTTGTTCAGGAAGTCCAGCTTCGCGCCGATCTCGTAGCTGATCAGTTCCTCGCCCGGGATCGAGCGCAGCTGACCGATCGTGAAGATTCGCGGCGTTGCACCTTCCGAGGTGAACCCCGTCGCGACCTGCGTGTACACGAAGACCTCCTCGGTCAGCGCGAAATCTAGACTCGCCTTCCAGTCGGTGCGGTCGGACCCGAACACGAGCGGCTCGGGAACCACGATCTGACCGTAATGAGCGAAAGTGTTGGTCTTCGTCTCGTCCGTGTAGCGCAGACCGCCTGAAAGCGATAACCGATCCGTAAGGTCGTAGGCGACGTGCGTGTACACGGACTTGTTCTCCGTGGTGTAGCCGTCGTCGGCGGTGAAGTTCGGAAGCAATCCGGTGAAATCGAAGGCGGAAAACTCGGTGGTGTTGTAAGCGCGGCTCTTCGAATCGAAGTAGAACGCGCCGGCTGTCCATACCGCACGGCCGCCGGCGATCGTGCCCGTGAATTGAAGCTCGGCCTGCTGCTGCTCGTGCTCCTGAACGTAGTGCGTTTGAACGAGACCGAACGGCGAACGGTCGCTATCGTTCGTCCATTCGTTGTCGTACTTGCGATCGGCGAGGATCAGCTTCGCGCTGATAGAACCGCTCAACGCATAGTTCAAGACCACCGAGGCGCCGCGCGAGTCGTAGGTCGCGTCGCGCGGATACGTCGCTCCGCTGACGACATTCGCGAACGTCGCATAATTCGTGTACGGGTCGCCTGTGATGAAACGGTCGTCGACCGTATAGCGGATCCCGTACGTAGGATAGACGACGCCGAGATCATAAGCCGTATCGAAGAGCCCGCCGCGCGGCGACAGCTGAGTGTCGAGATTCGGATCGTCTCGGCTCTGCGTCATGTCGAGAGCAAAGTTGACTTCGAGGCGATCCGTCGGCACGAAGCGCAGCATCGCACGACCAGCATCGGACTGCGTCCCGCCAAGCTTGCCGAGCTCGCAGTTGCCACGGCGCGGATCGCGCGCCGCGGGTAGCGCAAAAGCGTTATCGGCCGGGCTGCCCGGCTCGACGAGAATCGGCTCGTATTCCGGTAGAAAAAAGGGTGGACCTCCCACTCCGACTTGCGTGACGCCCGCGACCCCGTCGCCGATGCCGGCGAGCTCCGGCGTGCCGCGGCGGATCATCTCGCAAGTGAAATCGAGCGATGCGCCGAATCCCTCGCGCTGCCTCGTAAGCCCAACGATTCGTGCGAACAGCTTGTCCTCCACAATGGCGAAATCCCCGACGGCCTTCACATCAAGACGGTCGTAACTTCCGTATGTGACCTGCACGGAGCCGCTGTTATCGCCCTGCGGCCGCGTCGACACGAGCCTCATCGCACCGCCGAGGCTATTCTTGCCGAACAGCGTGCCTTGCGGCCCGCGCAGCACTTCGACCCGTTCGAGATCCAGCAGGTCCATGTCGGAACCGGTCATCGTCGCGTGGTACACATCATCGATATACACGCCGACCGTCGGCTCGAACGAATAGCTGAAGTCGACCTGGTTCAGACCCCGCAGACCGATGGCGTTATTGGGCCCGAAGTTGCTCGTATTCTTGACGAAGAACGCGTTGGGGACAGCAAGCCCCAAGTCCTCGACGTTGTCGATGCTGCGCAGCTCGAGCTCCTCGCCGGTAAATGCAGAGATAGCGATCGGCGTCGACTGAATGCTCTCCTCGCGAAACCTCGCGGTGACGACGATTTCCTCAAGCGCCGAAGCGGGCTGATCTTGCGCGAGTCCGTGCGCGCTGAAAGTGCTCGTTAGCGCCGTTACGACACCGATGTACACCGGCCGCATTGCGGCCCGCGCATTACGCTGAATATCGACATTCATCCACGACCTCTCTCTAGTATTACCGGTGCGCATTCTGGTTCGTATTGTCGCGCGCTCCCCTAATCGAAAAGCGGTTCCCCCGCTTCTACGAGCGCGCGGTCGAGTCTGCGCCAAAGTTCATAAGGGGACAAGCAACGCTGCGGCTAGCACGCCCGTACCGACCAGATCACGCGGCTGTACTAACTAACTCGGCTTCCTTCGGCGACCTGCGAGCAGCGCACGAAGCGTTGCGCGCGACTGCTCGGCGCGCTCGAAATCTCGGCCTGCAATGCTGCCTATGGCGGGCATGGCCGTCTGTCGAAGCCTGTGTTGCAGCGAGATGCAGGCGGGCGACAACGTCTCGTCTCACGCCGCCCAGTCCTCTAGCAGCGGACAAGCCGCCCGATCTTGATATCTTCGGCAACGTAGTGATCCGGCACCGAAGAGAAGCCCTCCGTCGAGCGAGACGAGAAGAGCAGCCGCCTGCGGACGATCGCGCAGCTTTGTGCGCGATCTGAAAAGGCACCCTCGCCCACCAAGCACGAAGTTCTTAGAGGGCGCCACGAGATTATGCCGCGGTCCTGTTCCTTTTGTGGCAGACTCCGAACTAAAGCAGAAGCGGGGATACCGCCGTGCTAAGAAATACGGCTCTAGCCATACTTGCGACCATCGGTGCGTTGCCTCTTTCAGCGAACGCATTGCTCATCGATTCGAGCCCATGGATTAACGAACACGGTGTCTTTGTATTCGGGCACGATCATTTTGACGACGTTGTGATCGAAGGGCTCATACTCACAGCCAGATGGAGCCCAGTAGATGAGGTGCTTACGATAACCGGAGCGCCGACGGATTGGGACAGATACTACCCCACCGCTAACGGCGATTCTGCGATCTTCATCCCAGCGTATTTCACCCTAACCGCAATCGTAACTGCCGGGTCAGGTACTTTTCTTGGGGGCACATACGCGTGGATCGCCGGCGTCGAGGGCGCGCTCGAGATTGGCGTGAATCCAGGCGATACCTTGTTGTCCGGGGACGTCCTCGATATAGAGACGCGTATTTTCTATGAAGCAGGGACAGACCTTCACTTTCTTGTTAACTGGGGCCTGTGGTCGTTACTGGAGATCGATCGCCGCCACCCGTCGCTTAATTTTCGAGGCGCAGATTACCTCACGCTGGAGCCGATGGTCATCAGCGGCGCGATTGACTGGTGGCACGAGCCCTTCTATTTCGATTCCGCTACCGATTTCTCTCACCTCATGATTACCACGAGAGTTGCAGAACCTGGCGTTATTTTTCTGCTCGCGACCGGCTTACTAATCCTTGGTCGGCGCAAGATCGTGGGTCTGCGTTTTCGTGCGCTGCGACAAGCACAAGGCACAGCGGATCGGCGAGCAAATCGCCTTCTCGCATGAGGTGTACGATTCATACAAGTTCAGCGGTTTCAGTCGGGCAACTCTGCGAGCAGCCGGGCCGACATCATGCGAGAAGGTTCTCAGCAACCACTATGTCTGGATCTCAATCCCTCAGCCGCCCTCAAGCGACTCGCCCCTCGGAGTTGCGCGCTTGCGCCGGGAAGAGCGAGTCGTACGCGTCATAAAGAGACCGCTTGGCATGATCCCAGGTGAGCGCTCCCAGGACCGCGCTCCTTCCCCGCTCACCCATACGCTCTCTCATATCCGGATCATTGAGCAGGGTATCGATCAGCTGTGCGTAATGCAGCTCGTCACCCGGCCGTGCATACAAAGCTGCATCGCCCGATGCGAAGCGTACCTCGTCGAGGTCGAACGCCACGAACGGCTTTCCGAGGCTCATGTACTCGATCGACTTGACTAAAGAACACTTGTCGCTGAGGGGCGTCTTGGGGTCTGGACACAAGCAGACGTCTGCCGATGCAATCCCGCGCAAGGCATACTCGTGGTCTTGCTGCCCCGCAAAGGTGACGACGTCCCTGACCCCCAACTCCGTCGCGTACCGCTGCATCTGCTCCACGACCGTACCGCCCCCGATAATGAGCACATGAAAGTCGTCGCGCCCCACCGACGTCCGTAGCTCCCGAAGGATGCGAAGCAACACGTCTATGCCCTCCTGCGGACCCATCATTCCAACGTAGACCAGCAGAAAGGGCTTCCCCTCACGGAGTGACCCATTCGGCGTCGCTTCTCGCACGCTGCCCGCGGTCGGGCCATTTCGCACGACGAACAGCTTCGTCGGCGACACTCTGCCGCGCGTTAAAGCCACTCTCCTGCACGACTCGTTGACAACCAATACTGCATCCGCCAAGCGATAGGTTAAACGCTCGCAGAGGCGCAGAATGCCGAGCACCAGGTTGCGCCTTTCCGGTGGCAGGCCCTTCTGGCACTGGTAAATCTCTGGGCAAAGATCGTGTTGGTCGAAAATTATCTTCTTTCCGAGCAACTTGTACGGAAACGCGGCGAGAATGAGGAGATCCGGTGGATTGCAGATCTGGACGATGTCAAAGCCTTGGCGTCTGAGCACGACACCGATGAGCCAGAACGACTTCACGACCGCCACGGCATATTCCGCGACGTACGATACGAGCCCTCCGTTTGCCTGAACCGGCGTGAAGCGGTAGAGGGATATGTCGTCGACGACCTCGCGGCTGGGCTCGTTCTTGAGCACATGGCGCGGCGCAATCACGGCGACGCGGTACCCCGCCTCACGCAGTGCGGTACACTCGCGCCACACGCGGCGGTCAAACGGTACGGGCAGATTCTCTACAACGATTAGCACCTTGCGTTTCACAAACACCTCTGCGGTATGACGCTGAACATGCCTCGCCCTTGAACGGGGCAATACAGAATCGCCTATAAGACGGTGTTTATGACGATAACATCGACGCGTCGCTCTTGCAGCCGCGAACGCACGATTGTCAATTACGGCATCAGCCGGGATCTGATCTGGAGACGGCTGAGCATCGCCCAGCCTAAGTAGACGACTGGACCTTTTCTCAGCCCGCGCGGCTGCCGTAATGCGTCAGCAACCGGCGGACTGTAAAGGCTCCGTTTCGACAGGATCTATCGCCGGAGCGCCGAGCAAGTGGTGTCCAAGCGGCGGCCGTGCGACGTAACCCTTGACTTCACGCAATCCGAAGCATCACTGGGTAATCCGCAGGTCGCTCGGGGCTCTAGGAGGCGCTGCGCCTGTGCTCATCGGCCCGATGTACGACGTCGCGACCACCAGGTTGTCGTACCACTTGTCATTCTGCTGCGATGATCGCTGCCCTCCGTTCTCGAGCTGCAGCTCGTTGATCTTCAACGAATCGACATCCCGGAAACGAAGGTTTTGCCAGTCCGCAATGAGGCTCCCGTCCTGCCAGACGGCAACTCTGCCATCTCGACGGCCCGGCGTATTCAGTTGGACGAGTACTTCGAACGCAATCCATTCACCTCGCGCGGGCACGGTGTTCGGCCGAGATACGAAGTACTGCCCAAAGGACTGGGCGCCGTTACCCGTAGAGCCGTCTGGATACCAGTGCTCGCCATACACGTCGTCCTGCTCCGGATGGTAGACGTATGCATGCGTGAAGCCCGGCTCCCTCTCCGAGCGATATCTCGAGTTCTCGATGTTAACGAGAAAGAAGTCCCTGCCGTTCGGTCGCCTGCCTGGGCCCGTGTAGTTACCGGAGATGCGTATTCCGTTATGAGCGGAGTTGACGCCAGCGTAGTTGGGTGCGTAACGGGAATAGACGCGCACGTAGATGGCGTCGGACGACGGAAGCCTCTTGATGAGAGCATTGGAGACCTCCCCGTTCGTCGCGGGCATCCTCATTCGCAAAGACTTCGTTCCGCCGGCGAACGTAGCGGTATCGAATGAAATATTCGAGCCTTGATAGTAGTTCGAATAGTTCCCCGAATCGCGGAGCTGACTGGTAGACCTGTAACCCTCGAAGTCGTCGGCGAACAGCACGTTCGCGTGGCCGGAAATCCCGCTGTCCTGCGGGTAGGACGCCGCTATGCCAGCGTTGCCCTGCGGCAGCTGCGGCGGTTGCTGAGCAGACGCCGCCGAGAACCCAGAGCCCCATTCGGCAACGAGCATAGCTGCTGAAAGCACCAGAAGTTTTTTCATGAATCTTCCTTCACCGACGGCCGTTTCCGACGCGCCGTTCCCCTCAATTGATTCTAATGCTCGCCTCTCGAGAGTACTCGCTCTCGACGCCCGCCCCGTCGATCGCCGTAACCGCAAAGTACCAGTCTCCGGGCGGCAAATTCTCGATAACGTACACATCGATAGCGGGGTTATCGATTCGCACGGTGTTGGTGTACTCCCGTGACGAGTTACCCCAATGCAACTTAGCCCCAGCGAGGTTATTCAACGAAGAGCCATCGGTGCGTTCGGTCGGCGCCTTCCAACTGAGCGTCACCTTCCCGAGCGCAACCGCTTCGGCACGGATGCTGAACGCCGGCAGCGATACAGTGGCTTTTCCATCTGTGACGCTGATCTGAATATCGTTGTATACGCCGATGTCTGACGCGCCCGGAGTTCCTCGCAGAAGGCCCGTGCCGGAGTTAAAGGTTGTCCAGGACGGGCGGTTGCGGATGCCGAAGGTCAGGGGGTCGCCGTCAGCGTCACTCGCCTTCGGTGCAAAGCTGTAGACTTGGCCCTGTACCGCCTGCGTCGATGGAGTTCCGGAGATAACCGGAGGCGCATTACCTGAGCCGCCACCGGATGATCTTGGGACAGTGATGCTGAATGGTCCGAGCGTCGCATAGACCCTTGGCCACCTTCCGTCGGTTACCGTAATCCGAATGTTCGAGTACGTGCCGACGTGCCTTGCTCTTGGCACACCCGTCAGCGCACCGTTCCTTGAATCAAAGCTGGCCCAACTCGGCTTATTGTGGATCGCGAAACGCAACCGGTCGCCGTCGCGATCATACGCCCTTGGAACGAACCGATAAGTTTTTCCGACGGTGGCCGTGGTAGGCGGATTGCCCCAAATAGTCGGCGCCGCTGCGTCGGACGCGGTCGTGAACGTGAGCGACACAAGCAGCAGACAAAGGCTGAGCACAATAGAACGCTGAATAAGCGCGCGAGGACAAAGCGCCGCTTTCTACCCTGGCGTGAACATCCATCGAACCTATTTATCGCCGGCTGCCCCGTTCGGCCGGCGCGAGATTGAAGCACTCGGTATAACGCTTAGGC
>CAZFJU010000148.1:0-11283 GCA_964518995.1 uncultured Gammaproteobacteria bacterium
TACGGACATCCTAAGAAGCGTACGGCTTAAGTCAGTGCCATTCGGCTCTGACCCCTTTTTGTTGCTGAATTGGGCTCTGACCCCAATTTCCTGACCCCAATTTCGGTTAAAGGATCTTGCCGCCTTCTTGATCCGCTCGGATCTCGACGCCGGACGTCTGCTCCACCCAGCGGACGAGCTCGCTGACGCTCGCGGCGCGCGGCGCCGCCGCTTCGGCGCGCTTCCAAAGGTCCCGGCCGAGTGCGCAGAACGGCATCGTTACGGCGCCGCGCTCGGCCAACTCCATCGCAATGCGAATATCCTTGACCATGAGCTCGAGCTTGAACGGGTCGTCGAACGTGCGGCTGGTCACCCGCTGCTTGATGTGCGTCTGCGAAATCCAAGACATGCCCGTCGACTCGTTCAGCACATCGACCATCACATTCGGGTCGAGTCCGAGCTTCGTGCCGAGCGCGAGGCCCTCGGATGTCGCGAGCAGCGTCATTGCGGTGATCGTGTTGTTGATCGACTTCATCGTATGGCCCGCGCCGACGGGGCCGAGATGAAAGACCTGCCGGCCCATCACCTCGAATAACGGCCGCCCGCGGGCGACGCTCGCCGCATCGCCGCCGACCATGAAAACGAGCTCCGCGCGTTTCGCGCCCCACTCCGCACCGGAGACCGGCGCGTCGACCGTGGTGACGCCCCGCTCGCGGAGCGCCGCCGCCGTTTCCGCCGTGAACGCAGGCTCGGACGATGAGGTATCGATCAGCAGCGCTCCGGGCGCGAAGCCTTCGATCAGGCCGTGCTGGCCGAGCGCGACCGCGCGTACGTACTCGCCCGAGGGCAACATCGTGATCACGATATCGACAGCGGCCGCGACCGCGCGCGGAGTATCGGCCACCTTCGCGGTGGGATGCTCGGCGGCGAATCGGTTGACCTTGTCTCGATCGATATCCAACACGGTGACCTCGTACCCCGCCGCCAGGAGGTGCGATGCCATAGGCGTGCCCATCACGCCGAGCCCCACGAAGCCGATACGCCGATCCATGCCACATTCCGCGAACCTTGCCGGTCGCCGATGATAATCGACCGTGCCTGCGCGTGGGTCGTCGGCTGCGAGCCGTAGGGGCGCCGACCGGTCATATTGCGCAGGTCGAGAAATCGTGCTTAGTTGAGCAACGGCTCGGCTCGGCCGCGTTCGATGCGCGTCCGGTCGACGGGGGGAGGGGAATGCGCGATATATCAAATGGGGATCTCGAGCCGGTCGCCGGTAATGGGTTGCTGCACCGGCGGCTGTTTCTTGCGCGGAGCGCGGCCGCCGTCGGCGGCGCGGGGCTGGGGCTGCTCACCGCACGCTCGGCACGGGCCGAGGGCCCGCCCGAGGTGCCCGAGTGGATGAAAGCCCCAGGCATCGGCATGCGCGCCTACGGCAGCCGCTCGCCGTTCGAGGAGAACGTTCAGCGGCGGGTCGGCGCAACGCCGGGCACCACCGGCACCGGCGCGTCGCGCACACCGCTCGAGCAGCTCGAGGGCATCATCACGCCGAGCGCGCTACACTTCGAGCGCCACCACAGCGGGATACCGGAGATCGACCCCGACGCGCATCGTTTGCTGATTCACGGGCTCGTGGACCGGCCGCTCGTCTTCGATCTCGACGCGCTGTCGCGCTACCCGCTCGTCTCGCGCGTGCAGTTCCTCGAGTGCTCCGGCAACAGCGGCGGCAATAACGCTGCGGAGCCGCCGCAAGACAGCGCCGGCGGCTTGCACGGCCTCGTATCCTGCAGCGAATGGACCGGCGTGCCGCTCGGCCACCTGCTCGACGAGGCGGGCGTGCAGCCGGAGGGCCGCTGGGTGATTGCCGAGGGCGCCGACGCGGCGGCGATGAGCCGCAGCGTGCCGCTCGGGAAGGCGATGGACGATGCCTTGGTCGCGCTCTATCAGAATGGGGAGCGGCTGCGTCCGGAGCAGGGTTATCCCGTGCGGCTGTTCCTGCCGGGCTGGGAGGGCAATGCATGCGTGAAGTGGCTGCGGCGTCTCAAGGTCACGGCCGAGCCCGGTATGGCGAAGGACGAAACGTCAAAATACTCCGACTTGCTGGCGAACGGCGAGTCGCTCCTCTTTACGTTCCCGATGGGGGTCAAATCGGTCATCACGTCGCCGTGCGGAACGCAGCAGATGCGGGGCCCGGGGCTCTATCAGATCAGCGGTCTCGCCTGGTCCGGCGAAGGGCGAATCCGCCGCGTCGAAGTGTCCGCGGATGGCGGCCGGAGCTGGGCCGAGGCGGCGCTCGACGAGCCGGTGCTGTCGAAGGCGCTGACGCGGTTTCGGATCGCGTGGCGCTGGGACGGCGATGCGGCCGTCCTGCAAAGCCGCGCCATCGATGAGATGGGGGCCGTGCAGCCGACGCGGCAGTCGCTGCTGGCCGCGCGCGGGGCGAACTTCCGCTACCACTATCATGCGATCCAGAGCTGGAGCGTGACGCCGGCAGGTGAGGTGCGCAATGTCTATGCATGATGTCGTCCGATGGGCCGTCGCGCTCGGGATCGCGGCCATCGGCGGCGCTGCGGCCGGTCAGGCGTTGCTGCCGGCGGGTGACGACACGCCGAATCTCGGTGTGCCCGCGACCGACGACGAGATCGTCGGCTGGGATATTTCCGTCGGTCCAAGCGGCGACAATCTGCCGCCCGGCTCGGGCACCGCCTCGAGTGGCGCAGCGATTTACGCCGCGCAGTGCGCGGTCTGCCACGGCTCGGACGGCGCCGGCCAGCCGAACGACGCACTCGTTGGCGGGCATGGCACGCTGACGGACGCAGCACCGGTTCGGACGGTCGGCAGCTATTGGCCCTACGCGACCACCGTGTTCGACTATATCCGCCGCGCGATGCCTTATCTGCAGCCGCAGTCGCTGACCAGTGACGAGGTGTACGCGCTGACCGCCTATCTGCTGCACGAGAACGGCATCATCGACGAGAACTTTGTCGTGGATGCCGAATCCTTGCCTGCGATCGAAATGCCGAACCGAGCGAATTTTCGCGAGGGTTATCCGAGTTGGCGTAACTAGCAGGCGGCGAGCTGCCGTGGAGCTCGAGGAGATTGGCGCGGCGACGGCTATTTCGGCCGGCTCATCAGAACGGCCAGATGATCGGCGCGAGCGCCACGGTCACCGCGCCGATCAGCACGTTCAACGGCAGCCCGAACTTCACGTAGTCCGAGAAGCGGTAGCCGCCCGGCCCATAGACCATCAAGTTGGTCTGATAACCGATCGGCGTGGCGAAGCCGGCCGACGCTGCCATCATGATCACGAAGACGAACGGCTCGAAGCTGACGCCGAGATTCTCCGCGGTTGCGGCTGCGATCGGGAAAATGAGCACGGCGGCCGCGTTGTTGGTCAACACCTCCGTGAAGACGTTCGTCAGCACGTAGACGCCGAGCAGCGCGAGCCATGGGTGGTCGCCGAACGCGCCGATCCAAGTGTCCGCGATGGTCCGGTCTGCGCCGGTGACCTGCAGCGACTGGCCGATACCGATGGAGGCGCCGATAACGATCAGCACAGACCAGTCGATGCTCGAGCGCACCGAGCTCGCCGTCGTGCACCCCGTGGCGATCATCAGCGCGGCCGCAACCAGCGCCGCTTCGACCATCGACAGGATCTCCGCCGTGGCGAGCGCGACCATGCCGGCGAGCACGGCCGCAGCGACCCATGCGCGCTCGTGTCGGGGGAGATTCGCGCCTTGGACCTCGCTGACCAGCAGGAAGTCCTTCGAGTTGCGTTGCAGCGCGGCGAAGGACGGGCGGCACTCGAGCAGCAAGGTGTCGCCGGCGCGCAGCTCGATATCGCCGATCTTGCTGTGCAGGCGGCGGCCGCCGCGCGCGGCCGCGATCACGACGGCGTCGTAGCGCGTGCGGAAGCGTCCTTCGCGGATCGTTTGCCCCGCGAGCGGGCAGCTTTCGGCGACGACCACCTCGACGATGCGCCGCTCGGGCCGTGGAGCCGTCAGCTTGAAGAGCTGCTCGGGCGCCGGATAGAGGCCTCGCATGCGCAGCAGGTCGACGAGTGAGTCGACGATGCCGACGAACAGCAATCGATCGTTTGCGCGCAGCACTTCGGTTGGCGCCACCGCTGGGATCAGCGTGCCGTCGCGATCGATCTCGGCCAGAAAGGCGCCGGGCAAGTTCCGCAGCCCGGCTTGCTCGACGCTCCTGCCGATGAGCGGGCTCGATTCCTCGACGAGCATCTCGAGTGCGTACTCGCGCGTCGGACCCATGTCGCGCAGCGGCGAGCGGCGCTCGGGCAGCAGCCACTTTTGTGCGATGAGCACATAAAGAACGCCGACGATCGCCGCCGGCAACCCGACCGCGCCAACCTCGAAGAAGCCGATCGACCCGATGTCGTCCCGCTCCTGGGTGAGGCCATATACGATCACGTTCGTGCTCGTGCCGATCAGTGTGCACATGCCGCCGAGAATCGCCGCATAGCTCAGCGGGATCATCAGCTTGGACACCGCGATGCCGGCGCGCTTGCCCCAGTCCTCGACGACCGGCACGAGCATCGCGACGATCGGCGTATTGTTGAGGAAGGCGCTCATCGCCGTCACGGGCAGCATCAGCCGAACGAGGGCCGACGTGACGTTCAAAGGTCGACCGAGCAAACGCGAGCCGAAAACCTGCACGGCGCCGGTATCGGTGAGACCTGCAACGACGGCGTAAAGAACGCCGACGGTGACGAGCCCCGGGTTGCCGAGGCCAGACAACGCCTCACCCGGCGACAGGATTCCTGAGACCATCAGCACTGTCAGCGCGCCGACGAGAATGACGTCGGGCGCTAAACGCGTGCTCACCAAGAGCAGCATCATGACGGCGATGACAGCCAGCGTGAGCCAGGCGTCGACTTCCAAGCCGATCTCTCCTTAATAGGCGCGTGGGTCGTTCCGTTGATCCGCTCGTCCGGCCGCGTCGGTGACGGCCGTGGCCCGAAAGGGCCCGCATCCCAAGCAGAGCGCCGATCGGCGGGCGGCCACTATACCGCAACACATGTCGCGTCCGGTCGAGCCGGGTTCGCAGTTCTGCCGTCGGAGGCGCGAGCACCGGCCCGCGTCTGGGCCGGTAACTGTCGAAAAATTTGCCGCTTCGGAATCGTCCCCTACAAGAATTGGTGAATGCGTCTTGCCGCCGAACCGGGTACCGTGTGCCCTGGGCCATGTACTCATGCAGTGGCATAGAATCTGCATCAGTAGATGCCGAGTGCAATTACAACCAGTAGAATTTCGATACGCTCGATAACGGGGGCTTGATACGTCGGTGGCCGCGCTGCGAGGGATCGTTGCGTCATCGTCGGTGCCAAGCGCATTCAACCTTATTGCTCTATCAGCTCGAACGGCGAACGCCTTCGCTGCTCACGCGTGAGCAGCGGTATAGAACGGAGAAAAACGAAATGAAGGATTCAATTCGGCCTGTGCCGCAGACGCATGGAATAGGGCAAGCGCTGCGGCGGCGGCCGCTCGCGAGCTCGGTCGCGCTCGCCTTGGTCGGGGCCGCCGGGATCGCGACAGCGGCTCATGAAGGCTTGCCGTTCACGGAGTCGTTCGACGACGCGCATCTAAGCGATGCCGCACAGACGAAGGCGGACTGGGGCGCTGCGTCGCTCGGCGAGCTGAAGCTGACCAGCGCAGAGCCGCTCAACATGCCGTTCGATCCGTCGGCGGCGGGTGAACCACTCGCTGCAACGATCACGCGAGCCGTCGCGGTCGGCGATCTGAACGGCGATGGCTGGCCGGATCTCGTCGTCGGCGCGGCCGGCCGCGGTGGGATCCACTTGAACGACGGCAGCGGCAATCTCGGGCCGTGGCACGATCTGCGAACCGAGACGTCGAATACGCGCGGCGTCGCGATCGGCGACGTCAATCGCGATGGTCATCTCGATATCGTGACGGCCTCGCTCAACCATCCGCCGCGCCTATACCTGAATACGGGTAATGGCCTCGACTACGTCGAGTTTAATTTCAGCGCCACGAATGCCGGCCAGGCCGACGCCGTCGTGCTGGCCGACATCGACGGCGACGGTTGGCTCGATGTCGTCGTCGCGACGCACGCCGGCCGTAGCAGCGCCATCTATTTCCATTCCGGCAATCCCGCCGCGCCGTTCGACGGCGTGGAAGTAACACCTATCGGCGTCCCCACCTTGGCGACGCAGACCGTGCTGGTCGGCGATCTCGACAACGATGGCCAACTCGACATCGTGCTGATCAACGAGGATCAGCCGAACTACTTCTATTTGAACCACGGCAATCGCGTCTTTCCGAACGCCGGCAAGCCGATCGGCGCCGAGAGCGACGATTCGCAGGGCGCCGCGCTCGGTGACGTCAATGGCGACGGTTGGCTCGATCTGGTCGTCGGCAACTATACGCCGGGCATCAGCCGTATCTACCTGAACTCGGGAAATCCGGCGGAGCCGTTCTCGGGCACCACGCTGCCAACGAATCTGAATCCCTTGGGCGAGCCCGACCACACTCACCATGTCTTATTGGTGGACGTCGATCTCGACGGCGACCTCGACATTCTGCTGAGCGGGGCGGGTCTGGCTGGAACGCCGCGTTGGCCCAACCACCTGTACCTCAACGACGGCACCGGCAACTTCGATTCGGGCCAGGCGATCGGCGCCGATACGGACATCACCAACGCGATGGTCGTGGGTGACTTCGATCTCGACGGGCGGCCCGATGTCGTCGCCGGGAACGAGGACCGGGACCCGATCACCAATGGAGCGCTGCCGCAGGCGAACCGGCTGTACCGCAACATCGGGATGCCGGCGGGCTTGGCGCCGGCGGCCCAGCTGTCTGGCCATGCGACCTCGCTGCGGGTCGATGACGCGACGACGCCGATTGTGTCGGTGGCGCTCGACGCGACGTTCGCCGCGCGCACCGCGCATGACGCGGCCGCGTTTTGGGTGTCGGCCAACGGCGGCGCGCACTGGCTGTCCGTGCAGCCGGGTGCAGGGCCGGTGGTGGTGCCGCCGGATAGCCGCGGAACGGATCTTCGCTGGCGGGTGTTCTTCAATTCGTTGTCGCCGAGCTCCGCCGCAGCCCTGGCGCTCGACAGCATCACGCTGACGGCAGAGACCGAAGCCCCGGCCGGCTCGCCGCCGGCGTTCACGAGCGCGCCCGTGACCGGCGCAACGGTCGGCACGGAATACGCGTATCCGATCGCCGCCACGGATCCGGACGGCGATGCACTGGCGATTACCGTGGCGTCCGCGCCGGCGTGGCTCACGCTGATCGACAACGGGGACGGCACTGCGGCGCTCGCCGGCACGCCGGCCGAGGGGGATATTGGCGATCACGCGGTCGAGCTGGTCGCGACCGATGCGACCACCGCCACGGCGACGCAGTCCTTCACGATCGCGGTCGTCGCAGCCAACAACCCGCCGACCTTCACCAGCACGCCGCTGACGTCGGCCACCGCGGGCAGCGCGTATAGCTATACGATTGCGACCGCCGACGCCGACGACGGTGATACGCGGACGATCACGGCGGCGACGCTGCCGGCATGGCTCACGCTGGTCGACAACGGGGACGGCACGGCGGCGTTGGCCGGCACACCGGCGGAGGGGGATATCGGCGATCACGTGGTCGAGCTGGTTGCGACCGATGCCGCCAATGCCACGGCGACGCAGCCGTTCACGATCGCTGTCGTCGCGGCGGCGGCCAACAACCCGCCGACCTTCACGAGCACCCCGCCGACATCGGCCACCGCGGGCAGCGCGTACCAGTACGCGATTGCGACCGCCGACCCCGACGAAGGCGATACGCGGACGATCACCGCGCCGACGCTGCCGGCATGGCTGACCCTCACCGCTAGCGGCTCCGGAACGGCGACGCTGTCCGGTACCCCGACGGCGGCGAATGTCGGCGCTCACCAAGTCGTGCTGCACGTGCAGGATGCGGCCGGCGAGATCGCGGAGCAGCCGTTCACGATCACCGTCGCGGCAGCACCGGCGACCAATCCGCCCCCGCCGCCGCCGCGATCGAGCGGAGGCGGTGGCGCCGCCGGTCTGCTCGAGCTGCTCGGCTTGGCAGGGGCCGCGATGTTCCTTCGGCGCCGGCGGCGCGACCCGCTCGCTTAAGCGTCAGCTCCAGCCGTGCGGTTGCGGGCGCTCGCAGAGACATCGGAAGCTCTTGCAGCGACCCGCAGCCGGCTCGAGAAGGTGCGGCGCCTCGCCGAGGTATTGCGCGCAAGCGATCCCGGCGAGCGTCGCACCGCCGTAGCCTGGCTCTCCGGCGTACACCCGGGCGGGCGTCTCGGCGTGGGCCCCGCGGCGCTGCAGGCGCTGCGCGGCGTCCCGGCTGCCGCCGCGGCGACGTTGTCGATCGACGACGCCCGCGCGGCGCTCGACGGCCTGCGCTCGATCGGCGGCAAGGGCTCGGGCGAGCGGCGCCGCGAAGCGCTGGCCGCGCTGCTCGGCCGAGCGACCGAGATCGAGCAACGCTTCCTGGTTCGTTTGCTGCTCGGCGAGCTGCGTCAGGGCGCGCTGGAAGGCGTCATGGCCGACGCCATCGCCGCCGCGGCGGAGGTGCCGGCCGCGAGTGTGCGCGGGGCGATCATGCTGGCCGGCGACGCCGGTGCCGTCGCGGAGGCCGTGCTGGCGGAGGGCGAGGCAGGGCTCGACCGGTTTCGGCTCGAGCTTTATGAGTTTGTCCGGCCGATGCTCGCGAGCCCCGCGACGGACATCGCTGCCGCGCTCGCGGCGCTCGGCGAGGCCGCGCTGGAATACAAGCTCGACGGTGCGCGCGTGCAGATCCACAAAGGCGACGCCGGCATTCGGGTCTATTCCAGGAGCGGCCGCGATGTGGCGGCGAGCGTGCCGGAGATCGTCGCGCAGCTCCAAGCCTTGCCGGCGAGCCGCTTCGTGCTCGACGGCGAAGTGCTGGCGCTCGAGCCCTCTGGCCGACCGCGTCCTTTTCAAGACACGATGCGCCGCTTCGGGCGCAAGCTCGCCGTTGAAGCGCACGCCGATGCACTGCCGCTCTCGCTGTTCTGCTTCGACTGCCTGCATGCGGAAGGCCAGGACATCATCGACCGTCCGACGGCGGACCGCGCCGCACGGCTCGCCGAGCTCGCGCCCGCGGAGCTGCTCGTACCGCGGGTCGTGACCGCGAGCCTCGCGGAGGCTGAAGCCTTCCTCGAGGCCGCACTCGCGGCCGGCCACGAAGGCGTGATGGCGAAAGCGCTCGATGCGCCGTACGAGGCCGGCAACCGCGGCGCCGCGTGGCTCAAGATCAAGGTCGCGCATACGCTCGATCTGGTCGTGCTGGCCGCGGAATGGGGCAGCGGCCGCCGGCGCGGCTGGCTCAGCAACCTGCATCTTGGCGCGCGTGACCCGGCAGGCGGCTTCGTGATGCTCGGCAAGACTTTCAAAGGGCTCACGGACGAGATGCTTGCATGGCAGACCCGGCATCTCGAAGGGCTCGCGGTCGCGAAGGACGGTCACGTCGTGCAAGTGCGGCCGGAGCTCGTCGTCGAGATCGCGTTCAACGAACTGCAAGTGAGTCGCCGCTACCCGGGCGGTCTGGCGCTGCGTTTCGCGCGCGTGCTGCGGTATCGTCCGGACAAGCTGGCCGAGGATGCGGACACGATCGACACCGTTCGAGCGATTGGAGGGCTCGGGAGCAGCTGACGCGTCTTGCATGATCTCGCGAGCAGGGATCAAATAGCGACTCGGGATTCGGCTTCGCCCGCGCGGGCGAGGTTGAGGGGGGCAAGGCGTCCGATGCGGATTCGTGACGAAGAAGGCAAAGATCGGGCGGCCGTTCGCGAGCTCGTGTCGGCCGAGTTCGACACCGGCGGCGAGGCGGATCTGGTCGAGGCGCTGCGCGCCGAGGCCGATCCGTGGATATCGCTCGTGGCCGAGGAAGATGGCGCCATCATCGGTCATGTGATGTTCTCGCCGGTCACGGTCGACGAGCATCCGGATGAAAAGCTGATGGGCATGGCGCCGCTCGCGGTGCTGTACGGCCACCAGAATCGCGGGGTCGGCTCGAAGCTCGTGCGCGCGGGGCTCGAGCGGTGTCGCGAGCTCGGTTTCCGCGGAGTCGTGGTGGTCGGCCACCCGGATTACTACCCGCGTTTCGGCTTCGCGCCCGCCGCGCGTTATGGTCTGACGTGCGAATACGATGTCCCCGAGAGCGCCTTCCTCGCGCTCGAGCTCGAGCCGGGCGCGCTGGCCGGCACGGCCGGAACGGTTCGGTACCACGCGGCCTTCGGCCGTCTCTAGAGCAGCTTGAACAGGGGCAATACCGCCGCTCTCAATCGATCAGGAGAATAACTAATGGCGATCTCGATTCATCCGTCCGTAGATAATGGGATTCGAGCCGGGGCGAGCAGTTTCACAGGCGGGGTATTGAGGTGTCTGTGCGCGGAGCGGCCAGTCGAGGTCACCGTCAGCTCCCAGAGCGCGCATAACCACATCTGCGGCTGCTCGAAATGCTGGAAGCCCGCGGGCGCACTGTTCTCGATGGTCGCGGTGGTGCCGCGCGACAAAGTCGAAGTCACGTCCAACGCCGACAAGCTCGAGGTCGTCGATGCGAGCGCGGCGATCAAGCGCAACGCGTGCCGGGAGTGCGGTGCGCACCTGTTCGGGCGCATCGACGACGAAAAGCACCCGTTTCACGGACTCGATTTCATCCACACGGAGCTTTCGCCCGATCAGGGCTGGTCTGAGCCGACGTTCGCGGCGTTTGTCTCGTCGATCATCGAGACGGGCTTCGACCAGGAGCGCATGGACGAGGTGCGCGGCCGACTGCGCGAGCTCGGTCTGCCGCCGTATGACGTGCTGTCGCCCGAGCTCATGGATGTGATCTCCGAGCACAAAGCCAAGCTCGCCGGCGTTACACCGAAGGCGGACGCCGCCGCGCCGAAGGCTGCGGCAAGCACGCAGCCCTCCGCGTCATCTTCGGCGTCGTCCTCGACATCGTCTTCGGCGACGGCGTCCTCCGCGGCAGCCGGCTCGAAGCAGAACGGCGGTTTGTTGTCGTTCTTGACCGGCCTGTTCAAGAAGAAAGGCGCGTAACGCGCCGGCGAATGCCTGAGGGAAGAGGTTGAGCGGCGGGCGAGGGGCACGCCGCTCGCCGTGCGGCGGGTACGTTGGCGTGCTTTGGTGCGCGGAGGCACCCGCGTGGGCACGGAAAAATCCGTCCTCGTCAGCTGCCACTAAAGGGACTATCGGGATTGGTGGTGATGGGTGGACTTGAACCACCGACCTGCGGGTTATGAATCCGCCGCTCTAACCAGCTGAGCTACATCACCACG